>JADIMF010000004.1 GCA_017694915.1 Candidatus Ornithospirochaeta stercoravium
AGGTTCTCCTCTTCAAGAGCCGCATTCCTCTTCTGCAGCTCCTTGACCTGCTTTGCAGTGATCACCTCTCCGTCATCGGTCTTCACTGAAGAGTAGTTCTTGATCCATTTTGCCAGTGCTGATTCTGACACGCCGTATTCACGGCACAGCTCTGCCTGGCTTTTGCCGTTGCTATGCAGCGCCACCAGGTTCTTCTTGAATTCCTCTTCGTATTTCGGCACATATGCCATTTGTCTTCTCCCTCCATTTCCTTGTCTATTCTTCTTTTTAATTCCTTTTCGTTTATTTGTCTACTTTATTAGTATAAGTCCAGCATGACTTCTCATGCACAAGTCCTGATGAGATGAATTACAAGGTTCTGGCAGATAGGGTAAGATACTATAAGGAAAGCAAGGAGGGAGTTGATAAGATGTGCAGGGCGGTGGAAAACCTGGTGGAAAAATATGGTAAGCAGTACGAGGAGATTGGTGAGAAACGAGGAGAAAAGCGCGGTACTGCTAGAGAGAAGAAAGCAACCGCTCTTCGTATGCTGAATAGCGGAAAATATTCATTGAATGAAATTGCAGATATCTCTGAGCTCTCAATAGAAGAGATTAAAATTCTTCAGACAAAACCGCAAAGATAATTCAAACTATTGAACGAGAAAGGCTTCCGATTATGTGCGGTGCACAAAGATCTGGAAGCTTTTCCAAACAAAAACAACGATGGAGTATAAACGATGTGCAGGGCGGTGGAAAACCTGGTTGAAAAATATGGTAAACAGTATGAGGAGATTGGTGAGAAACGAGGTACTGCTAGAGAGAAGAAAGCAACGGCACTTCGCATGCTGAATAGCAGAAAATATACATTGAATGAAATTGCAGATATCTCTGGGCTCTCAATAGAAGAGATCAAGATTCTTCAGACAAAACTGCAAAGATAATTCTGATTGCTGAACGAGAAAGGCTTTCGATTAGTGCGATGCACAAAGATCTGGAAGCCTTTTTCAAATAAAAATCCCTCGCAGGATTTCTGCAAGGGTTACAAGCCGCCTGTCGGATTCGAACCAACGACCCCGAGATTACAAGTCACGTGCTCTGGCCAGCTGAGCTAAGGCGGCGTCTCAACGGCGATTAAAATAACTCATATGCGGCATATCAGTCAATACCTTTTACGCAAAAAGATTCATTTTTATGATATGCCGCAACCTAATTATTTAAGCTTCATAGAGATAACATGTTCATTCTCTGCATTCGGAGCAAGGTGAATGAAGTCTTCTCTCTCAGAAATATCAACAAGCGAGTGGTCAAGACCAGGAAGAGTCCACCATGGTTCGATACAGACAAAAGGAGCTGTCTTCTTGACACTATGCCATACAGCACACCACGGACAACCCTTGAATTCAACTTCAACAGAACGCTTACCCTTTGCGCTTCTTATGATAGCTCTTTCACCTGTTCCATGGAGGACAACAGCATCATCGTCAAAAAGATCATGATGAAGTTTCATCACTCCATCTTTGACTGTATCAGTCTCAGCATACTTTCCGCTGTCAAGGTAATTCTCTGTGAACACACGTCTTTCGATTTTACCTGCTTCTGGGAAATATACCTCGTAATCTTCAAATGAAAGCCCTTTTTCCAGAGGAACATTGTATCCTGGATGTCCGCCAAAGCCATAGAGCATCTCCCCTGTTCCTGTATTCTTCACGTTGACAACCTCATCAACACCTTCATCGGTAACACGATAGGTAACAGTAAAGATGAAATCGAAAGGATACATAGCCTTCCTCTCGTCATTGCTCTCAATACGGAAGGAAACTGAATCACCTGTATTCTCAACAACAGTGAATTCAGCCTGCTGGCAGAATCCATGAAGTGTCATTTCATAGACATTACTGTTGTATTTATACTTTCCATCTGAAAGTCTACCTACAAACGGAAAGAGTACTGGAGCATGCTTCTTCCAGTATGTCTCATCACCATTCCAGAGATACTCGGTATCTGTTTCCTCTGAATAGATACGATTAAGCTGAGCTCCTAATGTATTGATCTCAGCAATGAATTTCCCGTTTTCGATTTTCTCAATCATCCTGCTTCTCCTTTTTCGTATATTCCGGGCGCAATGATGATGCACCTCTGAGATAAACCATCCTTGCTTCCCTTTCTCTTTTATGATTAACAAGTATCATCACTCTTATAGCAAGAGGAAGGCCTCCTGCGATATCCGCTTCCTGCACGCAGAACAAGGGAGTAAGAGCTCCATATCCTGAACGACGGCAGGCTGCGGCGGCGTTTCTTGTCCTTATGTCCCTTGTCTGGGAAAATAGTATGAAAGCAGCGTCGCTATCAGTAATACCGTTCTCACTATATATGGCTTCCATCAGCTCTCGCACAGCCTCATCAATCTCCGCTGGAGAATCATGTTCAACGGTGGTAGCACCCCTTATAGCATATACATTTTCTTCCATCAGAAAGCACCTCCATATGAGAATCCTGAAAGGATGAAAGTATTCAGGATATCAAGAATGATGGATATGACAAAGTAGATAGCCAATCTGACTACAGTCATTATAAGCGGTTCCAGACATACAACATGCGTATAGAAAATCTGATACACAGAAGCAAGCACCAGCCATAATCCCTCGAGGAAAATCGTCCATCCCAGAATCATCTGAGCCATGGTTACGAATGAAACGAGGACCTCACTGACAGGAAAATAAAGGAAAAGCACAAACAGCAGAGCAAAGAAGAAATACAGAGCCAGCAGGTATGTGTGAATCCTCGAAGAGAATGCCAGTATCCGTCTGAAAGCAAGCATATTACTATTCTATCACCTCAGAGTCGTATCAGGAATAGAAATACGGACGTTTTCGAAATCTTCAGGGCTGAATCTGATGAAAATGGTCTCGTCGGAGCGTATCATGGCCTTATCTTCCTCCAATCTGTTCGAAAGGGAAATGAAAAGAGATGAAAGATGCTCACCATTCAGGTTCCATTTCAGACCGCTTGTGAAAACAGACGCCTCTGTCAGCGGGAACATCGAAAGGTGCATTTCCTTGTTTCCTTCTATGCATAGCACGCCCTTCATCGAGACAACAGTATCGGTACGCATATACCAGATACAGGGGGATTCATATCTTCTGAAAACTGTAAAAAGGGAAAGCGTGTGATCGAGGCGTCCCTCTCCTCCTCCGATAAGGTCATATGACTGCGAATGCATGATTGCAAGCTCCGCATCTGTTTCATCCTTATCCTCAGGACATGGCGAATAGCCATGCTCAATCAGTTCACTCTTCCTCGATGTCGAATCAAAATCGCCTATAACAGCATCCGGCTTGAGTCCCAGACGAATAGCAGTGTCATAACCTGAATCCGCAGCGATTATCCTGCGATAGGAACGGGAATCAATATGAAGATTATCAGGGGCAAAACCACCGATTATTATCAAGTCCTTCATACATGCTATAATACCTGTGGAGGCTTTTGAATGAAAGACACAGGATTTTCAGCTGCGGACATTCTCCTTCCGGGGAAAGGCATCGAAATGGAAAAGTGGGCAGTGGTTGCCTGCGATCAGTATACATCCGAACGCGAATACTGGGAGGAAGCAGATAATTTCGTCGGTACCTCACCTTCTACTCTCCGCATGATTCTTCCAGAATGCTATCTCGAGGATAGCGACAAGGAAGAAAGGATAAGAAAAGCAGATGAGACAATGCATCATTACCTTGAAAGCGGAGTGTTCATTGAATACCCGGATTCTTTCATCCTTGTGAAAAGAGATACAGAATCGGGAACAAGGTACGGGCTTGTTGGCAAGCTTGATCTGGAGAAATATGATTACTCTCCATCATCTCTTTCACCTATACGCGCAACAGAAGGAACAATCATATCGAGAATCCCGCCAAGAAAAGAGATAAGAAAGAATGCAATTCTTGAAATACCACACATCATGGTGCTCATCTCCGATGAAAAAAGAAGCGTAATCGAACCAATTGCAGAAAAACAAGGAAAACTTGAAAAGGTCTACGACTCACCTCTGATGCTCGGCGGAGGACATATCGAAGGTTATCTTGTCTCAGATGAGGATGACAAAGCCATCATATACAATGCTCTTGAGAACATAGAGCAAAAGCTTGATCCTGAGAATCCGCTTCTGTATGCAATGGGTGACGGAAACCATAGCCTGGCATCTGCCAAGAGCCTCTGGGAAGATGTGAAAACAACGCTCTCAGAAGAAGAAAGGGGAAATCATCCGCTGCGTTACGCACTATGTGAAATAGAGAATATATTTGATTCTGGACTGATGTTCGAACCGATTCACCGCTCATTCTTCGATATCACAGAAGAAAAATTCCTCGAAATTCTCTCGCATCATGCTGAGCATATTGAGAAAAACAACGCAGGCTCAATCGAAGAAGCAATCAGTGCAATCAACAGCGAAAAGCAGAGCTTCATCCTGATCAACGGAAACGATATATCGTTAATAAAAACCAGCGGAACAGAAAAGGAAATGCCTGCATGGACTATACAGAGCGTCATCGATGAAATGCTCGAAAAGAAAGAGGGACGTGTCGATTACATCCATGGAATTGATTCTGTGATGAAGCTTGCTGAGAACGGCGCTCTCGGAATCATTCTTCCGGATATATCAAAAGAGACATTCTTCGCTTCCATACTCAGGGATAAGGCATTCCCGAGAAAGACATTCTCAATCGGGCATGCCAATGAAAAGAGATACTACGTGGAAGCAAGAAAGATCAGAATGTGAATTTATAAGCACCTTCTCTGATTATCCTGTATGGATTGGAAGTGGCATCGATTATGGTCGATGCCATTCCTCCTTTCACTGTCGGATCGTTAACTATGAAATCAACAGAATTCATGAAGACAGGAAGGATATCATCAAAAGTGAGGAGACTTTTCTCTCCCGAGAAATTCACTGAAGTGGAATAAATCGGCCCGGAAACAGGAAGAATCCGGAGAAGATACGGATCGGACGGGCATCTAACAGCCACCGTCGTTCCATTCTCGTGCTGAAGGATTGCGGTAAATGGCGCCGGCCATCTTGAAAAGATATCATCTGGAACTATCAGGCCATTATCCCGGAGGGAAGATTTATCCATCAGCGTTATAAACGATTTCGACAGAGGCCTCCTCTTTATCTCATAAAGCCTCTCGGCAATTCGTTCATCAGCTATTC
>JADIMF010000047.1 GCA_017694915.1 Candidatus Ornithospirochaeta stercoravium
GGGACATTATGTTTTTGGAACCGTCAAGGTCGGTGAACGTGGGCAGATCATTATCCCGAAAGAGGCAAGGGAAACATTTGATATCAAGGCCGGAGATACGCTCATAGTCCTTGGTGATGAGAAGTGGGGAATTGCTGTCACAAAGTCAGATGTTCTCCAGAAATATGCATCAGATGTGTTTGCAAAGATCGCTGGGGGCAATGAGAATGAGGATAAGTGAGACCCCTTTTGCTTTTCTTCTGGATGACTGCTTCAGGGAATTTGGAGAAGAGGATGGCAGGAAGGTCTATCAGGTAGCAGATGATATATTCTCAAAGCTTGAAGCTGAATCCGACTATAAAGGTAATGAAGCCATAAGAGAACATATCCAGATGAAGCTTCTTCCTCCCCTTGCCTACTACAAGGCCCTTCTCTCTGTCGGGTATTCCAGGACAGAGGCCCTGGATTACGTCAGGGCTGAAGAGAAGAAGACTGCAGAGAAAAAGAAAGAGTCCATGTCGAAGATGGCAAGGCTGCCATTCGCATATTCAATCTACCGCATGGGCGTCAGGAAGTTCATGGCAAAGAATTTTCCGGAAGAAGGCTGGAAGACCGAATGGGTAAGATGCGATGGAAAGGAGATCCACTTTAATCTCCATAGCTGCATCTACCATGATCTGTGCAGTAAATATGGATGCCCTGAGCTGTGCACTGTTTTCTGTGAGAATGACGAGATCGCTTTTTCCGGGCTGCTGCCGAAGATCAGGTTTGAGCGCAGCGGAACTCTTGGAAACGGAGATGAATGCTGCGATTTCCATTTCAGAAAAGGCTGACAAAAGATAAGAAAAAGGGAGTGACGTGATGCCTCAATTGAACAAAGGAGGAAAATACGTCTTCGGATGGTCTTTAATTAGGGAAGATGGTAGCATACATTTTCCTCCGATGGCGATCTGTGAATATGATCTGGCTGCTGATGACAGGATCATCATATTCACCGGAAGCAGGATAACCGGCGGTTTCTGTGTCACAAACAGCAGAATGCTTTTAAGCTCAAAGCTGAAGCACATACTGACTGACCTGCCGGAACTTGATGGCAGCTGTCCGGACAGCGAAGGACAGTTCATAAGATATAAGGGACGGTACTATTCATGGCTTCATCTGTCTGGGGATGGCTGTGTCAGGATACCGTCCTCTGCCCTGGATTCCCTCGGTTTGAAAACAGGCGACAGGCTGATGGCAATCCGAAGCAGCGATATCGCTTTCACGATGGGAGCGAGAGGGCCGCTTATTGAAAAGGGAGTAAATTATCCCGGAGAAATAGAGGTTTTCTGATTTTCTCAAAATATGGATACCTTTATCACTGCCGACCCAGATAATGGAGAAAAAGAATGCCCTGCATAATGGTGCTGTCAAGAATTCTGTGTAAATGAAATTCTTGACAGCACCTCCCCGCTTTCAGAATAATCAGACCTTCCAGCCTGAAGCTTCCTCACGATCTGCGACAAAGGCTTTATACAGCCCATTTTCCTGCATGAGGGCTTCGTGATTTCCTTCTTCAGTTATCACACCGTCATCAAGGACTATGATGTTGTCAGCATTTCTTATTGTCTTCAGTCTGTGGGCGATCATTATGACTGTCTTATCCTTTGAAAGTGACTCCATGGCTTTCTGGAGCTTGTCTTCATTCTCAGGATCTACATTTGCCGTCGCTTCATCGAATATGATGATTGGAGCATCCTTCAATATGGCTCGGGCGATCGAGATTCTCTGTTTTTCTCCTCCGGAAAGATCCGCTCCTCCTTCTCCGATTACTGTATCATATCCATCCGGAAGAGCCTCAATGAAATCTGCACAACACGCTTTCTGTGCTGCACGTCTGATTTCATCCATTGAAGCGTCCGGACGGCCAAAGCGGATGTTCGCAGCTATTGTATCATGAAAGAGATACACTCTCTGGAAGACCATGCTGATCTGATCCATCAGGGAAGGAAGCGAGTATTCCCTGATGTCATGGCCTCCAATCCTGATTGAACCGGATGACACATCCCAGAACCGGGCGATGAGAGAACACAGCGTGCTTTTACCGCTGCCAGATGGGCCTACAATCGCAAGAGATGTCTTTTCTGGGATTCTGATAGATACATCTTTCAGAATTGGTTTCCTGTCATATGCAAAAGACACATTTATGAATTCAATGGAATGGGTCTGAGGCTGGATTGCCTGTCCTTTCTCATCAAGCTCAGGAATGCTGTCAACACTCTCGGCCTGATCTATTGAGCTGGAGACGATGCGCAGCATCTGCATTGCGCTTCCTGCCGTCTGGATCTGGGCAAAACAGAGGAATGAAATCACAATAGTCATCAGTGCATCGGCGAGTGTCATGGCTCCGGATAATGCAAAGAAGCATCCCGCAGTCATTATGATGACGGAAAACAGGCGCAGGGAAATCTCCTCAAGAGTTATATAAGGGGTGAAAAGCATTTCAAGGGAGATGTTGCTGTCCCTGTTGTCATTAAGGGCCTTTTCCACTTTGCTGTCATCCCTACCAGAAAGGTTGAATGATTTTATCACGCTCATTCCCTGAATTCTCTCAAGAACCATTGAGACAAGAGCCATTTCGGATTTCTGTCTTCTGGGTGCGATCTCTCTCGATTTCTTTTCCATCTTTCCGACAAGGAGGAGATAGACGGCATACCCCGCAAGGGCAAGAAGCCCTATTCTCCAGTCGAATATGAAGATGAAGATGGCGAACACAATGCTGTTGACAATGCTGGAAGTGAAGTTGACCAGCATCACGGGGCCTGAGTTCTCAAGATCCCCAAGTACCGTTGACAGAATGCCGGAAAGCTCGCCCTGGCTCCTGTCATTGAAATATCCCATAGGGATCCTCTTGATCTTGTCCGCTATGGCAATACGCTTGTTCGCGACCATGAAATATCCTGCATGGGTCTGCTGCAACTGACTGAACCTGTTTGAAACCGCCTTGCCAAAAACAGAAACAGCCATGAGAGCCAGTGCCGTCAATGCGGGGCTGCCTGTCCTGTCATTTCCGACAAGAGCGATAATGATGAAATACACTGCTGCGACCTGAAGCATATTGAATATTGCATAAAGAAAATTCAGTGCAGTAGATTTCCATATGTTTGCTTTTTCCTTTCCTGCAAATGCAAGGATTTTTCGTATTGTACTTACCATCATTCACCATCCTTGGCACTCATATGGGCCTGATACATACTGCGGTAAAGAGGACAGGTAACAAGAAGCTCATCGTGCTTCCCTTCTGCCTCAATCCTTCCTTTGTCAACAACAAGTATGTTATCCGCATCCGTGATTGTAGATAGTCTGTGAGCTATCATAATGACAGTCTTTCCCTGGATCAGCTTTCTTATCGCATTCTGGACCTTCGTCTCATTCTCCGGATCCATATATGCTGTTGCCTCATCAAAAATGACAACCGGAGCATCCTTGAGCATAGCACGGGCTATGGCAAGACGCTGTCTTTCCCCACCAGAAAGACGGGTTCCACCACTTCCGACTCTTGTGCCGAACCCGTTTTCAAGCTTTGTGATGAAATCGAGACAGCCGGAGAGCTCAGCTGCCTTCATGACATCCTTATCACTGGCACTCTTTTTTCCGACCCTGATGTTTTCCATCACGGTATCATCGAAAAGGAAATTGTCTTGTCCGACATAAGCGGTCATGTCATAAAGCTGCGAAAGAGGAATAGCCCTTATATCCTTTCCGCCTATCGTCAGTTCTCCCTGCTTTATGTCCCAGAATCCCGCAATCAGCTTTGCTATTGTCGACTTTCCGCCTCCGGATGGACCGACAATCGCAGTTATGCCTCCTTCTGGTACTGTGGCTGTGACATCATGAAGGATTTCCGTCTTCTCATCATATGAGAAACTGACGTTTTTCAGCATTATTCCATGATTATTCATCTCAACCGGTTTGTCCGGATGATCCTGCTCTTCTGCCTTCAGAAGAGAATCGACATTGTTCACGATTGTTCCAATCTGTGCCAGGGTATCCGTGAAATCAAAAGCATGAAGAAGCGGTTCTGCTATTCCCATCGACAGCATTATCGTTAGTATGAAAGTTGCGGAACTCAGCGTCCCTGAAGAGTAGAACAGCCAGCCGACGGGAAGTATCGTTATGAGAGTCGCCGGTGCCAATGCTTTTGAGAAAGATACTTTCGTCTGGCACTTCCTCATCCAGTTGTAATAGTAGGAAGCATTTTTCTTCGCCCTCTCGGCAAGTGTCTTGTATGAGCCTTCCGCCTGATTGAATGTCTTTATCACTTCAATGCCGTTAACGTACTCTGTGATTGATGAATTCAGTTCCTGTGATACCTTCACAGAACCTTCGTAGTCTTTTCCATATCCGGCCATCACCAGCATCATGAATGCCATGCCGACAGGCACTGAAACCAGAGACAGCAAAGCCATTCTCCAGTCAAGGAAAAGCAGGAAGATGAATATCAGAACTGGAGTCAGGATATTGCTTGAAAGCTCAGGAAGAAGATGTGCAAGCGGCCTTTCCATTGTCTCCACCTGGTCAACTATAATCTGCTTCAGTTTTCCTGAAGGTGTATCTATTATCGTTCCAAGAGGCAGACGTGGCAGTTTATCCAGAATTGCGGCACGGATATTCCTCATTATCTGGAACGTGGCTCTGTGTGAAAGTGAAAGCGCTTTTGAATACATGATGCTCTTCAGGACAAATGCAGCAAAAGCGGTAATCGCTGATGTCATGACGGTCTTCACAATGATCTCATGATTAAGCAAGCCTTCTATCAGAAATGCTGCGATGAAGTATGGGATTACGCCGAACATTACAGCGGCCGAAGCAAGCACGATTGCTGCTATGAGCTTTCCGTGTTCGTCCTTACCCATTTCCCACAGCCTTTTAAGTGGGCTTTGAGTAGACATTTTTATCCTCCTTAGTTAGCATATGCTAACTTATAATGCAATAAAACAGACTCCATGTTATGGAGCCTTCCATTTCAATAAAGGACGGTGCTGAATCCCGCCATATGATAGTCTGACAGCATGGCTACATATCTTTCTGCTTCCTTTTTCGGCATTTGATGACGTATGATCTCAAAGAAACCGTTGAAATAAGCTGTCACGATGATGTGGATAAAGGTTTCTGAGACTTCTCCGCTTTCTGTACTGTGGCATCCAGTGACCTTCATATAGCGGTATGTGTAATCGACCTCAATATCAACAAGCTCATCCAGGAAACTCTGGTACTCTGTGCCGTATGAGGCATCAAGCAGAAGCCGGAATTCGTCATAGTTGTCATAGATGAAGTCAATCATGTCCTGGATACGCGACTTTGTGTATTTACCCATGCTTTCTTTCTGAACATCAGCAGGAAAGCTGTGGAAATCATCCTGTATGGAAAGGAACATGCTCTTCAGGCCGTCAATGGCAGGAGAAACAATGGCATCAAATAATCCCTCCTTGTCTCCGAAGCGTGTATAGATCGACCCTGTACTTGTATCTGCGGCGGCCGCTATTGTCCTTAATGACGCGTTGAGGAAGCCCTTTTCCAGGAATTCCTTCTTCGCACATTCAATTATCTTCTCGTATACTCCTGCAATCTGATTCGCCATAATTCATAACACCGTTTTGAAACACTGTTATGAATATAGCCTGATTATATTCTATTGTCAATAGATTTCCCAAACTGCTGTCAGAGAATGGCTGTCATCATTCCGACGACAATACAGGCGGGAAGACCTAGAAGCATGCCAATGCAGGATTGCTTGATATGGAAAAGATAATCCTTGTACTCCTTCATGC
>JADIMF010000005.1 GCA_017694915.1 Candidatus Ornithospirochaeta stercoravium
CATCCTCACCTTCAATATAGAAACTCGACCAGAATTCCACCTCATCAGGAGTCATACCAGCAAAGAAATCATTGGATTCCTTCACAGTTTCTACAGGTTTATCCTCTACCTTCTCTTCTGGAACAATGACAGGAACAATTGGAACAACAGAGTCTTTATCAACTTCTCTTATTACCCCAAACATCTCAGGAACAGATGGAATAACTACTGGTTCTTCTTCAGTTTCCGCATCTCTTATCAGACCAAAAACTTCTGGGTCGGAAGGTATTGATACTTCGCTCTCTGTATCAACATCCCTCACCATTCCGAATACTTCAGGAACTGAAGGAATCATTATTTCATCATCTCTTTCCGTAATAAGGATTTCAGAAGATGGTTCAGGGATGTCAGTTGCTTCTTTATCGATTGTTATCGTGTTGAATACAGTAGGTGGAGATGGAATGTTTATGACAACTTCCTCTTCTTCTACTGTATCATCTTCATTATATGAAAGTCCCATGCCGGGGTGAGACGCGAAGGGCCGCTCTTCCTCCTCGGCATGGAACATTGGGGTCGTGTCATCATCAGCATTGAACAGGATGAAGGCAATAGCGGAAATAACAAGTGCAAGAAGCATGATGGAGAATACCAGTGCAGATATCTCCTTTATGCTTGTAGTCTTTCCCGCTATGCAGAGATTCATCAGGAAGGCAGTCAGGAACAGGATGGCATACCCAAGTGCTACAGCAAGGCCTCTTTCCATGCTGTCATGGAACAGAGCCAATGCTGCAGTGGAAACTGCATCGCATACAGCTATTATGAGTATGAGAATCCTGCGGGTATTACCCGCTCCGTTCTTCCCTGCCATAGATCTCCCCGATTATCTCTGCAAATCAATAACTGAAGTCGTAGCTGATTTCGGCTGTGATATTCTCCGCATCTGCAAGGGAAGACGGAGTATCGATTATCGTCCTGAGTCTGGAATCAGTGAGAAGGTTCTGTCCTGCAAGTGGTGCAAGTTCTTCTTCTGTAAGGACATATTCCTCTCCATTATCACCGGTAAGGGTGATGGAAAGAGTATTGAGCATCTGATGAACGCTTCCTGTATTCTCAAGGACTACTTCAAGCTTTCCATCATCTGTCGCCGTTACAGACGGAGTGACGCTTTCAACGATGCGTGATGGTTTTACATACGCACTAGTTGAATAGACAAAGAGGAAGGATATCATCTGTCCGGATTCGGCATCCTGAGCGCCACGCGGCATAGGAATCTGTTCGGAGATGATTCTAAATGACAGTTCTTTCGTCACTGTCTGAGGTCCGCGGTACTGCACTCTTACAAGCTGAGTTGAATCCGGACGGATAATCATACGGTTAGGCTGAATCGAGAAATAAGCTGATCCATCCTGATTGGCTTCATTGCCATCGATATCTATGATTCGCTGCTCCGCTCTTACCTCAATGGCAATCGGAGAATCAGAATCGTTGACTATTGTATAGACTTTTGCGCTACCAGCTCCTGTCGGATCGTAAGTGACATTCAGCGGTGATAGCTGATATGCCATAAGCGTAAATGGCAGGAGCAGCATAATAAATGCTGCAGCAATCCTTTTATGCATACATGCCCCTCCCTTCCTAAGACATGCTCCAAACGATAAACGCTGCTAGCAATCTACCCCCCCCCCGTATAATTTCATGCACTATGATCCCTTTGCATGATACGGGGTTCGGATACCTAGGGAGGAAGGAATGAACGCTGCAGGCGCCTACCCTTCACTACATTTTAATTGCGGTATCTATTCTCTCATCCGCTCATCTGATTCTACGACACTCTATTTTTCATGTAAAGTAATTCTTCGATTACTGTTAACATGACAATAAAGTCCTACAGAATTATGTTAAGATATATAGCATTAATATAATCAAATAGTATCTTTTGCTGATAAATCCGACATCTAATGCGATGAAAACATGATTCTGGGCGCAGTTTAATAAACTCCGGCATAGTGCTAAAATCCGTCTATGGAAAAGAAGATTGGTTTCATTGGTCTAGGCGTAATGGGCAAGAGCATGGCAGGACACTTGATGACTGCTGGCCATGAACTCTATGTATATTCAAGGACAAAGGCAAAGTGTGGTGACATAATCGAAAAAGGCGCCCACTGGTGTGATACCCCGAAGGCTGTTGCAGAAAACACCGATATAGTTTTCACAATCGTAGGCTTCCCGAAGGATGTCGAAGAGGTGTATCTCGGGGAGAACGGCCTTATTGAGGGAACACGGGAAGGCATGATCTTCTGTGACATGACTACAACGAAGCCCTCTCTTGATATCCAGATTGGAAAAGAGCTTTCGAAGAAAGGTGCTTCGATGTGCGATGCTCCTGTTTCAGGAGGAGACAGCGGTGCAAGGAATGCAACGCTTTCTATAATGGCAGGTGCTGACAAAGCAACATTCGATGCGCTTCTCCCCTATTTCAACATCATGGGAAAAAGCATCACGCACATGGGAGAACTTGGAGCAGGACAGCATACAAAGATGGCCAACCAGATTGTAATTGCAGGAACAATGTGCGGCGTATCAGAAGCTCTGGTTTATGGTGCACGCGCAGGTCTTGATACAGAGAAAATGGTCCAGACAATCTCAAAAGGCGCTGCAGGATGCTGGACTCTCGATAATCTTGCACCCCGCGTTCTCCGGGATGACCTTGCTCCAGGATTCATGGTCGACCACTTCATCAAGGATATGGGAATCGCACTGGAGGAGGCGGAGAAGATGGAACTTGTGCTTCCGTCGCTTGCCCTTACGAAACAGCTTTATCTTTCACTTAAGGCAAATGGAATGGGAAGGAACGGAACTCAGGCTCTCGTGAAAGCTATCGAACAGCTGAGCGGAATGGAGGAAAAATGACAATAGAGAAGAATGCTGCAAGAATCATCCTTCCGGGTGAAAGAGAGTACAGCTGCAACGTCATCACAGATACGATGGGAGATAAATCCATCGATATTACGAATCTCAGGAAGGATACCGGATACATCACCTATGATCCGGGGTATGTTAATACCGGTTCCTGCACTTCTTCCATATGTTATATCAACGGGGAGAAAGGTATTTTAAGATACCGCGGCTATGATATCGCGGATCTTGTTGACAAATGTGACTTCATCGAGGTCGCATACCTTCTTATAAAAGGAACCCTCCCTACTCCAGAGGAACGAATCGGATACCAGAAGCTCCTTAACGAGAACTCGCTTCTCCATGTGAACATGAGAGATTTCTTCAGAGCATATCCTCATGATGGTCATCCGATGGGAATACTTGCGGCGATGGTAGCATCGCTTTCCGCATTCTATCCCGAGCTCGAGGACAAGGATCCAGAGGAGAATCTTGACCTGACGGTAACAAGACTTCTTTCAAAAATGAGAACTATAGCTGCTTTCACTTACAGGCAGATGATGGGTCTCGATTTCGTTGAGCCGCAGTACAGCTATTCATACTGCGCGAACTTCCTGAACATGATGTTCCGCACATCGGTGAACAACTATGTTCCACCGATGGCACATGTCAAAGCGCTCAATAAGCTCCTTATCCTTCATGCGGACCATGAGCAGAACTGCTCAACAAGCGCAGTACGCCTTGTAGGATCATCTGATGCAAATCTCTATGCATCTGTTACAGCAGGTGTCTGTGCACTCTGGGGTGCAAGGCACGGAGGCGCGAATCAGGCTGTCATGGATATGCTTTCGAAGATCGTGTCCGAAGGTATGGCAATCGACAGCGTCATCGAAAAGGCAAAATCGAAGGAAGATCCATTCAGGCTCTTCGGTTTCGGCCACAGGGTCTACAAGACATTCGATCCGAGAGCGAAGATTGCAAAGGAGCTCTGCAAGGAAGTCCTTTCAGATCTCGGAACAACCGATGCGCTTCTCGATACCGCACTTGAGCTCGAGGAGAGGGCTACGCATGATGATTACTTCATCGAGCGCAACCTCTATCCTAATGTTGATTTCTATACCGGTATCACATTCCATATGATGGGAATCCCTGTCTCGATGTTCACAGTACTCTTCGCGATGGGAAGACTTCCCGGATGGATTGCACATTATCTTGAATGGAAGCATGACCCGTATCAGAAGATAGGAAGGCCACGTCAGGTTTACTCAGGTCCGGAGGAGCGTGATGTCGTCCCGATTGAAAACCGCTAAGGGATATATCTTCGACTTCAACGGCACCCTGATTCTCGATGAGAAAGAGAACAGGGAAGCCTGGAAGGAAACAGTGAGAAGGATGAGAGGAACTCCGCAGAGCGATGAGGAGTTCCAGCTTCTCAATGGTAGAACGGATCGTGAGACGGTCCTCTACTTCATCCCTGATGCTGATGAATCCACGATTGAGTACTGGATAAACGAAAAGGAAACGCTTTACAAGAAGCTCTGCATGGATAACGGCCTCTCGCTTGCAGAAGGAGCAGAGGACTTCCTTTCCTATCTTTCTGCTACATCTGTTCCGATGGCCATTGCATCATCAGCTCCTAAGATCAACATGGACTGGTATATTCCCTATTTCGGGCTTGAAAGATTCTTTAGAAGAGAGAATATCATCGCAGGACGTGATGATATCCCATCAAAGCCGGACGGCACTATATTCCGTCTTGCCGCAGCTTCAATTGGACTCAGGTCTGAAGAGACCGTAATATTCGAGGACTCCGTATCTGGAGTAAAAGCCGCAATCGACTCAGGGACGAAGATTATATACAGATTGGGAACAGAAGGAAAGGAGAAATTCACATCCTTCCCTTCTGTCATCCTCATCGATTCATTCTCAGAGCTTGTTTATCAGCTCTGAGGTGAAGGCAGAGGTGGAAAGGCATTTACCACTTCTTCCTTCTCTTATCATGAGATCATAAAGATCCTTTGTGACTGATCCGGATGAAATCATACTGCTCACCGCATTTCTTATCAGGGCTGCAGCTTCATTCCATCCGATATACTCAAGCATCATCACCCCGGAGAGGATTATCGAAAGTGGATTCACGATATCCTTTCCCGCGATATCAGGGGCAGTACCATGCGTTGCCTCAAACACAGCCGCGCCTGTTCTGTAGTTTATGTTCGCACCAGGTGCTATTCCGATACCACCGACCTCTGCAGCCAGTGCATCTGAGACATAGTCTCCATTGAGATTCAGCGTTGCGATGACATCGTATGCCTCAGGCTTGAGAAGGATATTCTGAAGGAAAGCATCGCAGATACAATCCTTTATCTCAATATCCCCGCGAGATGCAGGAATGAATACCTTTCCATCCTTCTCATATGCGCCATAGTCCTTCTTCGCCGTCTCATATCCCCAGCGACGGAAACCACCCTCGGTGAACTTCATTATGTTTCCCTTATGGACAAGCGTCACACTGCGCCTTCTGTTAGCTATAGCATAATCAATCGCGGCTTTTATAAGCCTTACAGAGCCCTCCTCTGAAACAGGCTTCACCCCGATAGCGCTTGTCTCCGGGAATCTTATCTTCTTCACTCCCATCTCATTCTGAAGGAATGAAATGACTTTCCTCACCTCTTCGGAATCCTTGTCCCACTCAATGCCGGCGTATATATCCTCCGTATTCTCGCGGAAGACCACCATGTCGACATTCTCAGGATGCCTTACGGGAGAAGGCACACCTTCGAAATACTCAATAGGACGTACGCATGCATATAAATCGAGAGTCTGCCTCAGCGCAACGTTTATCGATCTCGCACCTTTTCCTACAGGAGTCATCAGAGGACCTTTTATCGCAATAAGGGATTCCTTTATCGCTTCGATTGTCTCATCAGGAAGATTCGTTCCCGTCTTCTCGATAGCCTCACTTCCGGCAAGAGCCTTTTTCCACTCGATTCTCCTTTCACCGCTGTAGGCAGTCCTTACTGCGGCATCGAGTGTCTCGATCATCCTTTCCGTTATCTCTTTCCCGACACCATCGCCTTCGATATAGACAATCTCTGGATCTGCAGGAACATTAAGCTTACCGTTCTCAGATGTTATTCTCATAGCTTCACCTCATTGAGCCTGCCACCGGCAAGGAGCATCTTCTTCTGTTCTTCCGTCGCCATAAGCGTAAGAGGAATCTCCATGTTCTTCGTTATGTCATGAAGGATGAAATGCCCCTCTTTCAGTGAGGAATGGGTATCGAGAAGCTCAAGCTCATCACCTTCATCGATTGACTCATAATCCTTCTCACTCTGGAAGATCAGAGGAAGGATACCGAAATTACAGAGATTCGCCTGATGTATTCTCTCAATCGATACCGCGCACACAGCTTTTATACCAAGATACATCGGACAGATTGCGGCATGCTCTCTTGATGAGCCCTGACCATAGGATGCGCCTGCGATTATGAAACCACCCTCGCCTTTATCGCGGTAAGCGGAAGCTCTGGATGGGAAATCAGGATTGACGGATTCGAACACGAATTCAGAATACTTCTTTATATTCGATCTGTATTTAAGCCTTGCGCCTGCAGGCATAATATGATCGGTTGTTATCTTATCCCCGACCTTAATCACAGCATGGCCGTGAATCGTATCGGAGAGCGGCTTATTCTCCGGAGGATTCCCGATATTCGGTCCTCTTTTTATCTCCTCTAAGAATGATGGATATATGAACATCGAATCATCAATGATGAAGCGTTCCGGCATCTTTATATCAGAGAGATCTGCAACCGAAGTGCGCGGATCGGTGAATACACCTGTAATGGCGGAAGCTGCCGCTGTCTCCGGAGATACAAGATAAAGAGAGGCGGAAGCTGTCCCTGAGCGAGCGTAGAAGTTCCTGTTGCTCGTTCTCAGCGATACGCTATCAGTTCCGGGACTCTGATGATTGCCGATACAGAAACCGCAGGCAGATTCAAGTATCCTAGCACCAGCCTTGATGAGAGTCTCAA
Organism: Candidatus Ornithospirochaeta stercoravium; assembly: GCA_017694915.1. Classification (GTDB taxonomy): domain Bacteria; phylum Spirochaetota; class Spirochaetia; order Sphaerochaetales; family Sphaerochaetaceae; genus Ornithospirochaeta; species Ornithospirochaeta stercoravium. Next base: position 6,911 of record JADIMF010000005.1, read on the forward strand.
GTGTACCGTCTTCTGTAATCATCAGCAGTACTTCCCTAGAGCCCGGTGCAACTCCCAGAGATACAGAGTCAGCGACTTTGTGTCCCTTGAGGATCCTTGCGGCCTTCTTCAGGTCCATGTAGCTTGAATTCGTACATGAACCGATGAGAATCTGGTTGACCTTCATACCTTCAAGCTCTTTCACGCTCTTTATGTTTCCGGGGCTGTGTGGACATGCTGCCAGCGGTTCAAGAGATGAGAGATCGATGTCGAAGATATCATCATACTCAGCATCTGCATCCGCAGAGAGAGGAATATATCCATCCTCCCTTCCCTGCGCTTTCAAAAACTCGTAGGTATTATCATCGGAGGGGAAAAGAGATGTTGTGACACCGCACTCAGCACCCATATTCGTAATCGTCGCACGCTCAGGAACAGACAGAGTACTGACACCCTCACCGATATACTCGAATACAGTATTTACATTGCCCTTCACGCCAAAGCGCTCAAGAACCTTCAGAATTACATCCTTTGCAGACACGAAAGGCCTGAGCTTTCCTGAAAGTCTTATCCCAACGACACGTGGAGCTACTATCTCAAATGGAACACCTGCCATGGCAAGAGCGACATCAAGACCTCCGGCACCGGCTGCAAATGATGCTATACCACCAGCTGTAGGAGTGTGGGAATCAGAACCGAGAAGAGTCTTTCCCGGAAGCGCGAAACGCTCCAGATGGACCTGATGGCATATTCCGTTTCCAGCCCTGGAATAGATGATTCCTTTCCTGTCTGCAACAGTTCTCAGATACTCATGATCATCGAAATTCTCGAATCCGACCTGGACTGTATTATGATCGACATAACTTACTGCAAGCTCATTACGGACTTTGTCGAGTCCGAGCGACTCGAATTCAAGGTATGCCATTGTACCGGTGGCATCCTGTGTAAGCGTCTGATCGATTCTTATCTTTATGCTTTCGCCTTTCTCAAGCCTTCCCTCAACAAGGTGGGAAGAGAGTATTTTATAGCAAAGTGTCTTACCCATGCCCCTGATTATAGACATATTGAGGATAATAGGCCACTTGATGGAGAGAATTTGCAATGATACCCTTTCACGTATGGAAAAGCTTTTCGGCAACACTCCGCTGTGGGCAGCATTCATAGCCTTCGTGCTTGCACAGGCTATCAAGCCATTCACCGGTCTCCTCGATGGGAAGGGATGGAATATGAGGATGCTGACGACAACTGGAGGCATGCCTTCTTCGCATTCAGCCACGATGGCGGCACTGACAGTATCAATCGCGATGGTTGAAGGACTCGGCAGTCATCTGTTCGCGATTTCCTTCGTTGCTTCGCTCATTATCATGAATGATGCGATGAACGTGAGATATGAGACAGGGAAACAGGCTGAGATAATAAACAAATGGTCAGAGCTTCTTTCAGAAATCCATAAAAACGGAGCGTTCTCTCCTGAGAATCTCAAGACGATGATTGGACATTCATCGCTTCAGGTCGCAGCAGGAGCACTCTTGGGGCTTATCACAGGAAGCGTTTTCACATATTTCAGGGAATTCCATGTCTAAGAACAAGATCACATTCGATGAATTCTATTCAGAGCAGTATGGAGAGAGATGGGAAAGCCTCAGATCCGCAATGCTCTCCGAGGAAGAAGATAAGACATCTCCAGAAGGTCTCCTTTCTCCATATTACATGGACAGGGCTTCAATAGAAATTGCATCAAAGCTTCCGATAACGCCAGGTGATACAGTCCTCGATATGTGTGCAGCTCCCGGAGGCAAGACAATAGTTCTTCTCACGAGACTCTGCGGAAAGGGAAAACTCGTTTCGAATGACCGCTCGCCTGACAGAAGGGAAAGAATGAGGCGCGCGATAAACGAAACCCTCCCAGAAAACATCAGAGCGATATCCACGATAACTGGCCACGATGCATCGAAATGGGGATTATACGAGAAGGATATGTATGATGCCATTCTCCTTGATGCACCATGCTCCTCAGAGCGCCATGTGATAAACAGCGCTGAACATTACTCTATCTGGTCACCATCACGTCCTAAGAGACTTCAGGCACTGCAATATTCGATGTTCGCTTCTGCAATGCTCGCGCTGAAGAAAGGCGGTTACCTCCTCTACTCCACCTGCTCTATAAACAAAGGTGAGGACGAGGAAATCGTGAAAAGATTCATGCATAAGCATCCCGGAGAAGCGGAAGAAGCTGAACTTCTGCTTGAATATGGCGAGAAAATGGAATATGGAATGATAGTCCTCCCTGATAAAGCAAAAGGCAGAGGACCGATGTATGGAGTTCTTCTTAAAAAGCTATGACGAGATGCGCAATTACAAGATGCAATGATTACTCTCCCCTGTCCCTTGATACAGCGCTGAGAACGATAATAGATAATACCGATTTCCCTGAAGTAAATGGAAAGGTCGTCTTCATCAAGCCGAATATCCTGTCTGATTCACTTCCGGAGAAGGCAATCACCACAGATGCCAGAGCTGTCGAGGCCCTGATAAACATCCTCAAGGAGAAAGGCGCTGAGAAGATAATCCTCGGAGACTCTCCTGGAACCCAGACAGGGAAGCTCTCTCTTCGTCTTTCATCTTTCGATAAGACTGCGGAAAGAACAGGCGCTGTCATACAGGATTTCAGAGAATCGAACAGAATACATGAGATAGACGGGCTGAAGATTCCGATGGCAGCAGCCCTCGATAATTCAGATGTCGTCATTTCCTTTGCCAAGTTCAAGACACATCAGCTGATGAGCGCAACCGGTGCGGTGAAGAATATGTTCGGGACTATACCAGGCCTAAATAAAAGCCCTATGCACTTCAGATACAGGACTCCGGAATCTTTCGCACGCTTCATCATGAAGGTTTTCAGTGAGTGCCATGTCGATTATGCATTCATCGATGCGGTTATCGGAATGGAGGGCCCAGGACCTGGAAATGGAGACCCTAGGCATGTGGGACTCATGATGGGGTCTGAAAATGCCTATTCTCTTGATAAAGCAGAAGCAATGATCATGGGATACGAAAGCGTTCCTCTTATCGCTACAGCAGAGAAAGCGGAACCCGGAATAACCGATTCAGATTACCCTCTTCTCAAACCTGAAGACACCATCATAAGTGACTATAAAAGAATCGGAGAAGGAAAGAAGAACACACTTCGTTCCATAGTCGGCGCTACGATAATCAATGCATTCCACAGACATGGATCAGATAGACCGCGTCCTATCTTCGATGCAGATAAATGCAAGGCCTGTTCACGATGCGTGGAGATTTGTCCTGC
>JADIMF010000048.1 GCA_017694915.1 Candidatus Ornithospirochaeta stercoravium
ACTTATAATAAGAAAACTTATGATTATGCTCATATTTGGCTTAAATTATGATATCAAAAAGGTTTTTCTTTCCCCAAAGGCCCTTGTTGATTTATTATCAATATCATGAAGCTCATCAGCTGGAATGTCAATGGAATAAGATCTTGCCTCAATAAAGGTTTCCTTAGCTTCGCCTCTTCATCCGATGCGGACATCATCGCGATTCAGGAGACAAAGGCCAAAGAGGAAGATGTAGATATCGTGCTGCCAGGATACGAGAGGTATTTCTATTCTGCCGAGAAGAAGGGATACAGCGGCACAGCCATATTCACACGTATCAAACCTATATCTGTAACGTATGGTCTTGATGACGACGAATACAATCATGAAGGACGAGTCATCACTCTCGAATATGATGATTTCTATTTTGTCTGTGTATATGTACCGAACAGTCAGGAGAATCTGAAGCGCATTGATTTCCGCCTTGGATTCGATGAAGCTTTCCGTGCTCATCTTGTGTCATTGAAAAAGAAAAAGGGAGTTATTGCCACTGGTGATTTCAATGTTGCGAAGGAGCCTATTGATCTCAAGAACCCAAAACCGAACGAAGGACATGCCGGGTATTCCATAGAAGAGCGCGAGAGCTTCAGAAAAACGCTCTCAGAGGGCTTTATTGATACCTTCCGGTATTTCTATCCAGATAAGGAAGGAGAATACTCCTGGTGGTCCTATATGTTCCATGCACGGGAGAAGAACGCGGGATGGCGTATCGATTATTTTATTGTCTCTGATGATATGAAAGAAAAGCTTCAGGATGCCGCAATCCTCAAAGATGTTTACGGCTCAGATCATGCACCGGTCTCACTGATACTCAAATGAGACCGGCATCATATATTTCATTTAAGAAGATATGTCGGAACGTAACCGCGTGACTGGAATATCTTTCTCTGCTGCGTATCAAGGATCTTCTTACACATTCTGATAGACTGCGGAGTCACCTCAACAAGCTCATCATCCTTGATGAACTGTATAGCCTGCTCAAGAGTCGGCTTTGAAACAGGAGTGAGGGTAACAGCCTCGTCATGACCGGAAGCTCTTAAGTTAGTAAGCTTCTTCGTCTTGGTGGGATTGAGCATGAGATCGAGATCCTTGTTTCTTTCTCCAACGACCTCTCCCTCATAAACTGGATCGCCAGGAACAATGAAGAAACGTCCTCTGTCCTCAAGCTCCCATATTCCATACGCTACAGCAGCTCCTGCACGATCCGATACAAGAGATCCTGTCAGGCGTTCCGGGAAATCGCCTTTATAGGGCTCATAGCCCTTTATGTAGCTGTTCATTATACCGAACCCCTTGGTATCGGTCAGGAACTCGTCGCGGAAGCCTATGAGGCCTCTGGAAGGAACCTCGAAGCGTATCTTGACCCTGCCACCATTCGTGTAGGTTATATCGCTCATCACAGCCTTGCGCCTTCCGAGCTTCTCCATGACAGTACCGGAATACTCTTCAGGGCAATCTACAAGAAGAACCTCAACAGGCTCTGTTTTCCTGCCTTCCTCATCTGTGTGATAAATAACATGAGGACGGCCTACGCAGAACTCAAAGCCTTCGCGTCTCATCTCCTCTGCGATGATCGCCATCTGGAATTCACCACGACCTTTGACAGTAAACGAATCATCAGGATTCTTCTCAACGCGTATCGATACATTGCGGAGAGCCTCTCTCTGCAGACGCTCCCAGATCTTAGCGCTCGTCACGGCGTTGCCTTCCTTTCCTGCAAGCGGTGAGATGTTCTTGGAGAAAAGCATAGAGACAGTTGGTTCATCAACCTCAATTCGCGGAAGAGCCTTAACTTCTTCCTTCGTACAGATAGTATCACCGATCGAAACATCATTGACGCCAGCGAGCACTATGATATCGCCAGCTGTGGCTTTCTGACACTCCGTGAATCTCGGTCCGTCATATGTCTGTATTCTCGTGACACGAAGCTGCTCAACGCTGTTTTCCTTGACACAGACGAGCGTGTCATTTGTCTCCGCGCTGCCATTCATTACCTTACCGACAGCGAGACGACCAAGGAAGTCTGAATATGAGAGATCGGATACAAGCATCTGGAAAGGCTCCGCATCATCATATGCAGGTGCTGGAATATTCTCCAGAATTGCATCGAGAAGCTCGTGCAGATTCGGCTTTATATCATCCAGAGACCTTCCGCATGTTCCCTCGCGTCCATTAGCATAGAAAACGGGAACCTCGAGCATCTTCTCATCAGGACAGAGTTCTAGAAGAAGATCATAGACTTCATTAAGAACCTCTTCTGCTCTTGCATCCTTTCGGTCGATCTTGTTGATTACGACTATTATGGAGAGATTCTTCTCGAGAGCTTTCTCAAGAACGAATCTCGTCTGCGGAAGCGGTCCTTCCGCTGCATCTACAAGGAGAACTGCACCATCGACCATTGAAAGTCCTCTCTCGACCTCACCACCGAAATCAGCATGGCCCGGAGTATCGATGATATTGATCTTCACGCCATTCCAGTGTATTGCACAGTTCTTTGCACTGATGGTGATTCCTCTTTCCTTTTCAATGGCACCGCTATCCATGACACGGACACCATCAATATCCTTTCCGAGAAGGCCACTCTGCTTGAACAATGCATCAACAAGCGTTGTCTTACCATGATCGACATGAGCGATTATTGCTATATTCCTAATAGATTTGTTTTCAGTAATCATACCGGCAAGAATATATACTAACTGGATTTTTTATGCAATTCATTATCCAGAATAGTATTAAAAAGAGAAATCCCTTCGTTGATGAAGGGATGAGAAGACAAAAAAAACCTGGCAGCGACCTACTCTCCCGCAGACGAGCTGCAGTACCATCGGCGCGAGGGCGTTTTACTTCCGTGTTCGGGATGGGAACGGGTATCGCCGCCCTGCTATGGCCAC
>JADIMF010000006.1 GCA_017694915.1 Candidatus Ornithospirochaeta stercoravium
CCTCTGATATCCACGACTGTATGGGAAAGATAAAGAGGTATGGAATAATCATTAAGGCATTGCACGATATTCCTCTTAAGGCCACCTGAATAAGGCATTATCTCAGCAACTGCAAGAACCTTCGCACCTTCAAGAGTGAGACGGCGGGCCATTATCAGGCCGATATCGCCGGAGCCGAGAATGACAATACGCTTTCCGACATCATACCCCTCGATATTCACAAGGCGCTGGGCCGTTCCCGCGCTGAATATGCCTGCAGGTCTGTATCCCGGGATATTAAGTGCGCCTCTTGGACGTTCCCTGCAACCCATCGCAAGAATGATGGCCTTCGTCTTCTCAGTTGTTAGACCATCGGAATTCACATATGTCACATAGTGCGGTTTCACATCTATGACCATCGAACCAAGGATGTACTCGATATTCCTTGCCTTTGCCTCCTCGATGAAGCGCGAGGCATACTCTGGCCCTGTAAGTTCTTCCTTGAATGTATGAAGACCAAATCCATTATGTATGCACTGGTTGAGGATGCCTCCGAGTTCCGTGGCTCTCTCGATGATGAGTATGTCCCTCACACCGCTATCATATGCCGACACAGCAGCGGCAAGCCCCGCAGCTCCTCCTCCGATTATGACAAGCTCTCTCATACAAGCACCTCAGAACCTTCGTCGTTCTTCCTTATAGCTTCCATAGGAACACCAAGTTCCCTTGAAAGTATTTCCATCACCCTCGGAGTACAGAAGCCGCCCTGACATCTTCCCATACCGGCCCTTACTCTTCTCTTCACTCCATCGAGTGTCGTTGCGCCACGCTTAATTGCCTCAACGATCTCTCCCTCTGAAATCTCCTCGCATCTGCACACTATGTTTCCATAAAGCGGGTTGGACGCTATGACCTTCTTCCTCTCTGAAGGAGAAAGTTCCGCGGTTTTAACGATGGGCTTCCTCGTCTCTATTATCCTGCTCTTCCTCTTTGCTTTAAGGTAGTCTGCTATCATCTCGCCTGCCATCTCACCTATCGCTGGCGACGAGGTAAGACCAGGTGATTCAATACCAGCTGCATTGACAAATCCAGGAAGCGGCATATCTATGATGAAATCACCACCTTCAGGGTGTGCCCTGAGTCCGGAGAAGCTTGTTATTATCTTCCTGAAATTCACATCTGGCGCACTCTTCCTCGCACTCTTCATCACATACTCAAGCGCATCAGCGTCCGTTGCCGTTCTCTCTTTATCATCTATATCAACGCTATCTGGTCCGACAAGAATGTTCCCATGTGCTGTCGGAGTGACAAGGACACCCTTTCCAAGTGCTGTCGGCATCTGGAAGATCGTTGAATTGACAAAGCCCCGCTCAGTCTTGTCCAGAAGGACATATTCACCTCGCCTTGGGACAAGAGTGAACTTCTCAGGGCTTATCATGTTGTTGATTCTGTCTGCATATACACCTGCAGCATTGACTACCGATCTCGCCTCTATCGTGCCGCATGATGTATCCACTCTGAATATGCTTCCATCCTTCTCTATATTCCTTACCTCACATCCCAGCTTTGCTGAGGCCCCGTTTGCCTGGGCATTCTCCCAGAAAGCATATGTAAGGGAGAATGGGCATATGATACCGCTTGTCGGGAAGAATAGAGCTGATACGGCTTCAGTGCTGAGATTGGGCTCCCTCCTGAGTATCTCATCTTTCGAAAGAACCTCTATCCCCGGAACACCATTCGCGATGCCCTGCTTTCTCAATGCCTCCAGCTGTGGTAATTCATCCTCTGAGAATGCGACAACCATCGCTCCATTCTGGACAAAGTCATAGCCAAGAGCATCCTTCAGACCGCGTATCATCGAGTTTCCCCTGATATTCAGCCTTGCTTTAAGAGTACCTGGAACCGGATCATAGCCAGCATGGACAATACCGCTGTTGGCTTTCGATGTTCCCTCGCAGAAATCGCTGCAGCGGTCAACAAGGAGAATCGAGATATCATAGCGTGAAAGCTGCCATGCTATCGCAGTTCCAGTAACGCCGCCACCAATGATAACAACATCGTAAGTCATCTATTTTCTCTCCATCCAGCAAAGTGTCCGGGATACTGCCTTATGCCAGAAATTGACTCTGTTATCCCTTTCTTCATCAGTCATGCAGCACTCATATCTTTCCTTTTCCTGCCACAGTGTGGAAAGCTCATCAAGGCCGCTGTACACACCTGTCGTCAGACCAGCTGCGAATGCAACTCCGAGTGCTGTTGTCTCCACAATCCTCGGCTTTATGATCGGTATGCCGAGGATATCCGCCTGAAAAGCCATGAGAGGCGTGCTGTTTGTCAATCCGCCATCAGCTTTCATGGAGTTCATCGTTATTCCGGAATCCATCTCAAGGACCTTTACGATATCGAAAAGCTGAAATGCAGTAGCCTCCAGGATTGCTCTTGAGATATGACGTCTGTCGGTATAGCCGGTAAGGCCTGCTATGACGCCGCGTGCATCGCTTCGCCAGTATGGCGCGAACAATCCGCTGAAAGCAGGAACAACGTATACGCCACCTGAATCAGCCACCTCGCTTGCAAGCTGATCAAGTTCCTGCGGAGTCTTTATTATCTTCAGATTATCGCGTGCCCACTGAACAAGGGATCCAGCGACAGCAATGGAGCCTTCGAAGGCATAAACAGGCTTTTCACCCTCAATCTGATAAGCAACTGTCGTCAGGAGACCATTTTTCGAGAAGCATACATCATTGCCGATATTCGCAAGAAGGAAGCATCCTGTGCCATATGTGCACTTGCCTGTTCCAGGCGTGAAGCATGCCTGTCCGAAAAGCGCGGCCTGCTGATCTCCGAGAACTCCTGCAATCGGAATCTCTTCCCCAAAAGGCCCATGTTTATCCGTATATCCATAGACACGGCCAATCGACGGGACGATCTGAGGAAGCGCACACTCTGGGATATTGAAGAGGGAAAGCATTCCCTTATCCCAGGAAAGCGTTCTGAGATTCATGAGAAGATACCTTGAAGCATTCGTCACATCGACTGTGAATACCTTGCCTCCGGTAAGCTTCCATACTAGATATGTATCGATAGTCCCGAATACGGCTTTCCCGGATTCGGCATCCTTCCTCAGCCCAGGGATGTTATCCAGAAGCCATACGATCTTCGATGCCGCGAAATACGGATTAAGAATGAGGCCTGTAGTCTCCTGTATCTCCTTCTCCCTTCCCGTTTCCTTTATCGAGTTTATGAGATCGGTTCCCCTGAGATCCTGCCATACGATTGCATTGTAATAAGGCTTGCCGGTCTCCCGGTTCCATGCAATGATCGTCTCCCTCTGATTGGTGATTCCGATTCCCTTGATCTCCGCAGCCTTCACATCGGCTTTCCGGAGAGTCTCCCGTATCGTCTCCGAAGTATTCTTCCAGATTTCCTCAGGGTCATGCTCAACCCAGCCTGGTTTCGGGAAATGCTGCTTATGCTCCTTCTGAGCACTCGCTATAATCTCTCCTTTTCTCGAGAACAGTATGAAACGAGTGCTGGTTGTTCCCTGATCGATTGCTCCAAAATACATTCAAACCTCTCTTTGTTTTCCAGCTGCCACCTCCAGACAGCTTCATTCATATGCGGATAGCCTTCTCCTCAGCCTCAATGGCAAGCTCTATTGCCCGGAATACATGCTCCTGACCGATTGCATTCTCCGTTCCGTTGATACAATCGAGTATCATAGCGCCGAAGAACGGGAATCCGATCTTCCCATTCACCTTATAATGATGCTCAGCTTTATCATCGACGAGTATCACATGGTCCGGAGTATTCTCCGAAGCCACATCGATATACTTTCTCAGTTCGATGTATCCCTTTGTACCTATTACGATTATCCTTCCATCACCCCAGGTTCCAAGTCCATCGGGAGTGAACCAGTCAACATTGACATAACAAGGAATACCGTTGTCGGTCACGAAAGTGGCATCGCCGAAATCCTCAAGTTCCGGATGTTCTTTATGACGAAGATTACCGACTCTGCTCGATATAAGACGGGCATCTTCTGCTTGTGCGTACGTAAGCATCTGCTCAAGCTGATGGGAACCTATGTCTGTAAGAATTCCTCCGTATTTCTCCTTCTCATAGAACCAGTCAGGCCGAGGTGAAAGCCCTATCCTGTGCGGTCCCCATCCCCTTATCTCGACAACATCCCCGATAGCTTTTTCCTTTATAAGGCGTTCGGCATACACAGCAGCTTCCACATGCAGTCTCTCACTGTAGTATACAAACCATCTTCTTCCTGTTTCCTTAACCTTCTTACGGGCCTCATCAACCTGTTCCTGACGGACAAAAGGTGGCTTATCTGAAAAGAAATCCTTACCAGAGTCCAGTGCCTTCATGCCGACAGCCGCCCTGTCAGAAGCAACAGAAGCACATGAGATAAGACGGATTGTCGGATCTGAATATATCGCATCCGCAGATGAAACTATTTCACATTCCGGGAACTGTTTCACGAATTCCTCAGCCTTTGCACTGTCTGGATCATAGACCTTGCATATATCAGCGCCAGCTTCCCGCAGTCCTTTGTTCATGCCATAGATATGACCATGATCGAGACCTATCACACCGACTCTGAACTCTCCCGGTCCAACAACTGGACAAGGCTTTCCCTCAGGCGCGTAATTCATGCCGCTCTCTCTGTTTTCCATATTCAGTTTCTCCCCAGTGTTATATCGCCATCGATATTGTCGACAGATACTGATTTCTCATGATAGACAGGAACCTTTCCCAGCATGCCTTCCTTTGTATAGAAAGGAGAATCAGCAGGGATAGGAAGAGTCACTTCCCGCCTCTCAACCGCGCTTTCATATATTCCATAGATCACATCAAGCGCATCTTTTCCTGCTTTGCCGTCAATAAGCAGCTCCTCTTCTCCAGCTATCGCTTTCAGTACGTTTCCGATTTCCGCAGGATGGCCTTCCATCTCAAGGTCCGGAATGCTGTCATACATATCCTGCAGCTGCTTCTCCATCTCTGGATTCGCCTCAAAAAATCCATTCGGCAGCTGTTTTACGGCATGGACAGACCAAGGAACCGTGATCGTCGCCTTCTCCGTGACAATCTCGAACTCCTGTCTCTCATCATGATTGCACAGCGTTACATTAACTTCTGCAAGCGCATTGGGATAACGGAGAAGCGATAACGAGATATCCTCAATCTCGGCATTGTCATGAGCGAGATTCGCCATTACAGAAGTGATGGAAAGCGGCTTTCCCATAAGATAGTTCAGGATATCGATCTGATGGACAGCATGATTGAGCGTACATCCGCCGCCTTCCTTATCCCACGTTCCACGCCACCACAGGGTGTAATAATTCGTGCCTCTGTACCAGAAAGAATTGACCTTGACGAAAAGAATTCTTCCAAGCATTCCTGTATCAAGAATCTTCTTCACCTTATAGAGATTATTCCTGTACCTGTTCTGCGATATGACTGCAAGGATTCTTCCTGTTCTTTGCGCAGTCTCATTCATCCTGTCCGCTTCCTCCAGCGATGCCGCCATCGGCTTTTCACATATGACATCTTTCCCTGCATTCATGAAATCGATTGCAGCCTCGGCATGGACCGAAGGAGGAAGGCATAAGGAAACGAGATCTATATCATCCCTGCCAAGAAGCTCGTGGTAATCAGTGACAATCTCACAATCCTCAAGACCGTGAACCGCTGCGAATTTCTCCGCTTTGTCTCCGAAGATATCACAGAGAACCTTTATTTCCACCCTTTCAGGATGCGCAAGATATCCTGCCACATGCTGTGGAGCTATATTCCCCGTTCCGATTATCGCTGCACCAAGCTTTCTCATATCACGCCTCTTTCCCTATTGCGAATTCAATCGATTCGCCTTCTCTGAGAGAATCGGGATCGAATGAATTCCTGCCATCAACAGAGAACAATCTGCCTTTTGCTGAAAGCCCCTTCTTCACAAGCGTGAATCCGACATGATCCCTGCCTACGCATATCTTCCAGTGATTATACCTGCCTTCAGAGAGCATCGTCTCTCCATCATCCTCGAAATAATCGTTCTCGCACTTCTCTTCTGCCGGGAACACGAGGAAATCAGTTCTTCTGAATGCTCCTGACAGTTTCGTGCATTCAGGATTCACAGCAATCGCAGAGCCGGCTTTGGCAAACCATATGGCGCGACCATCAAGAGGAGCATCCACTTCAAAAGGTACTCCGGAAGGAACTATCTCTCCTGTTCTTCCATCAAACCATTTCTCCTTCTCCGGAAGCACTATGCTGACGGAGGCAACTCCTTCTTCCGTAACAGGGACCTTCACTACCGAAGCACCGAACAGTGAGTAGACTGCATCGCTTCTGATGCTTTCGTCATCTGGATACTCAAGGTGAAGATTCCTATCTATCGGAACTCCTGTCATAGCCGCTTTGATAGCCTCAGAATAGATATACGGCATGAATCTGTAATGCTCTTTTATGAGAGCGCGTATATGCGGCAATGCATCAGGATAAGTCCAGGGTTCTGTAGGATTGCCATCCTCACGCCACGAGTGGATTACGAACCGCGGCTGGAATACCGCGCTCTGACAGCTTCGTATGAGCAGCTCTTTTGAAGGAGGATCTCCATAGAAACCTCCCAGATCATGTCCATAGAAAGGTATTCCGGAAAGACCGAATCCGACACTCATATACTGGTTGTTCTTATACGAGACCCAATCGCTGACATTATCGCCAGACCATGTGCGCGCATATCTCTGGATACCGGCATAACCGCTTCTGGAGTATATCCATCCACGCTTGCCGGGAGCGAATTCCTCAAAGGCTTCTGCAGATGCGCGGCACATCTCAACAGGAAGGAGTGTCTTTATCCTGTAGCTGTCTATCTCAGGATTCTCCATCTCGAACTCGTTGTTATCATTCCATATTCCGGAGCAACCGTTATCCAGATAAGCCTCCTTGAGCTTGTTCTTCCACCATGCGAATGCTTCGGGATTCATGAAATCTATAAGCGAAGCCTCTCCACCCCAGAAGAAATCGGTATATGGCTGACCTTCTTCGTTCTTTATGAAGTATCCCTTAGCCGCCAGCTCATCATAAAGCGGGTGTGTCTTGAGTATTCCCGGCTTTATGTTCATGCAGAAATGGTATCCTCTCTTCCTGAATGATTCCACGAAACCCTTCACATCGGGGAACTTCCTCCTGTTCCACATGAAGGCATATCGCTTGCCATCATCTGCCCGGAGATAGCCACTTGAGAAATACAGACCTTCGCACGGGATATCGTTCTCCTCGACCTTCGAGAAATACTTAGTGATTCTCTCTGCTGAATCATCGGGATCAGCATAGTTCATGCTGGATGCAAAGAAACCGAAGCTGTAAAGAGGAGGAAGGTATGGATATCCGGTAAGGGAAGCATATCCGGAGAGAATCTCATGGTAATCATCACCGGCGATGAGGAAATATGAATACGGACCACCTTCAACCTGCCAGCTGTAATAGAATTCACTTTCGCAGGCGAAATCAACATAGTCGATAAGCGGTGCATCTATGAATATACCGGCAAGGGCTCTGTTTTCGGTATTCGCCTTGAGAAAGAACGGCACGGATTTATACATCGGATCCGTTCTTGAAGCATCATAGCCAAGTGAATCCCTGTTGAACATCAGGAAGCGTCTTCCCCTCCTGTCAGGTGCTCCGGTCTTGTCACCAAGGCCGTAGAATTCATCATTCTTAGCGACAGGGAAATTGAACCTTGCGTAGAGATTCCTTCCGCCGGAAGAGAATCCCCTGACCTGGGATGATGGAACAACGGTATCGGAATTCCCTATATTCCCTCCATGAAGAAGAACACCTTTGTAATAAACGGAAACAGCGGCATTGTCCTTTGCTATGATAATCCTCAGACTACCGGCAGAGAGAGTGAAGGAAGTATCATCCTCATCAAGCAATGCCTTAACCGGAGATGGCAGAGAAGGCGTCAGGACACGTTCCGAAAGCTCGAGATCCTTAGGAGAATCCAGTTCATCAAACTCATAACAGAGTCTTACGATTTTATCACCATAGAATGAGATGGCAATGCATCCATCGTCACCATGGAACAGGTACTGTCCCCCATTTTCAACGGCTTCCCTGAGATTAAGGATCTGATACTTCATAATACCTCTCAAAATAAAATCAAAACGTTTTGATTCAATTCTAAATCATTGATTTCACTTGTCAATCAAAGATTCGCTTTTCCTGATAAAACGCATGGCTTTACCCCAATCCTGCCGCGAAAGATAATGACGCCCATCGCGGACATTATATTCAGCGAGCGCTCCCGCTTTCTCAAAAGCTCCAGATACGCTTTCAAAAGCTCTCGTTTCAGCATCCGGATCCGCCCACGAATCCTCTTCTGCACTCATTATGAGAAGATTACGCGGAACTATCTGCAGAAGAAGAACATCCTGATCGAAAGGAAGTTCATCATCCTTTCCGCTGTAATCGCAAAAGCCAGGCGCGAACCAATACGGAAAGCTTCTTGTGATATCCTCAATGCGCTCCCCTTTCTTCCCTCTGAAAAGCGCGGCGCCTGAACATCCCGAGTCATTCGAAACAACACAGGAGAAACGGGAATCTTCCGCACCTGCAAGAAGCGCGGTCTTGCCGAGTCTGGAATGGCCGAGAACAGAGTATGAGGAGAATGAACAATCCGTAAAGCTCCTGAGAGAATCGAGCACACGGGACGCAGCCCAAGCCCAGATCGCTATCTTTCCGGGACGATTGTCATCGAAATGGATCAACTCTCCTATTCCATCTTCAAAAGAAGCGCTGTCACTGATGACATCCTCATAGCAGAAATACGCAATGGCAAAACCGTTGTCGATAATCTCCTCCAGCGGCAGATACTTATTCGGAACGTTTCTCTCGAACCCTATATTCACAACAGCGGGAAACGGTCCATTTCCCTTCGGACGGCAGAACAATGCAGGAAAAGACCAGCGTCCGTCATCACCGGAAAGCTTCAGCCGATAATGGTACATGACAGCTTTTCCGGCAGCATAGGAATAGTCCGTATTGACCACATCAATACCCGCAAATGCAAGAGATGGTGAAAAAGAACCATATTCAATGCTTTTCAGGGTATCGAAAGCTGTCAAGACTACCTCCTGGAACTCTTCCTCATGATCAGCTTGGGTTCAAGCACATACCGCTTCTCGCCAACAGAGCCATTTGCAATAAGATTCCTGAGAATCCCCATCCCGATAAGTCCCATCTCCCCCAATGGCTGCTGGAATGTCGTGATCGGAGGATTCCAGAAAGATGAGAAATCACGGTTATCGAATCCAACGACCTTCACATCCTCAGGAACTCTTATCCCATGCTCCTGAAGCGCGGTAATCGCTCCTGCTGCAATATAATCATTTCCTGCGAAAAGCCCATCGAAATGAGTACCTTTAGAGAGAAGCTCATTACAAGCCTCATACCCGTGATCGGCATCATATCCGCCGAAACAAGGATCGGCGGGAAGCGGAATGGAAAGCGCCTTGAGCCTGTCACAGAACCCCTTATATCTTGTCCTGGCACTTACCCTGTTCTCCGGTCCGCATATCACAGCGGGCTTGCGCATTCCAGCGCTGTAAAGATGGTCAGCAGCAAGAGCACCGCCGCCTTCACTGTCTGCGATGACAGAGACAGTGTCCTCAAGATCCATATTGAGCGATACAACGGGAATATTTCCCTTCAGATGAACAAGCTTCTCCTCCGGAATGATATGATGGCAGATCAGAAGCCCATCGATATCATGGCTCTGGAGAAAGCGGAATGCCGCCTCATAATCATCAGCGAATTCAACAAGCGACACGAAAAGAAGCGTCTCGGTTCCACCTGCAAGCCCCTGCTCTATACCTCTTACGATCTGATTCACGAATGTTTCGCTTATATCAGTCGCAAGACATCCTATTACACCGCTGTAACGGCCTTTCAGTCTCGAGGCATTCCATGAGGGAACATATCCAAGCTTATCGATTGCCTCTTTCACGCGCTCCTTAGTCTCGCCTTTTACAGGTCTCTTGCCATTGAGCGTGTGCGTGACCGTAGACGGCGATACATTCGCCATCTTGGCCACATCGAGGATTGTTACGCTGCTTCTCGTCGCTTTCACCTTTTATCATCCTTTAACAGACCCCGCTGTTATACCAGACATAAAGAACTTCTGGAACGAGAAGAATACTATCAGGACTGGGATGATTGAAATAGTCGTCATCGCAAGAAGATTCGACCAGTTTATCTGGAGCTGGCCTACGAAATTCGCAAGCGCCTGCTGCATCGTCATCTTGTCGTTATCTGTGATTACAATCAAAGGCCACAGATAATCATTCCATCTCCACATGAAGGAGAAGATTGTTATCGTTGCCACAATCGGCTGTGAAAGCGGAAGGATGATACGGACGAATATCCTGAGCTCCTTCGCTCCATCTATACGTGCAGATTCGATCATGGAATTCGACAGATTGACCATGTACTGCCTTGCGAGGAATATTCCGGTCGGCGTTGCTGCCGGAGGTATTATGATACCCCAGAGGCTGTTGAGCATGCCAAGGTTCTTGAGCTGGAGGAAGATAGGAATCATTATTACCTGCAACGGAACCATGAGAGTTGCGATCATCAGACCGAATATCACATTCCTGCCTCTGAAATAATACTTGGCAAGCGCATACCCTGCCATGATGTTTATCAGGACGGTAATCACCGTGGATGTACATGCGACAAAGACTGTATTCAAAAAGTATCTGGCGAAATTACCCTGACTGATAGCAGATGCATAATTCGAAAGCGTCCATGTTTTCGGGAAGAATGTCATCGGACTGCTGAAAAGCTCATTCTGAGGCTTGAATGATGACAGTGCCACCCATACGACAGGAAAAAGCGAGACAACTGCCAGGATTATCAGGATGACAAGGAATACATTGTTCGTGAATTTTTTACCCTTAATCATACTGACCATCCTTTCCAGCTATCCTGAACTGGACCAGAGTGAAAATACCGATGATTATCATGAGGATAATCGACATTGCGGAGGCATAACCCATCCTGTCTTCCTGGAATGCCACCTGATAAACCTGCTGCACGATGAACTTCGTAGCGTATCCCGGACCACCTTTAGTCATCGTAACTATGAGCTCATACGCCTTGAACGAGGCTATGGTCGCAAGTACGAGTACGACAAGTACCGTGCTCTTGAGAAGAGGCAGGGTTATACGCCAGAAAGTGTTCCATGCAGAGGAGCCATCGATTCTGGCAGCCTCATACAGATCGCTCGGAATCGCCTGCAGACCGCTTATGAACATTATCATGTAGTAGCCGGAGCTGGCCCAGACCGAAACGACGATTACGCACATCATCGCGAGGTTTCCATTCGTCAGCCATGGAATACCATCACCGCCGAGACGGCGTACAACATAGTTTATTATTCCCATCTCATCGCCGAGGATGAACCTCCATGCGATACCGACTGCAATCATGGAAAGCAGCGACGGGATATAGAAGATTGCTCTGAATACACGTTCGCCTTTCATCGAATTCCTGCTGAGCATCAGAGCAAGACAGAGCGATACGACAGTAAGAAGCACTACTGTGAAAAACGAATAGACGATAGTGTTCTTTATCGTAATCAGAAAGACATCATCCTTGAAAAGATTCCCGAAGTTCTTCAGGCCGATGAATTCCGGCACAGAGAAGATTCCCCAGTCCATGAAAGCCATTCTGAGTCCCTGGAATAGCGGGATGATGATAAAGAGCAGGAATATGATCATGTTAGGGAGCAGGAAGAGCATAGGAGCAAGGGTCTGATGGAAATTACCCTTCGTCTTCACGCGTATGTGCTCATCTCCCTTTGTCAGCTTTTTCATTCAACCTCCTTGAAGAGGATGCCGGGAGGTCCCGGCACCCTTATTCATCAGGATTCAGCCCTTGCCTGTATAGCCTGACATGCTTCCTCTGCAGTCTGGTTTCCAAGAAGAACCTGGACAATCTGCTCAACCATGAATGTTGAAAGCTGTGTTACTTTAGCATTTCCCCATTCAACAGCTGTGAATGCAGGTGTAACGGAAAGATCATGCTGGAATACTGCGAACTCCTCTGAATTTGTAGGATATGCAATCTCTGCATCTGCGCGTGATGAGAGGTTGAATGTATCGAGGCAGTACTTCTCGTTATGGGCCTTATCCGAGAACCATGCCATGAGATCCATTGCTGCTTCCTTGTGCTTTCCATCCTTGAACGCGCCGATGAACTTACCGCCAGGAACGGAGGAGTTGATCTCTCCCTTAGGTGTCGATACTACCGTCCACTCAAAATCCTTGACGTTCGTGTTGTATGTGTTGATGTTCCAGCTGCCGCCGATATGACATGCAACAAGTCCAGCCTGGAAGAGCTCGGTCGGGTTCTCGGAACCAAGCCATACGCTCTCAGGAACAAGTCCTTCGTCATGCAGATGCTTGAAGTAGTTGATAGCGTTTATATTCTCTTCCTTCACCATGTCGAAAGCTGTCTGATCTTCATTCATGAAGCTTCCGCCGAATTCATAGAGAAGTGTTGCGAATCTGTGGATGGTGTAATCAACTGCAAGACCGTACTTCATGCCTTCATTAGCTGCGATGACCTGCTTTACAGCCTCTTCCCATTCATCCCATGTCCATGTCTTTGAAAGCTCTCTGACATCTATTCCAGCATTCTCCCATGCCGTAAGGTTGACAATCATGCCGTTTGCTGTTGCTTCCGTCGGATAAGCAAGCATCTGTCCTTCCTTATCGAGAGCGAATGCAAGCATCGATGGCATGAACTCTGCCTTTGTTGCTGCAGGATCCTCAAGATATGGATCGATTGGCTCCAGAGAGGATGCGAGGATAGGAACATGGCTTGTCGTGAGACGTGCAACATCTGGTGGGTTGCCGCCGCTGATCATCATCTTGAGCTTCTGCTCGTAATCGCCGAATGCGATTACCTGAAGATCGATCTTCACATTAGGATTTGCCTCAAGGTAATCCTGCATTGTATCCATGAATACATCGGACTCATTTGCATCGTTGAACCAGAGGACGGTAAGTGTCACATCACCAGATGCGGCCTCTTTGCTTCCGCCTGCAAAGAGCGAGGAAAACAGTGCGAATATACAGAATAATACTGCTAGACTCCTTTTCATTCTAATCTCCTTTTATTGTAGCGTACCATCGAATTCCGCATCGCACAAACAAAATTTGTCAAAATGTTTTGATTATTTCAAAATTCACATATATTTTCATACACATTAAATAATTAAACAAAATTAACATTTTGGAGAAAATAGATATAATCTGCCCTTCCCTTCCTGGTTTCATTCTTTTCCATATAAGATTGACGACATGAATCATTTTGAATTTTAAATAGCAATATTCATTTTCTGCATAAATTTTCAAAAAAAATTCATTCTAAAGTGGCCTTTTACTCTTTTCCTTCTTGCCCGATGTCTTTATCATCGGTTGCGTTAGAGGAGATAAAGCCCATGCGTGACGAAACACAGCGTGTCTATGAGCACGTGCTGAAAACCGATCCTGATCAGAAAGAATTCCAGCAGGCGGTCTACACATTCCTTCAGTCCATCGATAAGATTATCGATGATCTCCCTGAAGTCACATATCACAAGATCCTTGAAAGGATGACAGAACCAGAGCGCGTCGTTATGTTCCGCGTTCCATGGATTGACGATGAGGGCAAGCTTCAGATCAACAGAGGCTATCGTGTAGAAATGTCATCTGCTATCGGTCCGTACAAGGGCGGACTCAGATTCCATCCATCAGTAAACCTCTCAATCATGAAGTTCCTTGCATTCGAGCAGGTTTTCAAGAACAGCCTCACTGGTCTTCCTATGGGCGGTGGTAAAGGCGGTTCAGATTTCAACCCGAAGGGAAAGAGCGATAATGAGGTAATGCGCTTCTGCCAGTCATTCATGACAGAGCTCTACAGGCATATCGGGCCGGATACAGATGTTCCTGCCGGAGATATCGGAGTCGGCGGAAGGGAAATCGGATACCTCTTCGGTCAGTACAAGAGAATCACAAACACATTCACAGGTGTTCTCACAGGAAAAGGTATTGATTTCGGAGGTTCCAACATCAGACCGGAAGCTACAGGATACGGACTGGTATATCTTTCCCAGGCAATTCTCAGAGGAAACGGAATGGACCTCGATGGCAAGACATGTCTTGTATCAGGTTCTGGAAACGTTGCTCAGTTCACAGTCGAGAAGCTTCTCGCGCTTGGTGCAAAGCCTGTCACACTCTCCGATTCAAGCGGCATGATCTATGATGAGAGCGGAATAACGAAGGAGAAGCTCGAATGGGTCAAGATGCTCAAGAACGTGAAGAGAGGTCGTATCAAGGAATATGCTGAGCACTTCAAGGGTGTTGAGTATATCGAGCGCGATCCTTCCGTTCCGAATCCGATCTGGGACATCAAAGCAGATTACGCATTCCCATGCGCAACGCAGAATGAAATTCTCAAGGCAGATGCAGAGAATCTCGTGAAGAACGGAATCAAACTCGTCGGAGAAGGCGCGAACATGCCATGCTCTGTAGAGGCTGAATCCATCATAATGGGAAATGGCGTGCTTCTTGCTCCTGCAAAAGCTGCCAATGCTGGCGGTGTTGCAGTCTCCGGTCTTGAGATGAGCCAGAACTCAATCAGAATGCAGTGGACACGCGAAAGAGTCGATTCAGAGCTGCAGACTATTATGAACAATATCTACAAGAACATCAGCGAAGCTGCTGAGAAATACTCAGAGAAGAACAACTTCGTCGATGGAGCGAACATTGCAGGATTCATGAAGGTTTCCAGAGCAATGCTTGCAGAGGGTTACGTCTGATATGCATAGCAAAGGCTTTGACAGCAAACGTTATGTGGAAGAGCAGACAAAATACATTCTTGAAAGGGTCCGGGAGTCATCTTCCGGACACCTTTATATTGAATGCGGCGGAAAGCTCCTCCACGACAAGCACGCGTCACGCGTTCTTCCGGGATTCGACGAAAATAACAAGATGAAGGTATTCCAGTCGCTGAAAGACAGCCTGGATATAATAATCTGCATCTATGCAGGAGATATCGAAAGAGGAAAGATACGTTCTGATTTCGGTATAAGCTACGATGCCGATGTCCTGAAGATGATTGATGATTTCGCCTCCTACGGCATCAAATGCGACAAGGTTGTCATAACACGTTATGAGAATCAGGTCGCCGCTGATAACTTCAGGAACAAGCTCGAAAGGATGGGAATACACGTATATACCCATCTGGCAACACCCGGCTACCCTTCAAATATCGACGTGGTCGTTTCAGACAATGGCTATGGAAGAAATGAATACATTCCGGTTTCCGCGCCTGTCGTAGTCGTCACGGCACCAGGACCGGGATCTGGAAAACTCGCAACGTGTCTTTCTCAGATGTATCACGAGTCGAAGATGGGCATGAAGCCCGGCTATTCGAAGCTTGAGACCTTCCCTATCTGGAATCTTCCGCTCGATCATCCTGTGAATATCGCATATGAGGCGGCAACCGCGGACATAGGCGATGTGAATCTCATCGACCATTTCCACCTTCAGGCATACAACAAGGTAGCGGTGAATTACTCCAGGGATCTGGAGGCATTTCCTCTTCTTGCAAGGATACTTGAGAAGATAACAGGAGAATGCGTCTACAAATCCCCTACCGACATGGGAGTGAACAGATGCGGCTTCGGAATCACAGATGATGAGGTATGCAGAAAAGCCGGACAGGATGAGATAATAAGGCGCTACTTCGCTATACGCACAGACTATGTTGCAGGTAGAGCTGATAAGGATACCGTGAACAGGATATCTGCAATAATGGACAAAGCCGGTCTGAAACCTGAGGACAGATCTGTAGTAATGCCGGCAAGAGAAGCCCTTGATAAAGCGATTGCAGAGGGAAAAGGCAAGAATGGTACGGTATGTGCCGCAGCAATCGAGCTTCCGGATGGAAAGATTGTTACAGCACATAATTCCATAACACTTCATGCCTGTTCCGCGCTTCTTCTCAATGCGCTCAAGGTCATGGCAGGTATTCCAAAGGAAAAAGATCTCATCTCGAAGAACGTTATCAATAGCATAACAGCCATGAAGAGAGATATACTCAGCGGGAAAGGCGTCAGCATGAACCTCGATGAGATTCTCATAGCCCTTGCGATGAGTGCTTCCGAAGACAAGGATGCGGCAAAGGCTATCGAAGAGCTTCCGAAGCTCAAGGATGCGGAGGTGCATCTGACCCACATACCATCAAACGGTGATATGTCAGGGCTGAGGAAGCTGGGACTTCTCTATACCAGCGATCCACAGTATCCTGCAAGGAATATTGAAAAAAGAGGTTGAAAACATGGCTAGAGAAAGGCTGTCTTCCCGGCTGGGCTTCATTCTGCTGTCCGCGGGCTGTGCAATCGGACTAGGGAATGTCTGGAGGTTCCCGTACATAACAGGAAGATACGGCGGTGCGGCATTCGTATTGATGTACCTGCTGTTCCTGGTATTCATGGGTGTACCTGTCATGATAATGGAGTTCGCTATCGGAAGAGCTGGCAGAGCCAATATCGTGGGGGCTCTGAAGAAACTCGAACCGGCTGGTTCGAAATGGCACGGTGTCGGGTTTGTTTCGGTTGCAGGCAATTACCTACTGCTGATGTATTATTCTACAATCACAGGCTGGCTCCTGTATTACTTCGGATCATTCCTTTCCGGAACGCTGAACAGCACATATGATACCGCCGCCGTAGGAGAGTACTTCTCATCCCTTACAGCCGCACCAGGACTGCAGATCGCGATGATGGGACTGGCACTGCTTCTTACAGCAGGAATCGTAATCATCGGACTCAAGAACGGCGTAGAGAAGATAACAAAGGTGATGATGCTCATACTCTTCATCCTTATGTTCGT
>JADIMF010000049.1 GCA_017694915.1 Candidatus Ornithospirochaeta stercoravium
GCTTTTGTCGGCATGCTCATTCCGTTCCTCGCGGGCGGTGGTATGCATGTTTCGCAGTGGTATAACGTGCTTGGTTTCGTGGCTGCAGCTGTTCTTGGCGCGCTTTTCGGACTCTTTTTTGGTCTTATCACTGTGACATTCCGCGCACCGCAGGGCATTGCAGGCATTGGGCTGCAGATGTTCGGAGTAGGGTGTGCAGGTACGCTTTTCAGGCATTTCGTTGGAGGTACACAGTCCATTCCTGGAATTCCTGATGTGGATATCCCTCTTCTTTCGAAGATTCCGCTTATCGG
Source organism: Candidatus Ornithospirochaeta stercoravium (assembly GCA_017694915.1). Lineage (GTDB taxonomy): Bacteria > Spirochaetota > Spirochaetia > Sphaerochaetales > Sphaerochaetaceae > Ornithospirochaeta > Ornithospirochaeta stercoravium. Next base: position 294 of record JADIMF010000049.1, read on the forward strand.
AGATATATTCTTCTCCCACAATGCAGCCAGCTATCTTGCCTATATCTTCATTCCCGTTGCATGGTATATCCTGTTCCGTACCCCGTGGGGACTGAAGGTAAGAGCTGCGGGAACGAATCCTAGAGCTGCTGATTCAATGGGTGTCAATGTAAGCCGTACGCGTTATGAGGCGCTTATGGTAGGAGGCGCGCTTGCAGGTCTTGCAGGAGCATATCTTTCCGTTGCTCAGGCGAAGATGTTCTCCGATACGCTTATCTCCGGCAGAGGCTTCATTGCTGTGGCCCTTGTCTATTTCGGGCACTGGCATCCTGTGAAGATAATGGGCGGAGCGCTGCTCTTCACATTCGCCCAGACTTTCCAGACTGTTGTCCAGAGCTTCGGTATATCATTCCCGTATGAGCTTGCTGTCATGCTTCCGTATGTGCTTGTAATCGTTGTCCTTGCATTCACATCGAAAAATGACATGACTGCACCTTCATCGCTTGGTAAGCCGTTTAACAGGGAAATCAGGACATAAGGAAAATACTGTATCTGATTAGCCTCTCCTCTTTGAGGTGAACCCTCATTGTTGGACTTGAAACAGATTAGGCTATCTTCTCTCTAAAAAGCAATGGAGAAAGGTAGCCTAATTTTATCTGTATCCTCTCATTGTTGTAATATTCGATGTATTCCTTTATTGCAGCACTTAGCTGTTCTCTGGTTTTGAACTCCTTTTCATGGCCATAATACATTTCCCTCTTGAGCGTTGAGAAGAAAGTCTCCATCTTGCTGTTGTCCAGACAGTTGCCTTTTCTGGACATGCTCTGAACAATGCCATTCTCTTTGAGACGGTTCACGAACAATGCATGCTGGTACTGGAATCCCTGGTCGGAATGTATCATAAGTCCCTTGTGATCTGGATGGCTCAGGAGAGCCGTATCAAGCATCTTCATTACCATCGACATGTTCGGAGACGGGGAGATGCCGTAGCTTATTATCTCTCCGGTGCACATGTCCTTAATCGGGGAAAGATAGAGCTTGCCTTCTTCTGTAACGAACTCTGTCACATCTGTAGCCCATACCTTATCTGGTTCCTTGACGTCAAACCTTCTTTTGAGTCTGTTGGGAGCGGTTCTGCCAACTTCACCTTTATACGATGAATACTTTCTTCTTTTGACTGTTACCGGGTAAAGATTGAGTTCACGCATCAGCCTTTTTACCTTCTTATGGTTCACAATAAGACCTTCAGAATGCAGCTGCGCTGTTATCCTTCTGTATCCATATCTTCCTTTATGATATGTGAATATCTCTTTTATCCTGGTCTTCAGATATTCATCTTTATCTGCTATATGCTTCGCTTTCCAGTTCAGATATGAACTCTTTGGAACATTGAAGAATGCAACCAGCTCATATAGATGAAATTCGCCGCTTAGTTCTCTGATGAGCTGGTACCGCTCTTTGCGCGTGAGCGATTCCTTATCTTTTCCTGAACTAAGGGCAATGCTTTTTTTAGCAGTAAGTTCTCTCTTTTAAGAAGCTCATTCTCCAACCTCAGATACTCTATCGAGCCGGGCTCATAATCCTCAAGTTTCGGTTTCTTCTTTCGTCCCATTCCTCGTCTTCCTCTGCCAGCTTCAAGAAGAAGCTCTTCTCCTCCTTCTTGATATTTCTTCACCCACGATCTGATTGTACTTTCATCAAGATTGTATCTTGCTCCTGCCATGCCCTGTGTGAGTGACCCGCTTATGACAGAGTTTACCACAGTTAGCCTGAATTCATCTGTATATGACCCAGGCATATTTGAATGCAGAACTGCGTCTACTCCATGTATCCTTGCTCTACGCAACAGCTTCTTGAATTTACTCAATCCCATCCCTATTCGTTCAGAACATCCTCGCTGGCTGTCCTTTCCCGATAGAGCTATCTTTAACTCTCTTTCTAGGTCTTCTTCCTTTATCTTCATAATTAAACCCTCCAAATTGGTTTTCCGTCCAACTTAGAGGGTTCATTTCACTTGCGGGAGAGGTTTTTCTTCCTCTTGTACTTCAATCATGAAAAAGGAGAGAATGGCCTCATGGCAAAGAGATTCTGTCCGCTTTCATCCAGATGCGGTGGCTGTGATTATATAAACGAAAGATATGAGGATGAGCTTCTGGAAAAGTACATGACGGAAGAGAAATTCCTTTCCCGTTTCTGTCATGTCTCTCCGATTCTCCCTTCTCCCGAGATAACAGGATACAGATGCAAGGTCCAGGCTGTATGCGGAGAGAAGGATGGTAAGCTCGTTACCGGAATATACAGGAGAGGAACCCATAAGCTCATTCCTGTGAAATCATGTATCCTTGAAGATGAGAGGGCAACGGAGATACTTGCTGCAGTAAGGACACTTGCAAATCGCTATCATATAAGAGCTTATGATGAAGACAGGATGACAGGGGATCTTCGTCATGTTCTTATCAGGACATCGCGATACTACGATGATGCGCTTGTGGTGCTTGTTGCCTCTGACAGTAATCTGAAATCTGCATCCGATCTTGCGGCCGCGCTTCACCAGAGACTGCCTTATGTGAAATCGGTATCGATTATCGTGAACAGGGAAAAGACATCCATGGTGATACCCGAGGGAGCGGAGGAGAAGGTGATCTACGGCAAGGGATATATAATGGACCGCCTTTCAGGTCTCGATTTCCGAATCTCCTCAAAGTCGTTCTTTCAGATCAATCCTCATCAGGCTGAGCGCCTTTATACGATAGCGATGAACATGGCGGATCTCAGGGAGGATGATACTGTAATCGATGCCTACTGCGGAACCGGTACAATCGCTCTTATCGCGGCGCATGTCTCCGGTTGCAGGGTTATCGGGGTTGAATCGAATCCGGAAGCTGTAAGGGATGCCGAGGCCAATGCAAGGCTCAATGGCCTTGATAACGTCTCATTCATAACAGCGGATGCCTCGAAATACATGAAGGAGATGGCGAAGAAAGGGGAGCATTGCTCAGTCCTTTTCCTCGATCCTCCCCGTTCCGGTGCAAGCGAGGAATTCCTTGCCGCCGCGGGAAGAATGGCTCCTGAGCGTATTGTATATATCTCCTGCAATCCTGAAACACTCGGTCGTGATTTGAGATATATCCACCGCTTCATGCCATATAAAACACGGGGAATACAGCCCGTAGACCTCTTCCCCGCATCAGCTCATATAGAAACCGCAGTATTCCTTGACCGCTATTAATTCATTGCGTCCTGGAATTTCCTCAGTGCGTTGTTTGTTCCTGACAGTACCATCTGCTCCTCTTTATGGAGGATGGTGTCAGGACCTACGCTTCCGTTTGCCTTGCCATCCTGTATGACAGCAATCAGCGATATCCCGTATTTCTCTCTGAGCTTTATCTCCTTTATGGAGCGGGAATCGAGAGCTTCCGGAGTCCTTATCTGGATGATAGAGAATTCATCTGAAAGCGGGAGGATATCCTCAGCAAGCCTCTCGCAGAGCTTTATCGCTGTACGTCTTCCTATTTCGATTTCAGGGAAGATGACCTCAGCCCCGATCTTCCTGAGTATCTTCGCATGATCATCGCTTATGACCTTACAGATTACTCTCTTTACACCAAGCTCAAGCGCGTTGAGAGCCGCGAGAATAGAATTCTCGACGTCCTTGCCGATACCGACAACGACAACATCGGCATCCTTTATCCCTGTTTCCTCCAGGGATTCCATGGACATGTCATTCACGACGAAGACATCTGCATCCGTTTCCTGAAGCGGTCTCAGTCTCTGAAGATCCTTATCGATTGCGATGACGCTTTTGCCTCTTTCGAGAAGTTCCTCAGCGACGGCAAGGCCGAAGCGCCCGACTCCGATTATTCCGAAAATCTTATCTCCATCATTTCTCTTTTTCATAATTCAATCGCTCCTTAACCGATTATTATCTTTTCTTCTATCAGATTGACCTGTGAGCTCTTTCTTGAGGCGAATGCGCTTATTATCGTCATGAATCCCACTCTCCCGAGGAACATGAGGATTATAAGAACTATCTTGCCTGCAAATGAGATATATGGGGTGACACCCATTGTCAGTCCGACAGTCGCATATGCAGATACAGCTTCATAGAGAAGCTTGTCAGATGTGAATTCAGGATCTGTCATCGACAGAATGAGCGTCGCGACAGCAAGCAGAAGCACCGATATGATGATTACGAAGAATGCCTTCATCACCGATTCATTGCTTATCTCTCTTCTGAAAGCTGTTGTCTTCCGTCCGAGAAGCAGTGAGAATGTCGCTTTCAGCGCTGTGAATATCGATGTTGTCTTGACACCGCCACCGGTAGAGCCGGGGGAGGCGCCGATGAACATCAGCACTATCGTGAGTATGACACCAGCAGGAGGCAATGTTGTCTGATCGTATGAGAAGTATCCCGCGGTACGTGTCGTCACAGACTGGAAGAACGCGTTCTTCAGGTCGATATCCGGAAGTATGAAGTAGAAAAGCACTGTTCCGGTTACGATAAGAAGAAGAGTGGTTGAAAGCACTATCTTCGTATGGAGGGATACCTTCTTTCTTTTCGTCACAAGGGCGATGAGATCTGTGTAAAGAAGGAATCCAAGACCGCCTGAGACAATAAGCAGTGCTATTGTCACAAGCACGAGCGCACTATCATTCCAGCTCATCAGGCTTGTCGAGAATAGATCGAAGCCAGCGTTGTTGAATGCTGATACGGAATGGAATAGCGCGAGGTATATCGTTCTTCCAAGTGAATAGCCATGCCCGCTGAATCCGATGAAGAGCAGGATGGCTCCGATAAGCTCTGCCGTGAATGTGACTGCAATTGCAGTGAAGAAGAGCTTCCAGACCCTTACACGATGATCCGCTCCGAAAGAATCGCGGAGCAGATTGCGGCTGGATAAGTCCAGCTTGCCGCTTGTGAGGCGTATGATGATTACAGCTATGACAGCGTATCCCAGTCCTCCTATCTGGATAAGCAGCATCATCACAGTCGTGCCGAAAGGTGAAAGCGTCACGCTGATATCGACAGGGGTGAGCCCTGTCACGCAAACAGCGGATGTTGAAATGAAAAGCGCGTCTATCGCTTTAAGATTCTCTCCCTCGTTCTGCGATATTGGCAGTAAAAGCAGAAGCGTTCCGATTGTTATGACACCCAGAAAACCGAGTGCCAGCTGCAGACCAGGCTGCAGTCTCCTCTTTGCACGCATGCCACTGATTATACCCGAAGAAAGAATAAGAATGAAGGGCTGAGGGCCTCTTTTCCTTGACAAATCGGCATGAGAGGGAGGATATAAAAGGCATGGCAGAAGAAAAAAGAGAGGCATTCAGGATGCATCTGAAACCTGGATGTGAAGAAGAGTATGAGAGAAGGCACAGGGCTATATGGCCTGAAGTGAAGAAGATGATATCGGAAAGCGGTGTCTATGATTATTCGATTTATCTTGATAAGGAGACCGGATACCTCTTCGCTTTCCAGAAAACAAAGGGTGATAAAGGATCGCAGGATCTCGGATCTGAGGAGATCATCCAGAAATGGTGGGCTTACATGAAGGATCTTATGGATACCAATGAGGACAATTCCCCTGTATCCATACCTCTCAGAGAAGTTTTCCATATGGATTGAAGTCCCGGATTAAGGGAAAATTGAATTGCTGTTGCAGAATAATACGGTAAAATAAAGAACATGGTATATCTTGCAGTCGATATCGGAGCTTCCAGCGGCAAGCTCGTTAAAGGGCGTCTTACAACGGACGGCAGAGTTGTGATGGAGACAATCCATCGTTTCCCGAATGGTCCCAAGAAGAAAGAGGACGGAACTCTTGTATGGGATCTTGAAGGGCTTTATCAGGGGATAGTCGAAGGGCTTAAGAAAGCCGGGAAGGCAGATTATATAGCCATCGACACATGGGGTGTTGACTTCGTTCTCCTTGATGAGGATGGGAATATAATCGGTGATACAGTCTCCTATCGTGATGGCAGAACTGACCGCCTCGACACATGGCCTGATCAGAATATGCTTTATGCACGTACGGGAATCCAGTTCCAGCGCTTCAATACGATTTACCAGCTCCTGTCTCTGAAGCAGGAGCATCCGGAATATCTTGAGAAGAGCGCATACATGCTATTCATCCCAGACTATCTTGCTTACAGGCTGACTGGTGTGATGAAGCATGAATATACATTCGCATCAACTACGAATCTTCTCGACCCGGAGAAGAGAACCTGGGATTATGAGCTGATAAAGAATCTGGATCTTCCTCAGCATCTCTTTGCATCGCTTTCTGATCCTGGCTCAGAGGTCGGAAGGCTTAAGGATGAGCTAAAAGCTGAAATCGGATATGATCCGATGGTGATTCTTGCTCCATCCCATGATTCAGCGTCCGCTGTTGTCGGTGCGCCTGTAGGGGAGAATACAATCTACCTTTCATCCGGCACATGGTCGATTCTCGGATGCGTGGAGAATCATCCATATAGGAGCGAGGAGGCGAAGAACGCCAACCTTTCCAATGAAGGCGGAGTGGATGGTACGATCAGGCTTCTGAAGAACATCATGGGGACATGGATGCTGCAGTGTCTCTCGAAAGAGACCGGAGCTACATTTGATGAGCTTGAGAAAGAAGCTAGGGAAGCAGATCTTCCGGGGCTTATCGATGCATCTGACAGCCGCTTCCTTTCTCCGGAGTCGATGAAGGATGAGATCTCGAAGGCTCTTGGAAAGGAGAACCTCACCAGAGGTGAGATAGCTTCTGCAGTATATAACTCCCTTGCCATCGCATATCGCGATGCGATAGAGGAAATGGAGAAGATCACAGGCCGTACATTCAGCCATATCGCTATTGTCGGCGGAGGCTCGAAGGATGGATACCTCAATGCGCTTACAGCAATGTATACCCATCGTACGGTTACAGCAGGACCGGGTGAGGGAACTGCGATAGGTAATCTTCTTTATCAGATGATTACGGCAGGAGAGCTTACCAGAGACAGGAAGAACGAGGTTCTCAAGGCCTCGGTCAGGATGGATCAGTTCAGAAGACTCGGCTGATACAGACTGTATTCTATATAATGATTTTCAGAGCAGGGGATCTGCTCTTAAGGAGTTTTGTTATGTTTCTTGATGATTTCATAAGAATGTGCTTTGACGGATTCGAGCAGGGATGGCATGAAAGGAATGGTGGAAACCTTTCCTACAGAATGAAGGACGAGGATGTCGAGGCAGTAAAGGATAAGCTTCATGATACCGGAAGGCATTATGATATGAATTTCAGCGCACCTGAGCTTAAGGGAGCTTATTTCACGATCACAGGCTCTGGAAAGTATATGCGCAATGTTCCTCTCGCACCTGAGAAGAATATCGGAATCATTCGTATCGATGATGCAGGTACCGGTTATGATATCCTCTGGGGACTTGAGGATGGTGCAAAGCCTACCAGCGAGATTCCGACTCATCTTATGAACCATATCGCCAGAATGAAGGCAACAGATGGCGCATGCCGTGTTATCTATCATGCACATCCTGCGAACATCACAGCACTGACATATACGCTTCCTCCAGAGGCTAAGGCATACACAAGAGTGCTCTGGCAGAGCGAGACAGAGTGTGCTGTCGTGTTCCCTGAGGGTGTAGGCGTCGTCGACTGGATGGTACCTGGCTCCATTGATATCGGAATCGAGACTGCAAAGCTCATCACGAAGTACCGCGCTGTCGTCTGGACATTCCATGGTATCTTCGGAAGCGGTGTGGATTTCGACGAGACATTCGGTCTTGTCCATACGATTGAGAAAGCAGCGGAGATCTATCTCAAGGCAAAGAGCGCCGGAATCGTGAGGACGATTACGGACGATGAGTTCAAGGCTCTTGCAGATGCATTCGGTGTAACTCTCAATCCAGAGTTCCTCGGCTGATTTAACCGCCCGGAGTGATGATCATTCCGGGCATTGTATTTTTATATGATCCATAATCCTATTATCCGCGGTTTCAACCCCGACCCCTCGATAGCCTTCGATGGTGAACGATATATAATCGCAGTATCAACTTTCGAGTATTATCCAGGAATAGCGCTCTACACCTCTGAAGATCTTTCCGATTGGAGATACGAGACATCCGTGATGACCGATGCGAACGGTTTCTCCCTTGAAGGGGTGAAGAACAGCAGCGGACTATATGCCGCGACCATCCGTTTCCATAATGGCCGTTACTATATGGTGACGACAAATAAGAACGGACTTGGTAATTTCGTGTCTCACTCAGAGTCTCTTTCAGGGCCATGGTCAGAACCGTTTCCCATCTATCCGGAGGGGATAGACCCGAGCCTCTGCTTCCTGAAGGACGGCAGATGCTTCTATACCCAGAACGGGAAGGGGGGAATATACGGAACATTCATCAATCCCGATAACGGCATTCTTGAAGAACCTCTTAGAAAGATATCTCCGGGGTTATCAGGTTATGCGACAGAAGCTCCGCATATATACGAGAAAGATGGTTTGTATTACCTCATATTCGCTGAAGGCGGTACTGAATATGGTCATCATGAGATAGCAGGAAGAGCTGAGGATATATACGGGCCGTATGAGCTAAGGAAGAAGCCGATACTCTCCCATACGGAGCGGAAGAACCATGAGATACAGGCAACGGGCCATGCTGATCTTCTTGAAATGGAAGATGGAAGCTGGATTGCCGTATTTCTCGGGATAAGAATGCCCGGCCGTCCTCTGCTTCATAATCTTGGCAGGGAGACATTCATGGCAGAGGTTTCCTGGATCGATGGCTGGCCTGTGATAGGGAATGACGGGAAGGTGGAAATAGAGGAGCCTTCAGCTATTGAAACCAGCACAGAAAAGCCTGTTTACTTCAGCTTCACCGATGATATCGACTCTTCTCCTCTTCTCAGAGTGCGGAGCAGAGGAAAGGAGCTTTATGAAAGAGGGAATGGAAGCCTTGTCATCCATTCAAGGGATTCATTGTCTAAGGAAAAGGGTGAACCTGCGCTTCTGCTTTTGAGACAGACTGAATTCGAAACTGTGTTCTCTTCAGAACTCAGGACAGACTCATCGTTGACGGGAAAGGCTGGAGTCACAGCTTTCTACAATAGCGATTATCATGCGGATCTTTATCTTGAATGGAGGGCTGGAAAGCTTCATGCTGTTTTTAGAAGGAAGATCCACGATCTTGAGTGCATCGTAAGCGACAGTGAGATGGAAGCAAAGCCAGCTGTCAAGCTTGAGCTCAGGACCGATCGTGAATGGTATATTTTCCATGCGGATGGAAAGGAAATGGGGAGGGCTTCAATTGCTTCCTTTGCCACGGAAGGAACGATGTATATGACATTCACCGGTACGCTTCTTGGAATATTCTCAGAAGACGGCGATGGGTGTTTTGAGAAAGGATTCGGGTTTGAGAAATGAGAGTAAGCTATGATGAGATGGTGAAGGAATTCACTAGAGTTCTCGAGAAGAATGGAATAATAGGAGAGGATGCAGATATCTCGGCACGTTTTTTCGCTTCTTCTTCACGCGATGGCGTGTATACCCACGGCCTGAACCGCTTTCCCAGGTATATCTCGATGATAAAATCAGGGATAGTCGATGTCTCAAAACGCGCGGTTCTGGCAGAACGCATAGGTATGATTGAACGCTGGGATGGACAGCGTGGACCGGGTGATCTCAATGCGTATACCTGCATGAAAAGGGCTATAGAGCTATCGAAGGAAAGCGGGATGGGAATCGTCGCGCTCCGCAACACAAATCACTGGATGAGGCCCGGCAATTATGGTCTCATGGCTGCAGAGAATGACTGTATCGCAATACTGTGGACGAATACGATGCCTAATATGCCGGCATGGGGCGGAAAGGAGGCGAAGATAGGCAATAATCCGATTGTCCTTGCTGTTCCATATGAGGACCAGCCTGTCATCGTTGATGTCGCGATGTCAATGTTCAGCTATGGAAAGCTCGAGAGATACAGCAGGGAAGGCTCAGAGTGTCCTGTAGATGGCGGATTTGACAGAGATGGGAATATAACGAGGAAGCCTGATGATATTCTTGAGACACGGCGTGTCCTTCCTATGGGATACTGGAAGGGCTCAGGGCTTTCAATCGCGCTCGATCTCATCGCCGCTTCCCTTTCAGGAGGATTATCTGTAAGAGAAATCGGAGCCCTTCCTGCAGAGACATCGCTTTCTCAGGTCTTCATCGTTTTCGATCTTTCATCCTTCCCGGATAGGAAGGCTGTTGATGATGAGATAAAGCAGACGCTCATGAGCATCGATGCCTCTGAGCCTGTAAGAGAAGGTTCTTCCGTACACTACCCGGGAGAAGGCATGATGCGAGTGCGAAAGGACAGTCTTGAGAATGGTGTGATTGTCGATGAGGGGATATGGAAAGAAGTTCTGGCAATGTGAAATTCATCCCAGGTCTTGTGTCTGTCACATTCAAGACAAAAAGTGCTGATGATATCGTTGAGCTCTGCAGAAATGCGGGGCTTAAGACAATAGAGTGGAGCGAAGGCTGGCATATTCCCGAAGATGATCCTGTGGAAGCTGAGAGGATTGGTATTCTTACAAGAGACAGTGGTCTTTCAGTAGCTGAATACGGTTCATATTACAAGCTCGGCAAGGGAATGGATTTCCGGAAGAGAATCGTGAACGCCAGAGCTCTCGGAACAGATACCATAAGAATATGGGCAGGTGACAGAGCATCGGCTGCAGTTCCTTCTGCAGAAAGGAAATCAATGGTGGAGGAAGCCCGGAGAGTTGCAGACATGGCGGATGCGGAAGGAATGAGAATCGTCCTGGAGTGGCATCGTGAAACACTTACCGACACGAACGAATCCGGCCTGTCTTTTATCAAAGCGGTTGATAGGGCTAATTTCCTCACGCTCTGGCAGCCTACGATGGCTTTGTCCATTCCCGAAAGATGCGAAGGACTTCAGGCTATCGGGAAGAGGCTTGTGAATCTTCATGTCTATTACTGGACGGAGGAAGGACGGCATCCTCTGAAAGAAGGCAGGGAATACTGGAAGAGGTATCTTTCCAATGCTGAAGGCTGCCATTCCCTCCTTCTTGAGTTCGTGAAGGATGATTCCGAGAGACAGTTTCATGAAGATGCTGCAGAGCTTCTTACATGGATTTAACCGGATTTTAAGTGTGTTCTTTGTCCTTTTTCTGTAGAAAATCCCACAGAATACTTGAAATGGTGATTGGAAAGGTTAAAATTATGTAAAGACAAGGAGGTGGAGTATGGCAAATAAGATTATCACAATAGGACGTGAATTCGGATCTGGCGGAAGGGAGCTTGGACGAAGACTTGCTGACCATCTTCAGATTGCATATTACGACAAGGAAATCCTTACCGAGATTTCCAAGAGAACCCAGTTGACAGAGGAGTATGTCCACAATGTTGTGGAGCATCATCCGTATCCTCTGCTGCCTATAACAATCGGTCATAGCCTTTACCCTGACATGGCTTTCCAGCTTCAGCAGTCAGTCTATACGGAGCAGAGCAATATCATAAAGGAGATGGCTGCGGCATCCGACTGCGTCATAGTAGGTCGCTGTGCAGATTATATCCTTCACGATATAAAGCCTTTCAGGATATTCGTTTATGCTGACATGGAGGCCCGTATCGCAAGATGCCATGCGCGTGCTCCTGAGGGTGAGCATCTTTCGGATAAGGAACTGAAGCAGATGATCCAGAAGGTCGATAAAGGCAGAGCGAAGTATTATGAGTTCTATACGGGAGAGAAGTGGGGTGATAAAAGCTCTTATGATCTCTGCATAAATACTTCGAATGTAGTCATCAAGGAACTTGTTCCTCATCTGGCTGCTTTCCTTTCCTAGTCCTTGCCGTAAAGCGTTGCATTGTATATATTCTCACATGGAGAATATGCAATGCATAACATTAGGAAAATCACAGAAGATGTAATCTATGTGGGTGCAAGCGATCGCCGTCTTGCGCTCTTTGAAAATGTATATCCTATCGAGCGCGGAGTAAGCTACAACTCTTACCTCGTGCTTGATGATAAAACAGTGCTTCTCGACACAGTTGACCATGCGGTTTCCCGCGAGTTCCTCGAGAATGTCGATTATGCCCTTTCAGGCAGGAAGCTCGATTATCTCATCGTCAATCACATGGAGCCGGATCATTGCTCCGTCATTGCAGAGCTTGTGCTGAGATATCCTGAACTCACAATCGTGGGCAATGCAAAGACTGCACAGATGATCAAGCAGTTCTATTCCTTCGATGTCGACAAGCACATGCACCTTGTAAAGGATGGCGACACTCTCTCAACTGGTCGGCATACATTTGCGTTTGTTTTCGCACCGATGGTTCACTGGCCGGAGGTCATGGTTTCCTTCGACACATCGAATGGATTCCTCTTCTCAGCAGATGCTTTCGGTACGTTCGGAGCACTTGCTGGAAATCTCTATGCTGATGAGGTTGAGTTCGACAGGGAGTGGCTTGATGATGCACGCCGCTATTATATAAACATCGTAGGAAAGTATGGTGTTCAGGTCATGAATACACTGAAGAAAGCCGCAGAGCTTCCTATCAAGATGATTCTTCCTCTTCATGGCCCTATCTGGAGAGAGAACATCCCGTATTTCCTCGACAAATACACGACATGGGCATCCTACAAGAGCGAGGATAAGGGGCTTCTCATCATCTATTCGACAATCTATGGTGACACGGCTAATGCAGTTGATGTGCTGGCTTCGATGGCTGCGGAAAAGGGTATCAGGAATATCCACATGTACGATGCTTCGAAGACAGATGTATCCGTACTTGTCTCTGAGTGCTTCAGATACAGCACGATAGTATTCGCTTCCCCGACATACAATGCTGAGATCTTCCCGAAGATGGAAATGCTTCTGACCGAGCTCAAGGCTCATGCTTTCCAGAACAGGGATGTCGCTGTCATCGAGAATGGCACATGGGCACTTTCTGCGGGAAAGAAGATGTCTGAGATTCTCTCTGCAATGAAGGACATAAGGATTGTTTCTCCTGTTCTTTCGATAAAGTCCTCACTGAAGGATGAGCAGATTCCTCTTCTTGAGGAGATGTCGGATGCTCTCGTCAAGAGCATAAACGGTTAATCATAAGCGAGGCTTCGGCCCCGCTTTTTTCTTGGTTGGTTATGGGATTAGGTAGTCTTTTCGTGCTTGCCGTGGGGCTCAGCATGGATGCGTTTGCCGTTGCGATCTGCAAAGGCCTTGCAATAGGGCATCCATCGCTGAAGGCTTCCGTCACGGCAGGCTTGTGGTTCGGTATCTTTCAGGCTTTGATGCCTCTTATCGGATATTTTATCGGCATACAGTTCGCATCGCTTGTAAGCGCGTTCGATCATTGGATTGCATTCGTGCTTCTGCTCTGCATCGGTGCTTCTATGATCAAGGAATCGAGAGGTTGTGATGAAGAGGAGACTGCTTCCATCAGCTTCATGACGATGCTGCCTCTTGCGATAGCGACAAGTATCGATGCCCTTGCTTCCGGTATCGCGCTTGCGGCGGTTGACGGGAATATCTACTGGGCGGTGCTTTTTATCGGCATAATCACATTCATTCTCTCTGCAATCGGTGTACGCGTCGGAGCTGTCGCAGGTTCGAAATACAGATCGAAAGCGGAGCTTGCTGGCGGAATAATCCTTATCGCGATCGGCCTGAAGATTCTTCTTGAACATTTGATCGAAGGCATCTGATTTTCCCCCTTGCGTGCTGAAAATCATATATAATGAAGGTAGGAGGCACGAATGGGCGAAAGAACAATCTACACAATAGGCAGACAATTCGGTTCCGGCGGAAGACAGGTCGGCAAGGCTCTGGCTGAACGTCTTGGTATTCCATACTACGACAAGGAGCTTCTGGCGATGGCAGCTAAGGACAGCGGCTTTTCAGAGGAGCTTTTCCACAGTGCGGACGAAAAGCCTGCTTCATCTCTGCTTTACTCTCTTGTGATGGGAAATTACCCGATGTCCTCTGGCACTCTCGGATTCAATGAGATGCCACTGAATGATCAGCTTTTCCTGATTCAATCAAACACGATCAGGAAGGTTGCCAAGAAAGGTTCCTGCATTATCATAGGACGCTGTGCGGACTATATCCTCAAAGGTAATCCTGATCTTATCTCCATATTCATCCATGCTCCGCTTGAAGCAAGGGTGAAAAGAGCTGTTGAATGCTATGAGGTTCCTGCAGACAGGGCAGAGGAAGTCTGTCTCAAGAATGATAAGAGCAGGGCAAACTTCTATAATTACTATTCCGATCAGAAGTGGGGCATGTGCCGTACATACTCGCTCTCTCTTGATTCATCTCTTCTTGGAATCGAAGGGTGTGTTGATGAGATCATACGCTTTACAGAACTTGCAGATAAGAATAAAAACCATTGCATATGATTGTTTTCGACACATTGGATGAACTTGAGAGTTATCAGGGGGCGTTTCCTGAAATAGCCACGATAATAGGCGTGATGGACCGCTCCCTTCCGTATGACCAGAATTCTGGTCATTATGATACCCCCGAAAAGAGCGATGTTAAGTACATCATTGATGAGAATCTCTCTTCTGATAAAGGCTTTGAAGCAGAGCACCATCCAGGCATGAAGGTTATGGAAATCGTGCTGGAAGGAGATGAGATAGTCTCTGTATCTGGATCGGTATTCAGAATGGAGAGCGGACGATTCCTTATCTACTCCGGAAGCGATGATGTGAAGAGGGGACTGTGCTATACGCTTCCCCAGCATTTCAAGGCTGTGCGATTCATATTCTGATTAAAAGAGCCTTCCGGGTTTTCCAGAAGGCTCATCTTTTATCACTCTGCGCTTTCAGCAGGTGGTACTATTGAATTGAGTGTTATCTCGAAAATAAGGAGTGAGTTTGGCTCAATCGTAGGGGTGCCTGTCTCACCATATCCAAGCTCTGGCGGGATATATGCGCGTACTGTATCGCCTACAGTCATGTGCATTACAGCTTCCGTGAAGCCTGGGATGAGAGACTGGAGGTTGAATTCAACGTTCTCACCCTGATCCATCACATTGCCATTCATCAGAGTAAGTGTGTAGTTCACATTCACCGTGTCATCTGCTGCAGGGGATGCACCTTCTGTTGTGTCATCGAGGATGAACTCAAGCTGAACGCCGCTATCGAGAGCTATGACACCCTCTCTTGCCTTGTTATCCTCAAGATATGCTTCGGCTTCCTTCTTGTTGCTCTCTGCGAGCTCCTGCAGGTATGCCTCATACTCAGCCTGCATCTCTGAGATGTATTTGTCGAGGTAGGCATTCATCTCCTCTTCTGTGAAGAGAGGCTCTGCATCGTAGATGGCTGCAAGAACACCTGCTGCGAAATCAGGTCCGATGATCTCCACTCCGCCATACATGAGATTGAGAACAGTGAAGTAACCATATGAATATGCGAACTTGTCCTCAAGAGTCTCAGGATATGGAAGCGCAAGGATTTCCTCTTCTGTTGTGATGACATCGCCATAATCCGTAGGTTCACCTGCACCGTAGACATTTGTGATGAATGAATCGAGAGATGATGACATCTCATCGACTTCGAGGAGAGGTGTCTTTTCCTGGATGAGGGATGCATCTATGACACCGCGGGCAAAGTATCCTGCTCTCGGATAGAGATTCTGCAGCATCAGTGCCTTCATCGAGAGGTATCCGTAGGAATAGTTGAATGTGGATGCCGAATTCTCAGGATCGACATTTCCGATTGCGATCGTTATTTCCGGAAGTTCTGCAGGAACTCCTGTAGATGGATCGATGAGACCTGCTTCAACAGCTGCGCTTGCATCTCTTATCGATGCTGCCGGGAACTGAGGAGGAATGGACATTGTCATCATTCCGTTATCCCTGACGAGGATATAGTCACCTTCTTCAATCGATGAAAGAGGGTAGCCTTCCTCTGTCTCTGTCGTCTCTGCAGAAGCGTTATAGATCACGTTCTCGCCGTTCTTGACGGCCTCAATCCTATATGTTCCGTCATCGGATACCGTAACGCCAGTCACTTTTACCAGTGTTTCATCTGCCTTCGGTTCTTCCACGCCCTGTGCGGCAAGAAGCATTCCTGAAACAAAGAGGACAGCGATTACGGAGAAGATCTTTTTCATAATTTTCCTTCCTTTTTATGTCTTCATTCAAAATGTAGCCAGAAGCACTGCTACGGTCAATCTTGCCTCATGGAGTTTATGTGGATATGTTGCTACAATCATCATATGAACGATACTGATTACAGACTTCTCAGACGCTGTGCTGAAATCGCACAAAGTGCGATGCTTGAGGGAAACCATCCATTCGGAGCTCTTCTTGCAGATAAGGACGGAAATATACTTCTTGAGCAGGGCAATGCCTTCCAGGAAGGTGGAAGCGCATATCATGCGGAGACTCTTCTCCTCCTGAAGGCCGCGAAGCTTTATTCTCCTGAATTCCTTGCAGACTGCACGCTGTATTCCAATTTTGAACCATGCTGCATGTGTACAGGAGCACTTTACTGGACGAATGTCGGAAGACTTGTGTTCGGAGCTACGGAGAAGGACCTCCTCAGATATACGGGGGACAACGAGGAGAATCCTACATTCTCACTTTCCTCCCGCGAAGTTGCAGCAAGAGGACAGAAGCATATCGAGATAGAGGGCCCTGTTGAGGATGAGGCCCTTCTGGATGAAATCTGCCGCGACCATGCAGAGTTCTGGAAGAATCGATGATCTTCTTCCCTCGATACTCCGTCATGAGAATGTATCGAGGGTAAGCGATGAAGGAATATACATACTGGACAGACGCCTTCTTCCTTTCGAGAGAAAGGAGGTTTTCTGTCCCACTTGGCGTGAATGCGTCTCTGCGATAAAGAACATGGTAACCCAGGGCGGTGGTCCGCTTGAGGTTGCCCTTAATGCGATTATCCACACATCACGTACAGCACCTGGAGAACTGAAAGAGGCTGTTGAGGCACTCTCACTTTCCCGCCCTACGAATACGACGATGAAGCGGGAGATTGCTGCAGTTTATTCCGGCTATGAGAGGGGCGGGGATATAGAAAGGCTTTGTATGGAAGTCTTCAACCGTTATGACAGATATTATGACCTGATGAGCGATATAGGTGAAAGCCTTATCAATGACGGCGATGGCATCCTCACTCGATGCTTTCCGGAACATACGTTCATGCTCTCCTGCGCAAAGGCCAGAAGGAACGGAAAACGGATCAGAGTCTATGTTCCGGAGACAAGACCTTATCTTCAGGGAGCGCATCTGACAGAACCGTGTCTCAGGGAAATGGGGATTGAGTGTTTCCTCATTACCGATGCGATGCCGTCTCACTTCATGAGAGAAGGCAAGATAAACCTGTACATGACAGCGGCAGATCTCGCATTCCAGAGCGGTATTGTTGTGAACAAGACAGGAACGCTCTCAGATGCCGTATCGGCATTGCATTATGGCATTCCATATTATGCTTTTTCGGTAAGTCCTTCTGATAGCAGCGAGGATATTGTGATAGAATACAGGGAAGGAAATGATGTCAGAAGGATAGGGAATGTGCAGATCGCCTCAGAGGATGCCACGGCTCTATATCCATGTTTTGACATCATCGACCCGGAGTTCGTCTCCGGAATAATCACACCGGAGGGGATTTATGAAGGCAATAGTCGCTGGAACAGGAATAGATAAGGACAGAAGATTCTATGAGAACATGAGTACAGTAGAGACTGAGTATGGTAGCGTCGAATACTCTGTTATCGATGGTATCCTCTATCTTCCACGGCATAAGCCCGGCCATTCGCTCCTTCCGCATATGATTAATTACAAGGCTAATGTGAAAGCCCTGAAGATGCTCGGAGTGGATGAGGTCATAACAGTCTATGCCGTAGGATCGATTACCAGACGTCTGTCTCCGGGACGTATAGGGCTGGTCCGCGATTTTCTTGATTTCACAACCGGACGTAAGAACACATTTTCAGATGAGGATCCAGCGATACGGCACACGCCTCTTGTGCAGCCTTTCGACCTGAAGCTTTCAGAGCGTATAGCGAGATGCGCTGCAGATATGTCGATACCTCTTTCATATGGCAGAATCGTTTATGTGACGACAAACGGCCCTCGTTTTGAGACTGCTGCTGAGATTGAGGCATTCAGAGTTCTCGGTGCCGACGTCGTAGGTATGACGCTTGCGACGGAAGCGGAGCTTCTTGCAGAGCAGGGAATAAGGAATGCTGCCATCGCGTATTCAATCAACTGGGCGGCAGGGCTAGATGCAGAGGGCTTTTCGTTCCTTGAGGATGAGTCCATTGAGCGTATTGCTGATTCGATAATCAGCATGTCTGTATCGGCACTCTCTTCAGATTTTTGACAAATCTCTTATTTGTGTAGTTTGTGTGAATCTGGAATATTGCTTTAACAAGTCTATATACCGTAATATCTGAATGATATGAAAAGCGGATTAACACCGGCTTTCAGGATGCTCAAGCTTACATATGGTACGTATCTCAAGAGAAGATATCATATGAAAGGGGAAGGCATCGAGAAAGTCATTCCATATAAAGGGCCGGCAATAGTATTCGGCAATCATACGCACACACTTGATCCTTTCTTTATCTCTGCGCTTTATCCATATACGATAAGGTGGGTCGCTGGTAGCTATCTTTTTAAGATGAAGGGCGTTAGTTTCCTTCTTCGTCACCTTGTACGCGCCATACCGAAGATTCAGGGAAGAAGCGATCTTGAGACGATAAGAAGCATCTCTGCAGCCCTCAAGAAAGGCGATATCGTAGGACTTTTCCCTGAAGGCACAAGAAGCTGGGATGGTGAGATGATGGATATCACGGCGGCAACTGCAAAGCTCGTCAGGATATTCAAGGTTCCCGTGATTTTCGTCCATATAGAGGGAGGCTTCCTCAATAAGCCGAGATGGAGCGATACGGAACGCAAAGGCCCTGTATCAATAAAGGTCACGGAAGTACTTACACCTGAAAGAATAGCCAGCATGTCACTTTCTGAGATTACCAAGGTGGTGGAGGATAATCTCACTTTCTCAACAGATAAATGGGAGGAGCAGGCGAGGATACCATATCCTTCGGATAAGGGTGCTGAGCGCATTGAACGTCTTTTTTATATGTGTCCGTCCTGCCATGCAATCTCGACGATGGAGAGCTCTGGAAATACAGTTCGCTGTACGAAGTGCTCATACTCTGCAGATCTCGATGAGTATGGCCGCATACATACGACCAGAGGCGAATTCACAAAGCTTTCGGAGTGGCATGAATGGGAGAAGGGAGAGCTTTCAAAGCTTATCGACGAGAATGATGGAGAGCTTTTCTCAGATCACTGTATTCTTTTCCAGACACCTGGAAAGAAGAAGCTCGAGGATGTTTCCACATCATTCAGCGTTTCGGCAACGAGAAATGAACTTACTTTCGTTTTTCCGTCTGCTGTGAATATAAGGGGAAATGTCACGGATAAGCTCGTGATACCTGTTTCCTCGATTGAATCACTTGTCATAAACGCCAAACAGACGATTGAGTTCTATTCGGACGGCAAGCAGTACCGCTTCCGTGTCGATGAGAACCGGTCACCTCTTAAATATCAGGAACTCTGGCTGCTCGTCAGAGAGAGGAGTATTGAATAATGGATTTCGGATATGTTCTGAATCTGGGCGCAGTCAGCGTTGCTCTGCTTATCGGTGCGCTTCTCCGTGCAAAGGTGCCTTTTCTGCAGCGCTTTCTTATCCCGTCATCTATCATAGGAGGATTCTTCCTCCTTTTCTTCTACAACTTCGCAGCCCCGCAGCTCGGACTTGACAGTACTGTTCTCGATCAGCTGATGTATCATCTGCTGAACGTCTCATTCATAGCGATGGCTCTTCGCAATCCATCCGATGACAAGCCTAAGGATGGAAGCGGAAGAAAGGCATTCTTCCAGAATGTAGCGGCAATCTTCGGCCAGTATGGCCTGCAGTGCTTCTTCGGACTTCTTGCGACGCTCGTGATGATGGTCACGGTATTCCCGGATCTTTTCCCTGCAATCGGTCTCACGCTTCCGCTCGGCTTTGAGCTTGGACCTGGTCAGGCTTATTCAATGACAGCTCCATGGGAGCCTCTTGGATTCGAAGGTGGTACATCTGTCGGTCTTGCAATGGCGGCAGCAGGATTCATCGTCGGAAGCATTGGCGGTGTCATACTCATAAATATAGGAATCCGCAAGGGCTGGCTCGACAAGAAGCATGCTGAAGCACTTCGCACAAGAAGCCTCTTCTCAGGATTCCTTCCGAAAGGCGGTTCAAGAGAAGGCTCAAGACTTACATCGGAAGGCGAGTCCATTGATACGCTCTCATATCATGTGGCGCTCATCATGGCTTCATACCTTCTCAGCTGGGCGATGCTGACAGTTGTTGAGAAGCTGCTTCTGCTTATCGGACCTGCAGGTGCAGAGATTGCATCCACGCTCTGGGGTATCAACTTCATATTCAGTATGTTCGCAGCCGCTATCGTGCGTAAGATAATGGTTGCCGCCGGCATAAGTTATACAATCGACAACGGCACGATGAACAGAATCAACGGACTTTCCGTCGACCTGACAGTAGCATGCTGCCTCGGTGCCATTTCACTGACAGCTCTCGCATCTTATTTCGTTCCTGTGCTTGTGCTTATCGTGGTGGGAATAATCATCACATGCTTCATACTTCCATGGTATTCATCGCGTCTTTATTCCGATTACGCTTTCCTGAGGATGCTCGTTCTCTTCGGAACAGCAACCGGAACGCTCCCTACAGGTCTTTCGCTCCTTCGTGTCGTTGACCCTGATTTCGAGACACCTGTTGCCAGGGATTACGCTTATGCATCCGGAATGGTTTTCGTCTTCGTCTTCCCGCTCATACTCTTCGTGAACCTTCCTGCATACAGTTACTCGCAGAATAATCCGGCACTCTTCTACACAATGCTTGCAATCACCGGTGTTTATACTCTCATATTCATCGCTGTCTATAAGATTCTTGCAGGCAAGAAGGCATTTAAGAAGATGGGCACATTCTTCTATACGGAGAACAACTGATGTCTCATCCGCTTAAGGAATGGATGGAGGACAATGCATCCCTTTTCCGCTATTCAGGCGAGCTGGGATGCATGAGAGAAGAAGCGGCAAGGATACTTCTTTCGGGAAGCGTTGCCGCTTTCCTTTCGCCTCTTTTCCGTACAATCTACCCTGAAAGCCATATCGAGGCAGTCACGGACGATGAATCAGTTATCAGGGAAGCTATGGAAGAGGACCCTGCGCTTGAGATCCATGCCATGCCGTTCTCCGCTTTCAGCGGTTCAGGTTTTGATATAGCTGTGTCTCTCATCGTTCCTTCATTCCTCGATGGAAGGGATCTCATATCATATCTTTTCTCAATGCATGAAGCGCTCGGAGAAGGGGGAAATCTCCATATTACCTTTCTTTCAGATGACAAGCCTTATTCTCCTATGAAAGAGGAAGCTCTCTGGTATGATGAATCGGAGGCGGTAAGTATCAAGAGATACAGACCTGAGGACTTTCTGAGAGCACTTTCGATGGTTGGTTTTGACATCAGGGCCATAGAGAGCGATAAAGACGACAAGCTTGGAACAGTGATCTCGATTCATGCTGTAAAGAGGGCATGAGTAATTCTGGTGTTGATTTCGTGAAGTACGGCACAGAGCTTTCTTTCTATGTTATCTTACGGACAAGGAGAAAGGAAAATGCGTAAGAGCACGATTGTGGTTCTTGTATTATCTATATTGCTGCTTGTTGCAGGACTTGGCTTGTCTGTATACGGCGTCTATCTCGATTCACCGCATTATACAGCTTATCGTTACGGTAATGGCTTCTATAGCTATTCAGTTCATTACAGAATGGATTTCCCAGGACAGGGGAATGGCTATACTGAATTCGGGCGTCTGGTATTCGATTCCGGCCTGATTGCAATGGCTATCTTCGTGATTCTCTATCTCAATAACAGGAAAGATGAGAAGATCGGAAATGAGAAAGCCGCGGCCTTCGATGAGCGCGACAGGGCAGATGCGAAGGCCAATGCCGTGGATGCTGAAATACACGAAGAGGAAAAGAAGGAATAATCCTTTCCTTAGCGTGGATAATAAGCTATCATCCTCCTGAGTTTTCAGGAGGTTTTTTTCATGGCTGATATTCTCATCAGGGCATCATTTTTCCTTCTGCTGGTCATCATCGGTTATGCGATGAAGAAAATGCGCGTACTCACGAAGGATGATGGTGTCGCGCTTGCAAGGGTAATTTTAAATATCACGCTGCCATGTTCCATCCTCTACAGCTTCCGCACGTTCGTTTTCGAGTGGAACTACATGATGATTCCCCTTATATCCTTTGCTGCAAACTGGCTCATGCTCCTTATTGGATTTGTCCTTACGGCAAGAAGGGATGAGAATGCACGTGTTTTCTATATGCAGGAGCTTCCGGCATATAACATAGGGAACTTCATGCTTCCGTTCGTCTCTGGAATCCTTGGATCTACAGGCGTTGTGGCAACGTGTTTGTTTGATATGGGAAATGCCCCGATGTGCCTTGGCCTGAATTTCATGGTTACAGCATGGGTGCTTGGCAGGAATCCGGGGCGGAGTGTTATCGGCTCTGTGCTTTCAATATTCACCAAGCCTTCATTCACAGTCTATTTCATCATGCTTATCCTCAGCATGCTGAGAATAGAGCTTCCGTCAGTGATTTTTGATTTTGCTGGTCTCGTCAGTCCTGCAAACGGCCCCATCGCTATGATAATGATAGGCCTGATGCTTGAGTTCAGCATGGACAGGTCTAAGCTGAAGGACGTGTTTACGGTGAATGCTCTCAGAATCATTCTCGCTTCTGTTATAGCGGTTCTTTTCTTCTCATTCGCTCCATTCTCATATGAAGTGAGAAAGGCTGTGGCGATTACCGCATTTGCCCCTATAAGCTCTGCAAGCCCTGCTTTTGTTTCCGAACTCAAAGGTGATGTCGAGCTTGTCGGATTTGCAAGCACGATATCGATAATCCTCTCTCTTATCCTGATGCCGCTCCTCTTTGCACTGCTTTGATGTTGACCTCATCAAGCGCGTTGGGTTATATTCTTTGCCGATAATGATTCAAAGGAGAAGTGTATGTCCAAAGCACATAGAGGAACGGGTATCCGCGATCAGGTAAACAACGGCAGAGCAACATGCCCGGTTTGCAAGAGAACAGCTATCAAGTGCCTTTACGAGAAGGAAATTGACGGAAACAAGGTCAAGATCTGCAAGGAATGCAACGCAAAGCTTTCCAAGTAATATGTTCTCGTTCAGGAAAAAAGATGAAGAAGAACTGAGGATGCACTTTGCTGCACCCTCATTTTTCTCACCGATAGGTGAATGCATAGAGGTCAGAAGCCCGAGAGAGGCCAGGAAGAGTGCAGAGGACCATGCACCATGCATCGTTGTGTTCCAGCCGTCTCTTGCCGTATTCTCATCGCCAAGAAGCTGGGCGAATGCCTTGTCGTCAGCCTCCGCCCTGATAGTCGAGGGAGATGGGGGAATAAAGGAATTCAAAGCTTTCATGACGCTTATCGACGGCATAGTGTTTTCTCCGGTGCCACGGAAGCTTGCCTCTGCATTCATAGCTGGAAGCGACGAAGAAGCCGCGTCATATGTTTCTGCGATGCAGAAAACATTCCCGTCTGTTATAACTATAAAGGTTCTCGATAATACAGAGGATGAGGAGTAGGCGATGAAGAGCATGACAGGCTATGGACATAGCGTTTATCAGAGAGAGGATTATATCATCGAATGCGAGATGAAAGGGTATAATAACCGCTATCTCGATATCGTTCACAATATCTCTCCCGCATTGTCACCATATGAAAGCTACATCGATGATGAGATAAAGAAGGTAGCCTCAAGAGGACGTGTTGAATTATCCATGAAGCTCAGGATCATCAAAAGCCATGCGGAGCTTATCATCGATGACGGGCTTCTGGAGGATTATAAAGCGGCGTATAGCCGTATTGCGGAGATTACAGGTACATCGCCGCTTCTCTCAGATTATCTTGCGCTGGATGGAATCCTGACGGTCAATATGGTATCAGGAGGAGATTATAAGGAAGGTGTTGAGAAGGTTCTTTCAGAAGCACTTTCATCATTCCTTGCAATGCGTATAAGCGATGGTCAGGGAACGCTCTCAGATCTTCAGCGTCTTGGAGACAAATTCGAGTCATCCCTGAAGCGTATCGAGGAGAATGCAGATAGGCTTGAGAATCATTTTTCAGAGCTTCTTACGAGGAAGTATGAGGAGTTGACAGGCGAGAAAGCAGACAGCAGCGCATTCATGACGGAGCTCGGTGCGCTTCTTGTTAAGTATTCAATAAACGAGGAGCTTTCAAGGCTTGGTGTTCACATCGCTGAATACAGAAGGCTTCTTTCGCTGGATGAGCCTGTCGGGAAGAAGCTTGACTTCCTCTGTCAGGAGATGCAGAGAGAGTGCAATACCATCGCATCCAAGAGCCAGCTTGCTGATATTAACCTTCTGGTTGTCAGCATGAAGGACGATATAGAGAATATAAGGGAACAGATAAGGAACATAGAATGAGAATTGCGATTTCCTCAATGAGCGGCTGCGGTAACACAACCGTGACAAAACTTGTGTCAGAGCGTCTTGGCTATCCTATGATCAACTTCACATTCCGTCAGATGGCGGAAGAGAGGAATGTCGACTTCTGGGATTTCTGCAAAATGGCAGAGGATGATTACGATATAGACAGGGAGCTTGATAGAAGGCAGGTCGAGATGGCAATGGCGATTCCTGACTGTGTGCTCGGTTCAAGACTCGCCATCTGGATGCTTGAGAAAGCTGATCTTAAGGTCTACCTGACCGCGACAGCGGAGACAAGGGCAAACAGGATCCTCAGAAGGGAAGGCGGTACTTTCGAAGAGCGCTATAACCAGACTGTTAATCGCGATCATCACGATACAGAACGCTACAAGAAGATCTATGGCATAGACAACACGAAAGGCTCTGAGAAAGCAGATATCGTTATCGCAACTGATGACAAAACTCCTGATGAGATAGCAACTATCATCATAGAGGAAGCGAAGAAGAGACAGTAAACAGGGGTATTGGCATAAATCCATACTCTGGTGTAGAATAAACAGGCTTTTATAAGGAGATTCACGTGATTCCTCTTAATGAACTTATCGACAAGGAAGGCAATGTCTACGAAATGACATGCGTTGCAATAAAGGAAGCTGCTATCTATTCAGCTACAGATAAGAGAAAGGAGATTGAAGACGAGGGCGACAAGGTCGTCTCTGTCGTTCTGTCCCGTGCCCTTAACGATGAAATCCAGTACAGAGAGGACATCGACGAAAAATAAGGCGGTACTCCTTTTCGGGCCTACCGCGAGCGGTAAGACAGCACTGACAAAGACGCTTTTCTCTGAAGGTGCTGAGATTATCAACGCGGACTCAGTGCAGGTATACAGGTATCTGGATATCGGATCTGCAAAACCCGAAGATGAGCTGAGAGATCTTATTCCACATCATCTTATCGACATAAGAAATCCCTGGGAGCAATATACTGCTGGGGATTTTGTTCGTGATGCTGAAGCTGCGATTGAGGAGATCTCCAGCCGCGGTAAGCTTCCTGTCATAACAGGAGGAACAGCATACTATTTCCGGCAACTTGCTTATGGCCCTTCGAAAGCACCTCCTGCAGATCCTGATGTAAGAGCGGAGGTGGCTTCAGATATTGAGAGATTCGGGAAAGACTGGGCATATGAGGAGCTGGAGAGGATAGACAGCATCTCCGCGTCCAGAATCAAGAGAAATGACATCTACAGGATATCGAGAGCGATAGAGGTCTACAGGACTTCTGGTAAGCCTTTATCGTCATATTCCGTTTCCGACACGCTCCGCAGTGATATCGATTTTGTGATCATAGGTCTTAAAAGGGACAAGAAGGAACTTGACGAGAGAATAGAGCTCCGTGT
>JADIMF010000050.1 GCA_017694915.1 Candidatus Ornithospirochaeta stercoravium
GGAGTTGGACTCTGGGACGTTAATCCGCTCAATCTCTTCAGGATTAACTGGCATAATGAACCAAAGGATTTCGGAGGAGGCTTCGGTGGTGTCAACTACATTGAGATTCCTCGCGAGATAACAGGCACGAAAGCACGTATCATCGCACTCGCTGGAAAGTGGTTCCCATGCGGTGTTCACAAAGTCGGTGCCACATATGCCTGTCTTGCACCAGCTCTCGTCACAGGAAACTTCGATGCAACAGAGCAGCAGGCAGTATGGCCGTCAACAGGAAACTACTGCAGAGGCGGTGCTTACAACAGCGCTCTTCTCGGATGCAGCAGCATCGCAATCCTTCCGGAGGATATGTCCCAGGAGAGATTCAACTGGCTCAAGACTGTTGCTGGTGAAATCATCGCAACCCCAGGGTGTGAGTCAAACGTAAAGGAAATCTTTGACAAATGCCATGAACTCGACAGGGAAAGGGGCGCACATATCGTCATCTTCAACCAGTTTGAGCAGTTCGAGAACTATCTTTGGCATTACGAGGTCACGGGATCTGCAATCCTTGAAGTGCTGAGAAACCTCGGAATAAAGAAGGACAATATCAGGGGTTATGCATCTTCGACAGGTTCTGGTGGAACACTTGCCGCAGGCGATCATCTCAAGAACGTATATCCTGACATCAAGATAGGTGCAGGTGAAGCACTGCAGTGTCCTACCCTCCTCAGAAACGGTTTCGGTGCACATAGAATCGAAGGTATCGGAGACAAGCATGTTCCTTGGATCCATAATGTTAAGAATACCGATATGGTTCTCTCCATCGATGATCAGGACTGCATGGATATCTACCGCCTCTTCAATGAGGAGACAGGAAAGAACTATCTCAGGTCACTCGGCGTTAAGGAAGAGGATATCGCGAACCTCGCGCTCTTCGGAATCTCAGGTATCGGAAACATGCTCTCTGCTATCAAGATGGCAAAGTACTACGAGATGGAAGAAGACGATGTCGTATTCACTATCCTTACCGACAGCACTGTGATGTATACGTCAAGACTTGCTGAGCTCACAGCTGAGCAGGGACCGTTTACGGAAACAGAAGCTGCAAGAGTACATTCCGGAGCTCTGATGCATCAGGGAATCGACAATGCTCTCGAACTCGGATATTACGACAGACTCAGAATACACAACCTCAAATACTACACATGGGTTGAGCAGCAGGGTAAGACCTATGAGGAGCTCAACAGACAGTGGTATGACAGGGAGTACTGGAAGGAGCTTCCGAAACTCACACCTAAGATCGATAAGCTCATCACTGAGTTCAACAGCATGATAAAAGGTTAATCACGATGCCGGTCCAGTACCGGCATTTTCAGGAGCTGAATATATGAGATTCCATTACATATGCTCGGATTGTGGAAAGACTTTCTACACCGATGAGATAATGTATCAATGCCCTGATTGCGCAAAGGAAAATGATGGTTCGCATTTTCCTAAAGGCAATCTGATTGTAGAACTTGAGGATGAGGTCCTCAGAGCCGCGGGGAAGAAGGACCACGTTACACCTGATGATTTCTATCCCTACCCTTCAGAGGATCCTGATGTCTACCCTGTGGGAATCACCCCGCTGATGAAACCAAGAAGAATACAGAAGAAGCTTTCGCTCCCGAATCTGTCATTCAAGCTTGATTCGCAGCTTGTATCCGGATCATTCAAAGACAGGGCAAGCTATGAAGTAGCTCTCCAGGCCAAGGCGCACGGAATAAGAAAGATAGCCCTTGCATCCACAGGCAATGCAGGCGCGGCAATGTCTGCAGTCGGAGCGGCAATGGATCTTGATATAATACTTTTCGTTCCTGCATCGGCACCTATAAACAAGCTTATGCAGAGCGTACTCTATGGAGCGCATGTCGTCCCCGTAAAGGGAACATACGATGACGCATTTGCACTCTCGATAGAATATACAAAGCTGTTCGGTGGAATAAACAGAAATACCGCTTACAACCCGATGACAATAGAGGGAAAGAAATCAATATCAATTGAGCTCTTTGAGCAGATGGGTAGAAAAGCGCCGGACGCCATTTACGTACCAGTCGGAGACGGCTGTATCATAGGCGGTGTAGCGAAAGGATTCTCGGACCTGAAGAAAGCAGGGCTTATAGACAAGCTCCCAAGGCTTATTGCTTGCCAGTCTGAGAAATCTGACGCGATTTCCAGAGCGATAAACAACGATGACACAAGGGCGATAGAAGCAACAACAAGAGCGGATTCAATCTCCGTAGATCTTCCTGCAAATGGACGGATGGCCGCCAGAAGCGTTAAAGAAACAGAAGGCTGGGCTGTTACCGTTTCCGATGAAGCTATACTCGACAGCCAGATTGAGCTTACAAGCCTTGCTGGAGTACTTGCAGAACCTGCAGCCGCATGCGCTTATGCCTCCCTGCTGAAGGATAGAGATCATCTTGTATCTGTTCTTGGAGAGGATGCAGATGTCGTTGTTCTTCTTACAGGAACAGGCTTCAAGGATATGAAAGCATTCGATGGGAGAGTGAAACTTCCTGAACCAATCGAGAATTCAGTTGAGGAAGTCAAGAAACTCAAGTTCTGATCTGATTACAAAGAGAAAAAGAGTCCGGATGTGGGTCAGTCATGTCCGGACTCTTCTGTTATGAACTCCTATTTATACGACTGTCACATCAAATGATGAGGACCATGTATCTCCATCCCTGTCTGTGACTGTAATCGTCAGCGTATGATTGCCGCTTTCCGTTCCTACAGCTCTCAAACCTCTCAGCGTCACATCATTTCCATCGCCAAGGAATGATACACTGCCATTTCCATTGAGAACCTTGAGGCCTTCATCACCTGTGCACTCGATTGTCAAACCTCTTAGATCCTCTGTTCCGATGTTCGAAAGCATGAACGTAAGATCAATCTGTGTGTTCATCGGAATTGAAGCTAAGTCATAATGCTTTGAATCAAGAGCAGTGATTTCAGCTTTTTTCCACAGAGCTTCGAATACCGCACCATTTCCTTCAAGCGTTGTCTCTGTATCCTCAGGAGCTATATACTCACCCGTGGATCTGTCAACCCAGCCTGCGAAGATATAGCTGTCGTCAGGAGCTGAAAGTACAGGTACCGCAACTTCATCGCCAGATGATATATCCGTGATATCTGATTCAAAACCTGTCACCTCATCCTTGAACACGACCTGAGTTGTCCAGATTGCATACAGTGTCTGGTCTGTATACGGTGCTGTAATGATCTCACCCGGCTGATAAGTAACCTCATCAGGTGTGATTCCCCAGCCTGTGAGAACACCAGCTGCAGATGTGTTTACCTTTACGCTGCTCTCATCAGGGAGTGTGATATCCTCACCCGGTGTCACCGTTGCTGACGATGTATAGCTGAAGCTGTAGTTATCACCGCTTGATGACCATGAATAAGTGATCATCGGATGGTAATACCTGCTGTTTGCCATAAGCCATGCAGCATCTTCAGATCTCTTGGCTTCATCTTCCTTGAGTATTGCAGCAAGCAGAGAATCCGTCTGTTCCTCCGTTATCGGGGAAACACGTGCATTCCTCATATCATTATAAGCGCTCTGTGCCTTTGCCCTGTTGCCAGCATCGAGCGCTTTCTCATAACTGCGCTGTGCTTTTGTATATTCCTTCTGAGATGTCTCAAGAAGATCCGTATATACCTCTACAGCCTCCCTGACATCTCCTTTATCTACTGCATCTGAGAATTTCTGGTATAGCTCTGCACTGTCTGCTGCGAAAAGCATGGCAGCCGAAAGCATCAGTACTGCAGACACAGCTGCAATTCTTCTTACAGGATTCCTTCTCATATCTTTGCCTCCTGAAAGATAATGTAACTCTAATGATGTGAAGTGTTGTCAAAGTATCTATGCAGATAATGTGAAGAAGTATGAAATGCGTTTTAGTGATATAATCCACTGTAGAGGAAATGATGGAAAGATTCAGAAAAGCGGCAGTTCTCTTGCTGGCCATACTCATTATTCTTTCGTCTTGTGCGACAACTGAAGAAGAAAGCTATCCTTCGGTTTCCGGTACGATAGTCTCGATTTCAAAATACGGTAATGCAATGACAAGCATTACTTCAGAAGAAATGAAGGCTGCAGGTTATCAGACTGGGGATCTTATTACAATAACGGTCGGCGACTACAGCGCAATTGTCCCTCTTGGAACAAATTACAGCGATGTAGACAGAAGTAGCGCGGTTGCAGTTGATGATGGAAATGCAATCGAGCTTGCAATCAACTATGGTGATTTCTCATCTGTTTCCGGATGCAGCGAAGGAACCGCAGTGACAGTTTCCATGGCTGAGAAAGGCGGATACAGCGAGGAATTCATGATCAGGCACCTCGTAAGGACAGAAAACCGTGATGATTATGCCTCTGATGCGGTATTTGCCAACTTCAGAGAAGTGACTGTTGGAAACATCAAGTCCGGAGTACTTTACAGAAGCTGCAGCCCTGTACGTGGCGATGCGAGAGCTCCATATGCGGATGCCCTGATGGGTGAAGCCGGAATAAAGACAGTCATCAATCTTGCGGATTCCGAGGAATCAATGAGCGAAGAACTGGCAATTGCACCGAACTATGCAGTGCTTTATGAGAACGGAAGCGTCATATGCCTCAACATGGGTGTTGATTTCTTCGCCCCTGACTTCACGGCAAAGCTTCATGATGCACTTATTTTCATGATTGAGAATCCTGGCCCGTATCTTATCCACTGCAATGAAGGAAAGGACAGAGCTGGTATGGTGACAGCTACGCTTGAAGCTATATCAGGTGCGACAATGGATGAAATCGTTGCAGATTATATGACAAGTTACGAGAACTACTATGGAACGGAAAAAGGTACCGAACAGTATGATGCAATAGCAAATATCATCAGGGACTTCTTTACCGATATGAATGGTAAACCATTCCCTGCAGCATCTGTCGGAACCGTTGCAGAAGTCTATCTCGAGAACACAGTGGGACTAGAGAAGGCTCAGATAGAAGCTCTCAAGGCAATTCTCACAGAATAATCGCAAAGTCGGGTTCCATCAGTTATCATTTAAATATGAATATAGTGATACTTGATGGACATGTACTCAATCCAGGAGATCTCTCATGGGATGGTTTTGCATCTCTGGGAGATCTTTCTGTTTACGGAAGCACTTCAGCAGAAGATGTAATAGAAAGATCAAAGACAGCGGATGCGCTTATCATCAACAAGGTGAAACTCGGAGAAAAGGAGTTTGATGCTCTCCCTAAGCTGAAGTATATCGGCATCACCGCGACAGGATACAATATCGTTGACATAGAATCAGCGCACTGGCATGGCATCACCGTCACAAATGTACCGGAATACAGTACAGATGGAGTTGCCGAGACTGTGTTCTCATATATCCTTGCATTCTCAAGGCGGGTAAAGGAACACTCCGATCTGGTAAAAACCGGTGAATGGGAATCATGCGGTCATTTCTCGTTCTGGAAGTACCCTCTTACAGAACTCTGGGGGAAGAGAATCGGAATAATCGGGATGGGAAGCATCGGAATGCGTGTCGCGGAGATCGCATCAGCTTTCGGAATGGATGTCGTTTACACATCTAGAAGCGATAAGCCGCTTGCGGATGAGAAAGGCTATCACAGTGTTGAGCTTGATAAGCTCCTTGCCACTTCTGATTACATATCGATACACACTCCGCTAACGGATGAGACAAGGAATATGATCGATGAAAGAGAACTGCGGATGATGAAGGAGAATGCAGTACTCATCAACACGGCAAGAGGCGGCATTGTCAACGAAGAGGCTCTTTATAAAGCACTAAGCGAAAAATGGATTGCGGGTGCTGCTCTGGATGTGATATCAGAAGAACCGCCGAAGAAGCATCTCTCGCTTTTCGATCTGGATAATATCATCATTACACCGCATATCGCATGGACAGCAAAGGAGACAAGAACCCGGCTGATAAACGCAGCGCTCGAGAATCTTGTCTCCTTCACACTCGGTATACGTAAGAATGTAATCTAGCCTACTCCAGCTCTACAGCTCCTGTGTAAAGCTGGTAATAAACACCATGCTCCGCAATGAGCTGCTCATGAGTACCGCGCTCTATGATGCGGCCATGATCAAGAACCATGATTGCATCTGAGTTGCGCACCGTGGAAAGCCTGTGAGCGATTACGAATACGGTACGGTTGGCCATGAGCTTATCCATACCGCCCTGAACAAGGGCCTCCGTGTGGGTATCGATTGATGAGGTAGCCTCATCCATGACAAGAACAGGAGGATTGGCAATTGCCGCCCTCGCTATTGCGATAAGCTGTCTCTGCCCCTGCGACAGGCTCTCACCATTGTTGGTAAGCTTCGTATCATAACCATCCGGCATCATCATGATGAAGTCATGAGCATTAGCAAGCCTTGCTGCTGAGATAACCTCCTCATCGCTTGCGTCAAGCTTTCCGAATCTGATGTTGTCGCGGATGGTACCGGTGAACAGGTTGGTATCCTGGAGTATCATGCCAAGCGAATGTCGCAGATCGGCTTTCTTTATTTTGTTGATGTTTATACCATCGAAACGGATTTTTCCATCCTGGATATCATAGAAGCGATTTAGAAGATTCGTAATGGTCGTCTTTCCCGCACCTGTCGAACCGACAAAAGCAATCTTCTGACCAGGTTTTGCATAAAGCGATATATCGTGAAGGACCGTTTTGTCAGGAACATATCCGAAATCGACATCATGCATGACAATGTCACCTCTGAGAGGAGTATATGTGACAGGACTTCCATCATGGTGAGGATGCTTCCATGCCCAGCTGCCTGTACGGCTTTCGCATTCCGTAACATTGCCATTCTCATCCTCAATCGAGTTGACAAGCATTACATAACCATCATCAGTCTCGCTCTCCTCATCCATCAGCTCGAAGATACGCTCCGCACCGGCAAGAGCAAGAAGGACCATGTTCATCTGCTGTGATATCTGATTGATGTTATTGGAGAATGAACGGGCAAGCTGCAGAAATGCCGCAAGCGCACCGATTGTATAGCCTACAGTATGACCACCGGAGAGGATTACAGCGACAGCACCTACGACAACGAGCACGACATACTGTATGTTGCCGATATTCATCGTAACCGGTCCCATGATATTAGCCAGAGTATTAGCTTTCGTCATGGTCACCCTGAGATTCTCATTGAGATTGCCAAAATCAGCTTTGCTCTTTCCCTCATGGCAGAAGACCTTTATGATGCGCTGACCGTTCATCATTTCCTCAATGAAGCCATTGACGGATGCAAGGTTCTCCTGAGTAGCGGCAAACTGTTTGCCTGAGCGTTTTGCTATCGATGTGGACGCTCTTATAGTAAGGAAAGCGAACACAAGCACCACAGCCGTAAGCAGAAGTGAGTTCATAACCATGGCAACGAAGACCATGATAAGCGTGAATCCAGCCTGCATCAGCTGCACGAGTGAGTGTGAAATGAACTGATTGAGTGTATCGGTATCATTCGAGAATCTCGACATGATCTCGCCATGCTGATGCTGATCGAAGTATGAAATCGGAAGTGATTCCATCTTCTCGAACATCTTGACTCTTATATCATAGAGCGTGTCCTGGGATATGCAGGCCATCATCCTGGAAAGGAAGTAGTTGAACACCACAGAAACGCTGACAACAGCGGCGAACTGTGCAAGAGCCATTACCACAGGATGCCAGTCAGGATTCTCAACTCCGATAAGAGGAGTGACGAAATCATCGATGAACTTTCCAAGGAATGACGATGAATAAACTATCGAAAACGATGAGATTACGATGGCAGCCGCAATGAACACTAGCTGTTTCTTTCTCTCGCCGAATACAATACGGAGTACTCTCTTGAGCGCCTTCTTTGGATCTTTTGCTCTTGCTCCGCCACCTTTTGACCTAAGCATCGAGATTACCTCCTCTTGTCTGCGTCTCATAGAGATCACGGTAATCATCATTCCGTTCCAGAAGCTCGGAATGAGTACCTATATCATCAATTCTTCCATTCTTGAGCATGACGATCTGATCTGCATCCATGACGGAAGAAACACGCTGGCTGATTATTATCTTCGTCAGATCTGTCACGTCTTCCTTCAGAGCCTTCCTGATGGAGGCATCAGTTGCTGTATCAACTGCTGATGTGGAGTCATCCATTATAAGGATCTTAGGCTTCTTAAGAAGCGCTCTGGCTATGCAGAGTCTCTGTTTCTGACCACCGGAGAAGTTCGTGCCTCCCTGCTCTACATGGCTCTTGTAGCCATCTTTCATAGCTTCCACGAACGGAGAAGCCGCAGCTACATCACAGGCTCTCTTGATCTCCTCGTCGGTTGCGTCAGGATTACCCCATCTGAGGTTTTCCTCAACAGTTCCCGTAAAGAGAGTATTCTTCTGAAGTACAACAGATACCTCATTTCTCAGGGCCTGGAGATTGTACTCTCTTACATCACGGCCTCCGACCTTCACAGTACCCGAAGTGACATCATAAAGACGTGCGATAAGCGATATGAGCGTTGATTTTCCGGAACCTGTATTTCCTATGATACCTATCATTTCTCCGCTATTGAATCTGAGATTGATATCA
This sequence comes from Candidatus Ornithospirochaeta stercoravium, assembly GCA_017694915.1. Lineage (GTDB taxonomy): Bacteria > Spirochaetota > Spirochaetia > Sphaerochaetales > Sphaerochaetaceae > Ornithospirochaeta > Ornithospirochaeta stercoravium. The sequence goes on from JADIMF010000050.1 coordinate 8,604, forward strand.
TCGAGAACCTTTGATGTCTTTCCGTAACCGAATGAGACGTGGTCGAACTCAACAGATCCATCCTTGACTTCCTTTACTCCATCCGGATTGATATCCATCGAAGGCTTTGTATTGAGGACCTCTGCAATACGGACCATTGAAGCATGGGATACGGAGAGCATTACAATGACCATTCCTGTCATTACAAGGGAAGAGAGAATCTGGCCCATATATGTATAGACACTCATGAGCTCACCTGTCCCCATATGTCCGATGTTTATAAGATGCGCGCCGAAATAGCTGATTATAATCATGCAGATATATGCAACGCTCATCATCAGCGGATTCATCAGAGCCATGATTATCTGACCATGTCTGAAATTGCGTCTGATGTTCTCCGTTGCCTCGTTGAAGATCTCCTGCTGCTGCTCTTCCCTTACATAAGCTTTGACAGTACGGATACCATTGAGGTTTTCCTGAACAACGCGGTTGAATACATCATAACCACGGAAAGCCGCGGTGAATGATGAGTAGCTATGACGGAAGACAAGGAAGACAAGACATGTGACGATAGGAATCGCGACGGCAAGCACTGTCGAAAGAGAACGCCCGTTATGATAAACCATGACGATAGCGAACACGAACATCACAGGTGCGCGGAAACAGATTCTTATCATCATCTGGAATGACTGCTGGACGTTCTGGACATCCGTTGTCATTCTCGTAATAAGCGATGATGTGGAGAATCTGTCGATATCTGCGAAGGAGAAATCCATTATCTTACCATAGAGATCACGTCTTATATTCGCGGCAAACCCCGCAGAAGCCTTTGAGGCGGTCCAGGCCCCAGCCATACCGAAACTCAAAGACAGGAAAGCCGCAAGAATTATAAGTATTCCTATCCGGAATACAGAATCCATATCCCCTGAGCTGACTCCACTATCAACGATGATAGCCATCAATGTCGGTATCAAAACCTCCATGGCTACCTCTCCGATCATCAGCAAAGGAGTTATGAATGCGTATTTCTTATACTGCTCAACTCTTGAAAGAAGTGTTTTCAGCATACGATTCCTCCAATACATTTCTGATGCGATCAAGCATTGCTATAAGCTGCTGCTTCTCATCTCCTGAAAGAGCGCTAAGCACAAGTGCCTCGGTTTCCGAAATCTGCTTTCTGGCTGCATTAAGCTTGCTTTTACCATAATCTGTTATGCATATAATACGGCGTCTTTTGTCATCATCTGTTTTCTCTCGTACGATGAGTCCATCAGACTCCATCCCATCAAGCATTCCGGAAACAGCAGAACGAGACATGGAGAATTCATTCTCGATATCATGCTGGCAGACGTTGTCTTTCTCTTCCAGAAAGAAAAGGATTCTAAGCTGTGCGCTTGTAAGCCCTATAGCTCTGACATTCTTATCCCCGATTTTCCTTGCTATCCGCCCAACAGAACCAACAGCAAACAAAAGCATATCATTAACCATAGTTCGTTTCCGAACAAGAAACTAGCGTTTGTTTGGAAATCCGTCAACAGCTATTGAGAAAAAACACAGAATCTCCAGAGATGAAAAGAGGCTGCCGAAGCAGCCCCAGACAAGATAATCAGAAATCCCTTATTCGTCCTTCTTCTTTCCTGTAATCTTATTGAGAACAACAAGGACAACGAAGAGGATGCCGAGTGCACATGCAAGAAGGCCCCAGCTCGAGAATCCGATTCCGACCGATGCGGATGCATGATAGTTCTCTTCAAGAACTGCTGATACTATCTCAGATGTGGAATTACCAGCTGCATACATCTCGCCTATCATATCAATCTGAGCTTCAGTAAGCTCGCCGCTTTCAAGAAGCTGATCAACTACTGCTGTATCAAGTTTTTCGATCATCTCACTCCTCCTTAAAGCACTGCGCTGAATGCGCTGACTGCACTCGTCACGCTCTCAACATGAGGAATCAGGCTGGACATGAGAAGTCCACCAGCAAGAACGGATGCAATCTGTCCGGATACGTTTGCACCGAGAGCGAATGGCAGAAGGTGATTCTGCTTGTTAGCCTCGATACCAACCTTCTGAACAACACGCGAGGACATCGGGAATGCGGAGATTCCAGCACCTCCGATAAGCGGATTGATCTTCTTATCCTTCGGAAGGAAGATGTTGACTATCTTAAGGAAGATAACACCACATGCAGTATCGAAGATGAATGCAACAAGGCCGAATGCCATGATCATCAATGTTGCAGGCTGCAGAAGTGCAGGACCGGACATCATCGGTGAGATAGCAAGACCAAGCATCAGTGTGATGAGAGGTGAAAGCATGTCCTGAGCAGCTCTTGAGAGGCTGTCGAGAACGCCGCATTCACGAAGAAGGTTTCCGAACATCAGCATACCTACAAGTGCAGCTGAATCCGGTGCAAGAAGTCCACAAACGATTGTCGTGGCAATCGGGAAGAGGATTCTTGTTGTCTTCGAAATCGAGCCAGCTGAGTAGTGCATCTTTATAGCTCTTTCCTTCTTCGTGGTTGTTGCTTTGAGAACAACCGGCTGAATCATAGGCACAAGAGCCATATAGCAGTACGCAACAACGAGAATTGCCGCTACATAGTTCGAACTGAGTCTCTGCGAAACAAGGATTGCTGTCGGGCCATCTGCAGCTCCGATGATACCGATTGAAGCAGCATCATTGAGCGGGAAGCCTAAAAGCGATGCGATGATCATTGAAATGAAGATACCACCCTGACCTGCAGCTCCGATGAAGATAAGCCACGGCTTGGAGATAAGCGGTCCGAAATCAATCATCGCTCCGATACCGATAAAGAGAAGCAGAGGGAATGCCTCAGCACTCTCGATTCCGACGCTATACAGCCACTGGAGAATGGCATGCTCTTCGAGCATAACGGAACCAGGAAGGTTCACAAGTATTGCGCCGAAACCCATTGGAAGGAGGAGCGTAGGCTCCATTTCCTTCTTGATCGCGAGATAAATAAGGATGAATCCCACAACGATCATAATCAACTGATATACAAGTTCGGTGTCCATAACACTGCAAGTGTACTATGGAGGAAAGACTTTGTCATCCAAAAGACCGTGCATACATCTCTTCTTTTTCATCTCAAAGTGCTGAAGAGAACTAAAAAGTTTTCGTTGACGGCTGAAGAAAACCGGTTTACATTGAAACCAGAGCAAGGGGGAAACCCCGACAAAAGGAGAAATCAGATGAAGAAAGCTCTAACTGTCATTCTTATCGCAGCATTAGCTTTAACCTCTCCTATCTTTGCAGGAGGAGTAAAGGAAGAAGGACCGGCAGAGGTCTATTACCTCAACTTCAAGCCGGAAATCGCAGAAGTATATACCAATGAAGTCATCCCTGCATTTGAGGAGGCTACGGGAATTCCTCTTAAAGTCGTTACTGCTGCATCAAACCAGTATGAACCGACTCTGAGAAGCGAAATAACGAAATCTGAACCACCTGTGATCTTCCAGGTCAACGGACCTGTAGGACTCCAGACATGGAAGGATTACGCGGCACCACTCGAAGATACATCGTTCTATGGAATGCTTTCCGACAAATCGATGGCATTGAGCGCAGATGGTCACGTTCTTGCAATCCCATATACAGTTGAAGGCTATGGAATAATCTATAACGACGCGATCATGAGGGCATACTTTGCTCTCCCGGACAAGGCTGTTTCGATATCCTCAGCTGAGGAAATAAACAGCTTTGAAACACTCAAAGCTGTCGTAGAGGATATGACAAAGCACAAGGATGAGCTTGGAATACAGGGAGTGTTCGCATCAACATCAATGGCACCAGGCAGTGACTGGAGATGGCAGACTCACCTATTCAACGTACCTCTCTGGGCTGAATTCAGAGACAGAAGCGGAGACAGCTCAACAGCTCTTGCTGCAGCTACTGAAGCAACCGAGTTCGAGTTCAGATACAATGAGAACTTCAGGAAGCTGTGGGATCTCTATCTTGACAACTCCGTATCTGCAAAGGGCCTTCTCGGTGGCAAGAACGATGCTGACAGCATGGCAGAATTCGCGCTCGGCCAGGCTGCAATGGTACAGAACGGAAACTGGGGTGCATCTCAGATTCTCGGAGTTCCGGGAAATACTGTTGCAGATAGCGATATCAAGTTCCTGCCTCTTTACATGGATCTTGATGGAGAAGAAGGCCAGGGAATCTGCGTAGGCACAGAGAATTACCTCTGCATAAACAAGAATGCATCTGCAGAAGCTCAGGCAAATGCAATTGCATTCCTCGAATGGCTCTTCTCATCTGATGAGGGAAAGAACCTTGTAACGAACAGGCTTGGATTCATCACTCCGTTCAATACATTCACGGAAGATGAACAGCCGACAGATCCTCTTGCACGTCAGGTAACTGAATGGATGGCTAACACATCAGTCAAATCAGTGCCTTGGACATTCGCAGGAATTCCTTCAGAGCAGTGGAAGTCTGATTTCGGCTCTGCCCTCCTTGAATACATCAATGGAAACATGGAATGGGCGGAAGCGGCGGAAATCGCAAGATCTTCCTGGGCTCGTGAAGCACAGCTTGCCGGAAGGTAAGGAAAAACTCAGGGCCGCCTCCAGATGGCGGCCTTTTCTTTCTGGAGGAAACCATGGAAAAGTCTATCAGGCGTTACTTCGCGCTTTTTGCCCTCCCCGGGCTGATCTGTTTCTTCATATCATTCGTCATTCCTTTCATCTGGGGTCTTGTGCTCTCGTTCTGTAGCTTCACAACGATAACAGATGTGACTTTCACCGGCCTCGATAACTATATAAAGGCTTTTACCATAGATAATTATTTTACAAATGCATTTGTATTCACGCTTCTTTTCACGATAGTCAGCGTGATACTCATAAATGTGATTGCCTTCGCATTCGCACTTCTTCTCACAAGGAATATTCCAGGGACAAACGCATTCAGAACGATAATCTTCATGCCGAATCTCATCGGAGGTATCGTCCTCGGATGGATATGGAATGTAATCATCAATGGCATCCTCGCGGCATTCCAGATGAACATAATGTCAGATACGAAATTCGGATTCTGGGGACTAGTGATACTCATGCTCTGGCAGAATGCCGGATACATGATGGTAATATACATAGCCGCCATACAGAACATACCCCAGGATGAACTTGAAGCGGCAGCTATTGATGGTGCAAATGGATGGATAACGCTTACGCGTATAATAATTCCTTCTGTGATGCCATCAATAACAATCTGCCTGTTCCTGACGCTCACGAACTGCTTCAAGCTTTATGATCAGAACCTTGCGCTCACAGCCGGTAATCCTAATCATGGTACGGAAATGCTGGCAATGAACATATTCAATACATTCTACAGCCGCGTCGGATTCGAAGGAGTCGGTCAGGCCAAAGCCGTGATCTTCACCATCGTCGTCGCGCTTATCGCTCTTCTGCAGCTTGCAGTGACAAGAAAGAAAGAGGAGGCTCTCTGATGCAGGTGTCAAGAAAATACACGAAATGGATAGCCTTCATTATCCTGGTCATTGTTTCGCTTTACATAGTCTTCCCGATTGCCGTCGTTGTAATGAATTCGTTCAAGTCGCGTCTCTTCATATCGAATGAACCATTTGCGCTTCCGAATGAAACGACATTCGTGGGACTTACGAATTACACCCAGGGTCTTGCGAAAACAGGATTCTTCTCTGCATTCGGCTACTCTCTCTGGATTACGATTGCATCGGTATTCTTCATACTTTTATGCACAAGCATGCTCGCCTGGTACATAACGAGAGTAAGGGGAATAGCGACAAGCATCATATACTATCTGCTGACATTCTCGATGATAGTCCCTTTCCAGATGGTCATGTTCACGATGAGCAAGTTCGCTAACATGCTCGGTATCGACAACCCAGTCGGAATCATCATCCTCTATGTCGGATTCGGATGCGGCATGGCCACGTTTATGTTCTCCGGATTCATCAAATCAATACCGCTTGCTCTTGAGGAAGCTGCGATGATTGACGGTGCGAATCCAGTGAAGACATTCTTCCTCATCGTACTTCCAATGCTCAAAAGCACCGCGATAACAATCGCGATACTTGAGACGATGTGGGTATGGAATGATTACCTCATGCCATACCTCACCATCGGAACGGAGTACAGAACGATACCAGTCGCGATACAGTACCTCAGGGGTGGTTATGGATCTGTGGATATGGGTGCGATGATGGCAATGCTTTTTCTTGCCATGCTCCCTGTTATAATATTCTATCTTGCCTGTCAGAAATACATCATAAAAGGTGTACTCGCAGGCGCTGTGAAGGGATGATCGATGAAGGCAAAGAGAGTAACGATACAGGACATCGCAGAGAAATCAGGATACTCGAAAACCGCGGTCTCATTTGCCTTCAATTCACCTGACAGGATATCGAAGGAAGCGGTTGAGAAGATCCTCCAGACGGCAAAGGATCTCGATTACATCCCAGATCCCATGGCAAGGAACTTCTCGCTTGGCCGCCACATGTCCATAGGTTTTCTCCTCCCACAGATATTCCAGGAATCACTGCAGAACCCCTATACCCTCTCCGTCATAAGGGCAATAGGAAATGTATGTCAGAGCCACGGGTACATGCTCACTCTAGTACCTCCCCTTCACGCATCCGTGACAGAGGCTCTGAAGAACGCCACTGTGGATGGAATCATCACAATGGGTCTGAGGATTGATAAATCAATCAGAGAGGTTCTCAGGCAGAGGAATCTGCCGATAGTCTCAATTGACGGACTTGAGGATGACGAGATCCCTGCCGTATCCATTGATGACAGGGCCGCAGGAAGGCTTCAGCTTGAGAAGGTTCTTGAAAAGGGACACAGGAGGATCGCGATAATAACGCTTGCGGGAAGCGCGTTCTCTGATTCCTCCTCTGACAGCATCGCGAACAGACGCCTCTCTGGATACAGGGATGCACTTTCAGAATACAATCTGTCTCTTGATTCAATAACAACTATCGAATCCGAAGCCACATATAGCGACGGCATGAAAAGAACACATGAGATTCTTTCTGAAAGCTCTCCTACCTGTATCGTCACGATGTCCGATGTAGTCGCACTGGGAGTCATAGATGAAATCAGAAAGAAAGGATTGAATCCCGGTCAAGACATTTCGGTCATGGGATTCGATGGTCTGGAAAAGGAAGGTTTCCCCTGTCATGGACTCTCCACGATATATCAGAGCGCGGAGGAAAAAGGAAAGAAGAGTGCAGAGCTTCTCTTTTCCATGATAGAGAATCCCGGATACAGCCCATCACCAGTAAAAATCGGGTTTGAATATATTGAAGGTACAACACTATCTTCAGAAAAGGAAAAGCTATGAACATCGAAGGAAAAAGATCTTCAGGAATACTCCTGCATTTCACATCGCTTCCATCGGAGTATGGCATCGGGGATCTGGGCCCCGAAGCCTATCATACAGCGGACAAGATGCATAAGGCAGGTGCGACGCTCTGGCAGGTGCTGCCGCTTGGACCTACAGGTTATGGGAACAGTCCATATGCACAGAGGAGCGCTTTCGCGGCAAATGAGATGCTTATCTCTCCTGAGATGCTTTACCGCGATGGATACCTTACGAAGGAAGATCTCCTTCACCCGGAGTTTCCGGAAGCGAAGATAGATTTCAGAGCTGTTGAGGAATGGAAGATACCGAGGCTGAGGAAGGCTGCGGAAAAAGCACTGAAAAAAGAAAAGGAGGCGATTGCGGCTTTCAGGAAGAAAGAAGCGTTCTGGATTGAGGACTATGCGCTCTTCATGGTCATCTATGACAAGTACAAAGATGCAAGATGGCACTCGGTCTGGACGAAGAAGGAAGGGCTGAGAGACCGAAAGACACTTGCTCAGATAAAGAAGGAAAAGAAAGACGAGATCGATATATACATCGCGCTGCAGTACCTATTCCAGAAAGAACTTACAGCTCTGAAGAATTACATGAACAAGGAAGGCATCCTCCTTATAGGAGATATCCCGATCTTCGCAGCTGCAGATAGCACTGATACATGGTCACATCTGGAACTCTTCAAAACCGACGCAGATGGGCATTACAGTGCTGTCTCCGGAGTACCACCAGACAGCTTCTCCCCTACCGGTCAGCTCTGGGGAAATCCTGTTTACGACTGGAAGAGGCATGAGGAAGACGATTTCAGATGGTGGAAGGAAAGAATAAGGCGTAATCTTGAGCTCGCTGACATCATCCGCATAGATCATTTCAGAGGATTTGACGCATATTTCGAGATCAAGGCAGGTGCAAAAACTGCAGAAAAGGGAGTATGGAAGAAATCTCCTGGAAGGAAATTCTTCTCATCTCTCGAGAAGGAAATGGGAAGGCTTCCAATCATCGCAGAGGATCTTGGGTGGATAACACCCTCTGTGAAGAAGCTCAGGGATGATTTCGGTTTTCCTGGCATGAAAATCACACAAGATGGTTTCACATGGGATAAGGAAGGCTGTCTCAACACATACGATGATTTCCTTCCTCATAATTTCACTAGATCCTTCGTCGCCTATACTGGAACGCATGATAATGAAACTGTGAGAGGCTGGTACGAGAAGAAAAGCGATGCCGAGAAGCATATGATAAGGGAGTATCTCTCATCCCCTGATGAGGAAATCGTATGGGCTCTCATAAAAGCTATAATGATGTCGAATGCGGACACTGCGATTATTCCGATGCAGGACATACTCGAACTCGGCTCAGAGGCCAGAATGAATACACCCGCAACATGCAATGACAGAAACTGGACGTGGAGGATGAAAAAAGACGCCTTCAACGATTACCGCATCAGGCGTTTTGCATTCCTTTCAAGGATTTCAGGAAGAAACGGAATGACATATGAGGAGCATGAGAGACTCTAGCCTCTCATCTCCTTTTAAGTGAAACTCCAAGCTTTATGATCATCAGGACGACCATGATGAGAAGAGCTGCTGATATCGTTGCAATACCGCCTTTTATGCCAGCATGCTCTGCGACCATTCCTATGATGGATGGCATGACAATCGCTCCAACAGTAGCTGTTCCGATACAGATTCCTGTCGCGGATGTCGAACTGTTATAACGGTCCTCCATCGTGGAAAGCGTTGTTGGGTATATTCCACTCATTGAAAGTCCCGTTCCAAATACCGCTATGGCAATGATGACAGGACTGGATGAGACGACCATCAGAACAAAGAAAAATGTCATCATCAGACCAAGGATGAGTATCAGGATGTTCTTGTTCATGTGCGGAGACACTACAGCACAGGTAAGGCGGCCAATGAGTATCATTATCCAGAGGCAGGACTGCATCATTGTTGAAATTGAATCAGGGAAAACTCCTGTGTCCTGGAAGTATGTAACCAGCCATCCAATCAGCGATGCCTCAGCACAGAGATACATGAACATGATTGCTGTATTGAGCCAGAAGCCAAGAGTTCTGGGAAGGCCAGCCTCCCCTTTCTTCCTTTCGCTTCTTGCAGAAGAAAGACGACTCATGAGAACAAGGAAAAGCGCGAAGAGCATCACAATGGATACTGCTACAGGAGCATAACGCCAGGATGACGGGATAGCGGCGATTGCAATAAAAGGCGCAATGAAGGCTCCAATTGCAAATGAAGCGTGAAGCAGATTCAGTCCTGCGGCTTTATTCGATGCATTCTCACCTACAACGACATTCGTTATGTTGCTCATCGTTCCACGTCCGACACCGGTAAGAGCGAAAGCAATGAAAAGAAGCGCAGGGTTACCAGTCAGCGTCATAAGGATGAGACCAAGAACAATACCAGAGCCTAGAATGACAGTGCTTTTCTTCCGTCCTATGAGATAGGGAATATAACCGGATGCGATTACAGCAATGAGATTCCCGATCTGATGAGCTGAGAGAAGAACACCGCGGAACGCGTAATCAAGACTGTACGATTCGCCGAGCTCCGGAAGAATTGCACCGAGTAACGTGCTCATCATGCCGGACGCAAAGAATATGAAATAGATTCTGTACAATAATCCCCGGTTTTCCTTTTCCACACCGAGGAAGCTTCCCAATGAGAACATAGAGCCTCCAAGAGGCATTATAAACATCTTAGCCTATTATGAAACCACCACCAGCGAACAATCCAAAGCGCATACCGGCATTTCCAAGATGGCAGAGATCATATGCAAAGGAAACACCGAGACGGAAATACATATTGTCCGAACGCGAAAGGATACCAGCTTCCGCGAGTATTCCATACTCCGAGGCAAAAAGATATTCCATCGGTGCAGATTCATTCGCGATATGCTCCATTGCAGTTCTGTACCAGGAATAATAAAAACCAGCAGAAAGAACCATCCCGATTTTGTCCGTGAAGAACTGATGATACCCGATTCCTACCATCAGATCCTCTCTGAAATCGAAATCGTAGGTTATATATCCTTCATTGCTTCCACCTCGTTCGGTGATACCTATCGGAAGCTGTGTGAGAGAAGAGAGGACAAGACCGACGCGGACTTCGTTCCATGGAAAGAACGCCATATCAACGGATACGCCAAGAGATCTTATCTGCGATATATCCTCTCCCATCGCCGGAAATGATGAGGACAACTCGGAGGAAACCATATTCCTGTCAGCAATGAACGAACCTCCTATCCAGAATTCCGGAGATGCGGATATAACGGAAACTGAAAGCAGGAGGATCATAACAAGCAGGAATCTCTTCATATCAGCCTCCGAAATCAAAAACGCATCCTACAGATGCACCGATATTAAGCATTATGTATCCCGAATCATAGACATGGGAACTGTTGAAGAGAAACTTCATGAAATGAGCGTCATAAAGAAGCGACGCACGTATGGAAATCGTCTCCGTTATATCTATCTGGAAAGATGGTGAAAGACTTGCCCCGAGTTCAATTCCTGATATAAACCAGTCATAAGTCCCGAAACTGAATCTGATCGGAAGGGAGATTGTGAATATATCCCAGGAGTATCTGAAGACGGGACCGATGCTGAAGAAAAGAGAGCTGAGCATATCAGGGAGGGCATTACTCTCCTCATGTATGATATCCCCCCCAGAAAGCACCGGAGTTATCCTAGTAGCAGTGAACGGCATGGCATAAATCCCGCCGATTGAAAGTCCTATGCGGCTTCCCTCGCTGAAATAGAGATCATAATCCACCGAAAGGATAATATTGTGCCTTTTAAGATAGCTTCCTCCATTCGGATAACCATCTTCAGGATCATATCCTACAGGATAAGGAGATGAGAAGGAATTCGTATCATAGCTCCAGCCCAATGCAGCTGAAAGATACGACTCAGCTGCAGCATTGAGAGTGATTGGAATACAGATGAATAACAGAACAGCCAGTATCCTTCTCATCATATACCTACCGAAAACCCGAACTTCTGCTCAACGTATGGATCCTCATTGAATACAGGATCATATGAGCATCCTATCTCATAATAGAACTCTGCGATACCCACGATCACAAAACAGCATCTTATGCCATAGCTTCCGACCGATTCGCTGATTCTCACTGGCTCGACTGAATTCAGCCGCTTTCCAAGTCCCCAGCCAAGATCCCAGAATATCGTGATGGATGGATATGTATCCCGGCTTTTTATCTGAGGTCCGTAGAATGTAATGGAGAGACGGTTGGTTATCGCATGCTGGCTCATCGGGACGTCCGGTCCCCACATCTCACCCCCTGCGGCATACTGAGGCACCTTTTCCCCTGAGATGAAGCGATAGACAAGCTTGTCGTCAAGCACGATGCTGAACCATGAAAGCCCCTCATCAGTTGCCATCGGCTCATCAAAAAGCGTATATGAAGCTTCTATCTCATTCCACCAGAGCGCGAAATCTCCGGATCCATCGGTCAGGAGCATCCAAGACGGTGCATATCTGAAATATGATCCGCCCCTTATTCCATCCCTTCTCGTGACAGAATCGCGCATGTAATCGAATTTAAGACCGAAGGTAAGCGATGTCTGGAACATCGATCTGTCATCGGAAAGCTCTGGAGCTCCAGGAAGAAAAGAATCTGAAGGAAACCGATAATTGCCATGCTCATCCCAGAACACACCTGCTGTCTCTGATTCACTCTTCATCCATGACAGACGTTCAAAAGCCATCTCGAAACGACCATCGATTGAGAAGAACAGGGTTATGAGATCGTTATCGGAGAAAGATGTATCCACGAAGCCCTGTGCGAAGAACAGATTGAACTCATCGAAATGGACAGTGTATTCATGGGGGAAATCATAAAGAGAGGGATTCTCTGCATAGTACTCACCTGTTACAGGATCCTGTCTGAGCGTCCTGTAGACAAGACCGTTATCGAGACGGAACGCGAACTCTGTCTTGCAGTTCTCGATGAGATCAGGGACTGGGAAATTGAACTGGTACTTCACCGATGTGGGGAATATTCCTTCAGCGAACTCAGGTTCTGTACGGATATCGAAGACATGGTATCCAAAGCCTATTGCACCGAGAGAAACGGAAAGTAGGAAAATGATTACCGAAAGAATGATTCTCTTCATGCGTTTCTCCTAAATCGATACATAGAAGGATATACCTGAATTCTGCCACCATCTCGGCCTGTCAGGCCAGATGCCCTGTATGAAATCATATCCCACCTGATACTCTACTCTTATGAATCCGAAAAGCTTGAGCTGGAAGCGTGCGGTGAATACTGTCTGAAGCTCAACAGCCCTGGTTCTTCCATCCATTTCATTCGCAACACCTCCGAACATGAGGGTATTATACAGATTCAGTTCTATATTGGTATAACAATCACCTGCCATGAACTGAGGACCGGTGAAATGGACCCAGACTCTGTCCTGCAGCGTTCCTCTGAGCCTGTCTGTCGTAAGCTTGTTCTCCGGTATGGCAGAACCCCAAACATAGCTGAGATTATCAGAGTGCCCTACATACATATTAACCCAGTACCAGCCATTATCCTGCATGACCGAGAAGATCTCCATCTTCTGCTCTGAATAGAGGACCGCCCTGACAAAATCGCTCTGAATACCTTCAGGTGTGATGTTGTTCAATAACCACCACGGCCCGTACTCAAGGAGGAAATCCACTGAAAGGCCCTCTTCAGGTTCGGCATCGGTGGGCGTATCCCTGTCCATATTGAGAGACAGCTGGAGATATAGATAATCGGTATAGACATTTCTGGAACCTGAAAGCCATGGATATGCAGGGAGAGGGGCATCGAAAGGAGCTCTCACACCGCCATTGCCATAGACAAACACTGGCGATGAAAGCCCACCATGTCCGGGGAGGGAATACGAAACTTCCTCAAGACTCATCGCATAGCGAGCGTTTAGTCCCACCTTGATATTGAAAAGCGTTCCTTCATCATAAAGAGGATTCTTCCAGAACCCCTGATCAAGATATATGTCGATATCCGATCGTGGATTGAAATATGAAAGCGAGCGATCTCCCCATGCTTCATTTCCAAACACAGAAGCATTCCTCCGCTCCTCGCTGCTCATCGCCCATACAGGTCTTCCTGTCAGGTAATCATAATTGCTATCAAGAGTCCTGTTATTGAAGGCAAAGGCTAGTTCTATCTGGAATTCCGCCTTGCTTTCTCCCTCAAAGAGCTGTATGTACTTCTCGAAACCAAAGGTGGTTCCAAGAGGAAAAAGCCCAAGGCCGAAGCCTTTCACACCATTTGAAACACCGGAAATGAAGGCATCGAGAGAATAAGAATCGGCAGCTATGGGCAGCATAAGGAAAATGCATAATACCAATAGCAATGCCTTTTTCATCTCACCCTCGGAATCCAGTAAGTTCCTCAACAAAACAGCATGCCAGATCCATCCAGCACTGAACCCTCTTCTCCTCCTTGCCTACTTCCCTTTTTCCTGTTGAAAGTCCATGTACGCCATTCGGGAAAATATGCATCTCAAGCTTCGCATTGTGCTCAATCAGAGAGGAAGCGAACATAAGCGAATTCTCTACTGGAACGGAAGCATCGGAAGCTGTATGCCAGATGAATACAGGAGGTATGGTTTCCTTTACCTGCGTTTCAAGGGAATAATATGAGATAAGAGCAGCATTTCCATGTGTAAGGCTGTCCGTGCTGCCTTGATGCCCCTTCTCTCCCATTGTTATAACCGGATAGCAGAGGATGACACCATCAGGCCTTGCCTTTTCTCCGAATTTCTCCCAATGGCATGCTTCAGATGCCGCAGCATGCCCTCCTGCGGAGAAACCTAGCGTGAATATCGCGTTAGACATTATGGAAAGTTCTCTGCTTCTCTCTTTCAGAATGGATACTGCAGCCGCCACTTCCTCTTCAGGATAAGACGGAGAAGCAATCCTGTCGCCGACACTGTAACGCAGGACAAACACGTTATAACCTCTGGCAAAAAGCGAGAAGACAACAGGATCTTCTTCACGGGGAGAGAGTTTAATATACCCTCCGCCAGGAAGGACTATGACAGCGGGACGTTCCTTATACATCCCCCCGAGTTCAGTGAAATCCTCATGAATATATCCATAGAAAGGCACTCCGCTCTTTCCCGCTTTGTAGTCAACACGCTTCATCCGGTTACTTCCTTCCGCCATCTTTGATCATGGCCCATATGATGATCCCTGAAAGCAGAGAAACTATAATTGCTTCCATTTTATTCATGATAGCACATCGAAAGATTCTCTTCTTCACATTCTTCACAATATTAATATGCAAAAAATTGCATAGAAATGCACTTCTTATGTATTTTCTCTTGTGACTCTAAACGTTATACTTTCCTTGGAGGAGATTTATGAAAAGACTTCTTACCCTTTTACTTGTTTCGCTTATGGCATTTACTCTTGCAGCAGCTGGTGCGGCTGAAAGCAAGGGAGATACATCTCTTGACGACGTTGTCGCAAAAGGCACATTCATTCTCGGTCTCGATGATTCCTTCCCGCCTATGGGCTTCAGGGATGAGAACAACGAAATAGTCGGTTTCGATATCGATACGGCACGCGAAGTTGCATCCAGAATGGGTGTTGAGCTCGTAACACAGCCTATCGATTGGAACTCGAAGGAGCAGGAGCTTGCAACGGGAAACATCGACTGCATATGGAATGGCTTTACCGTCACACCGGAGAGAGAGAAGGTCATGATCTTCTCCGAGCCATATCTCAGGAATGCACAGGTTGTCGTGGTACGCGCAGATAGTCCATACAATACACTTGCAGATCTTGCTGGAAAGTCCATCGGAGTCCAGGCTGGTTCATCTGCTCAGGAAGCTATAGACGATACTGAAGGATTCAAGGAATCACTTAAGGAAGTTGTAGAGTTCAAGGAGAACCTCACAGCTCTTATGGATCTTGAGATCGGAGGTGTTGATGGTGTTGTCATGGATCTTGTTGTTGCAAATTACTCCATCCAGACTTCAGGGAAGGATTTCAGAGTGCTTGACGAAACCCTTACAGAGGAAGAGTATGCTATCGGGTTCAGAAAGAACGATGTTGCTCTGAGAGACAAGGTCAACAGCGAGCTTGAGGCAATGGCCGCTGATGGAACGCTTGCTGAAATCTCGGCAGACTGGTTCGGAACCGACATCACAGTAGTAGGAAAATAAGGATATATGCAGGGCCTGATATTGCAGATGCTGGAGGGAACGGTTGTTTCCCTCAAGGTCTTCTTCCTTACGCTGCTCTTCTCCCTTCCGCTGGGATTCGTGGTAGCGAAAGGAAAGATGACGAGAATCAAACCGATTAGGTGGATAACCGACTTCTACATCCAGATAATGCGAGGGACCCCGCTTATCCTTCAGCTCATATTCTTTTATTTTGCTCCGTTCTATATATTCGGAGCTTCATATGACAGGTTCACGGCGTGCATCGTGGCGTTCGTCGTGAACTATAGTGCATACTTTGCGGAAATCTACCGTTCTGGCCTGCAGTCAATCGACCGTGGTCAGCACGAGGCCGCGAAGGTGCTGGGATTCTCGAAAGTATATACATTCTTCGTAATAATCCTTCCGCAGGTAATAAAAAGAATCCTCCCTGCTCTCGGCAATGAGGTCATCACGCTTGTAAAAGATACCGCTCTGGCTCAGACAATAGGCGTTGCGGAGCTTTTCAGAGTTGCTCAAACCGCTTCATCCAGAGAATTCTCCACTGTTCCTATTTTCATTGCCGGTGTTTTCTATTTCGTAATGAACTATATAGTATCCCGTCTGTTCTCCCTCGGAGAGAAGAAGCTCGGTTATTACAGGTGATCTTATGGAAACGATGCTGAGACTTGAAGGACTGAGAAAGAATTTCGGGGAGAATGAGATTCTCCGTGACATATCATTTACCATCGAGAAAGGCAATGTGCTTTCCATCATAGGGCCATCCGGTTCCGGGAAGTCGACAACGCTTAGAATCATCACACAGCTTGAGAAAGCAGATGATGGTACGCTGGAGATCGGAGGAAGAACGCTCTTCAGGAGCGTTGACGGAAAAAGCGTCTATTCAGGAACGAAGGAAGAACGTGAGATTGGTCTCAAGACGGGTCTTGTGTTCCAGTCATTCAACCTCTTCCCTCACTTCACTGTCATGAGGAACATCACGGAAGCGCAGAGAGCTGTGCTGAAAAGAGGAAAGGAAGAGGCGGAGGAAAAGGCAATGCAGCTGCTGAGGAAAATGGGGCTTGAGGATAAGGCAAAGGCCTATCCATACCAGCTCTCAGGTGGACAGCAGCAGCGTGTCTCGATAGCACGAGCCCTCGCTCTTGATCCTGAGATACTCTTCTTCGATGAACCCACATCCGCACTCGATCCTGAGCTTACCAGGGAAATACTCAAGGTAATCAGAGGGCTTGCGGAAGAGAAGATGACAATGGCTGTCGTAACGCACGAAATGAATTTTGCACGCGCGATTTCAGATTACGCGATTTTCATGGACGGTGGTGTAATAGTGGAAGAAGGTGCGCCGGAGGAACTCTTCCTCGATCCGAAAATGCAGCGCACCCGCGATTTCATCGCTTCCTTCGACGAAGCCTAGAGAATCATGCCGGAGCGTCTTCCGGCTATCTCATTTCCTCTCTTTCTTATCTCTCCGTTAACCATCACCATCTCGATACCTTCGTTCCTGTCACAATTGACACGAAGATTCTCAGGAGAGATAAGAAGAAGATCAGCATAATATCCCTCTTTCACAAGTCCTCTGAATTTCAGGCCTACCCTCTCGGCATTCTCACCTGTCATTCTCCTTATGCCCTCCTCCAGAGGGAGAATATGCTCATCGAGAACAAACTTCGATAGATATTCGACAGTCCCATGGTATGAGCGGGGATGTGGAATCGGGGAAGAATAGAGGGAATCAGAACCAAATGATGCAAGTGGATGTTTCATGATAAGCCTCAGATTATCCTCGCTTTCCGTGATGTCGGTCATGACAGCAAGACCTGTCTCTTCCGAAAGGATATCAAAAAGAGCATCAAGCGGATCCTTCTTCCGCTCCTTTCCTATCTCTGAAAGCGTCAGCCCCGAGTATTCCTTGTGCCCCTCAAGGTACAGTGCCGTGATATTCTCCGGCCCCACCATCTCGTAGATACTGTCCCAGCCATCGGGATTCATAACTTCTTTCTTCAGCTCTTCCCTTTCATTCTCAAGAGAGAGCGCAAGACGCTGCTCAAATCGTGAAAGTGAAAGAATGTGAGGTGGCAGAAGCGAAAAGAGGCTTGTCGAACCGAATGTATATGGATACTGATCGAATTTCACATCAACGCCATCTCTTCTCGCCCTCTCGATCATCTCAAGCATCTGAGGCACCTTATCCTGATTCCTCACACCGATGGCCTTGAGATGGGAAACCTCAAGACGAACACCAGTCTCCCTTGCTGCTTCAATAACCTCAGAAAGAGACTCCAGCACGTCATTCCCCTCACATCTATGATGGACGGCAAAGAGCTTGTCATGTTTTTTAACAACCTTAAGAAGTGCTATTAGCTCTTTTCTTTCCGCAAACACGCAAGGTGCGTAATATAGTCCTGTCGAAAATCCCCAGCAGCCTTCAGAAAGAAGCTCATCGAGAAGCGAACACATCACTTCTATTTCTGCATCTGTTGCACTACGCCCTGCATTGCCGCCAAGCGCCTTCAGCCGGAGTGCTGTATGGGACACAAGGAATGCCTCATTTGTCGCAATGCCGTTCTTCTCTGCATACTTCTTATACGAACGATAATCATCCCAGCCCCAGTCTTTCCATTCTCCGAGCACATCACTTACAGCGCTTTTAAGTTCATCGCCAGATGATGGGAACACACCTATGCCGCAGTTTCCTGTCACATCCGTGGTTATTCCCTGATTGATTCTCGGAGACATATCAGGATCGGAAAGAATCAGGAGATCGGTATGGGTATGTATGTCTATGAAACCTGGAGTGAGTATCAGATTGCTCGCGTCGATTACATCCTTTGCCCTGGCGATACGCTCATTTCCGATGAATGCTATGCGGTCTCCGAACAAGGCAACATTTGCCCTATATGGAGCCTTGCCTGTACCATCGTATATCAAAGCATTTCTGATCAGTTTGTCATACATTTTCAAGTGCCTTGTAAGAATCATGGATCTTACGCTCTATGAAGTGCGTGAAATCCTCATAGTTTCCCCTCTTCGCAGCAAGGAGGAATGCAGCTTTTGCTTCCTCAGCATCTCCCTTTGAGAAAAGAGGGGGAAGAATGCCATTTCTGAGAAGTTCACCAGAGAGTACGAGGTATGAGAACATCGACTTATAATCCTCATACGGTACAACACGGAGCATTGCAGCATAGAGAAGGACTGCAGAGATTACAGGGTGCATATTCCTCCAGGAGTTCTCGTACTGCATCAGCACAGTCTCCATCTGATCAGGAACCGCAGGGTTTTCTCCATCGCGCGGAGGATAGACCGCATAGCCTTTTCTGTATTCAGCGGCATTCTCATCATCGATGCCCTGCATCAGGCGTACTCTCATATCGCGGAGATCTTTCTCGCACCATCTCTCCTTATTCCTTACTTGTGAGAAAAGCACGGAGCGGAAGTTAAGTATTGCCAGATGAAGCTCAAGAGGAACTGATGGCACAACACGCCCTGCGAGTATCGCCCTGACATCCCTGTCATCGATGAACGCCTCATCATATGAAAGCAGGGTCTCAACGCTCTCCCTGATGATATTTCTGAAAGCGGCTGAATCATAAAGCGATGAATCCACAGGATGGGAAAGCTTCAGGTTATCAATTGCTTCAACATCTACGTTACCCGGCCTGATATCCACAGTACGATAACGTCTCAGGACTCTTCCATCCCTTGGTTTCGGAGTGTCAGCTGGAATTGTCCAGGACCAGCCAAGCTTTATTGCTCCATCAATCCTTCCCTGGGTACAGAGAAGCCTGATTCTCCTATCTGATATCCCCCACTTAGCGGAGGCTTCTTTGACATCTATGTATTTCATGTATAAAAATATACTCCGTACTGGGAATATAATCAATAAATCTTTATTCGGGATTGAATTGTCCCTAACCTCTTTTCAAATATTATAGCATGCTTCATAATCATATGGGAGCAAAAGATGGAAAAATACGATGTAATCATTGTCGGAACAGGACCTGCTGGAATGGGGGCAGCTTTCTCTCTTCTCGAAAAGAAGAAAGATGCGTCGATTCTGATGATAGATAAGGCACCGGTATCAACGGGTGGTATGAGAAATGACTGCAAGATGAATTTCACATACCCTATTGGTTTTCCTTTTGAATACTGGAAGGAAGATGTTGCCAATAAGTACCTTGAGGAAGTAAAGGAATTCCTCAAGCCATCGATTCTTCCTAAGTCGAATATAGAGATTTATCAGTCGAGAGCTGAAAAGCTTGGTTGCTCGCTTCTTGAGATACAGCAGACACACCTCGGAACAGATGGCGGTTTAAGGCTCATACAGGAGCTTCTGCAGCGTCTGAGAGACAGCGGTGTTGATATCTCCCTCAAGGAGGAGATGCTCTCAATAAACAACGAGCAGAAATTCATAACAACCGATCTGAGAGAAATAGGATACAAGACAATCCTCATCGCACCAGGACGCCATGGCTTCCACTTCCTTCAGGATGTCATGCAGCAGCTCGGTGTGAAGTATATGGACAACATCCTTGATGTTGGAATTAGAGTCGAGACAAGGATTGAGCACTATCCTATCGTAAAGGATTACTATGATCCGAAATTCTATTTTCCCGAGAAGGTACGCACATTCTGTACGAACAGTGGCAATGCACATGTCGTAAAGGAAAAATACGTAACAGAGCGCGGTGATATATGGTATTCGGTAAATGGACACGCATACGCACCTGATGCAGCAAAGAACAATGGCCTTGTGAACTTTGCTATACTCAAGACTGTAAGATTTACAGAACCTCTTGCTTCAGGACAGGAGTTTGCTGAGCATCTCGGCGTCATGGCAGCTCTCATGGGAGGCGGAAGGCCGCTCATGCAGCGCGTTGGTGATTTCAGGATGGGTAAGAGATCCAAGAGTGCGACATTCAATGATGACCTATATGATTTCGAGCCATCGCTCAGAGATTGCTGTCCGTCGGATATATCGCTGGCAATGCCTTCGAAGATACTCAGATACATATGGTCTGGTATGAAGAAGCTCGATACGATTATCCCGGGAATCCTTCATCCATCGACAATCATGTATTATCCTGAAATCAAGCTGTATGCGAATAAGCCTGAGTATAAGGACGAGCATTTCCAGGTTGTACCATCTGTATACTTTGCTGGAGATGGTGCTGGCACAAGCCGCGGTATAACAGGAGCATGGGCTTCCGGAATAAGAGCTTCGGAAGGTATGATGGGCTATCTTTCCTGAAACGCAGGAATGAGGTAATATAGCTAGGTATCCCCGGGTGGTGAAATGGTAGACACAAGGGACTTAAAATCCTTTGGCAGCAATGCCGTACGAGTTCGAGTCTCGTCCCGGGGATAACTCATAATTCATTGCTAAATAAGTAGTTATTTCAATTTCTTAATAATTTTTCATAAAGACACAGCAGAGGATTGTTATCAAAAATGTTACCAAATCCTCTGCAATTTCACTGAAACCATCAGGATTCTTCCGCTATCTTTATTTCCTCTGCATCCTTCATCCATGCATCGCAAACAGCATCTGACGGCATTCTCCAGTCTGATCTAGGAGATAGTGTAACCGTACCAACCTTTGGACCATCCGGAAGGCAGCTTCTCTTGAACTGCTGCTGGAAGAAACGTCTTATAAATACAATAAGCCATTTCTTTATGAAAGCTGGAGAATAATCGCTTCTGAAAGCTTCTGT
>JADIMF010000051.1 GCA_017694915.1 Candidatus Ornithospirochaeta stercoravium
ACATTTGAGAGCATCATCATTGAATTGAGAACCTGCATCACATAGCTGAGGAAGCCGGTGAGTTCTCCTACCTGAAGTGTTCCCGATAGTATCATCGTTCCGCCGAAATACATCAGGCAGAGCACGCATATATACATCATCAGCTGGAAGAACGGCATGTTAAGAACTGCTGTCCTATTCGTTCTTGTGGCGATATTCCTGAGCTTGCCGTTCACATCTCCGAATTTATCTTCTTCCTTCTCCTCTCTTACGAATGCCTTCACCGTACGTATCGCTCTTACATCCTCCTCGACAGTTCCATTGAGCTTATCCACGGTAGACTGGAGTACTGAGTACATCGGAGCGACATGGCGTACTATTGAGAAAAGCACGATTCCGAGTATCGGAACCATGATGAGGAAAACTACTGCAAGCTCCGCATTCATTGAGAAGGAGAATATAACACCAAGAACAAGCATCACGGGTGCTCTTACTAGCGGTCTCAGACCATTGTTTATCGTGTTCTGCATCACTGTGATATCACTGGTCATGCGTGTTACAAGTGAACTTGTCTCGAACTTGTCGATGTTTGAGAATGCGTATCTTTGCAGCTTTTCATATTCGCTTTCCCTTATTCTGGCACCCCAGCCATAAGCGGCTCTCGCCGCAAAGCGCGCATATGTCAGTCCAGTAGCAAGAGCAAGCAGTGCACAGAGTGCCATCTGCAGTCCTTTTGATAGCATGTATGCCGTATTTCCTTCAGAAACACCATTGTCGATAAGATCTGCCATCATCGTAGGTATGATGAGCTCAAAGCTTGTTTCTATGATGATCAGCAGGCATGCCGCTATTATGTCCTTTCTGTAAGGTCCCAGATAGGAGAGGAGCTTCCTGAAATCATTCATTGCCGGATCCTTTTCTTGCGTTATCAAGAACACGCTGAAGCAGTTCTTCCAGCTGGTGCTTTTCCTCTTCCGAGAAACCAGCCAGCAGCTTGCTCTCAAGTGCCCTGTATTTCTCTCTCCAGATTTCAGCCGTACTCTTTCCTTTGTCAGTCAGCTCAAGTTTGTTTGAACGCCTGCAGTCTTCGATTGCAGTTCTTGTGATGAATCCATTTTTCCTGAGAGTTTCCACCATCCGGGAAACAGATGCCGGATCAACTTCAAAATAGTTTGCGATTTCATTCTGTGTTCCTGATTCATGATCAAGAAGGTATGTGAGTATCCTCGGCTGACCTCTTCCAAGTCCTAGTTCCGTGAGAACAGGAAGGAGTACTTCATCTTTAGCCTGTGATGTCCTGAACAGAAGCTGATTGAGCGTTAATCTCATATATTAATCCTTGATAAATCAATTATTGATATATCATATATTCCGAATAAATCATTGCATCAATATGCTACGTTTATTGCCTGTTAATGGCTCTTTTCCTTGCTGATGGGATTATCTCCTCATGATAGAAATAGTTGACTATTACAGGAGGTTCGGAGAATGCTCTTCTCATCGAATCATCATTCCGCACATAGGGTAGGTTTTCCTGCTCTGCAAACTCTCTCATCTCTTCATCCAGAGTCTCCCAGTAACGCCTGTCTCCCTTCATGTAGATATCATCATAAAGGGGAACGAGTTCAGAATGTTGCTGTGCTACCCAGTCGAGAATCGTCTTCTTATAACCGCCTCTTAAGTTGAGGTTCTCAAGCCAGATGAGGTTGCATTGGTCCTTTGCCCTTAGAATGATTTCCTTCACATCCGTGATACCTGGAAAGATAGGGGAGATGAAGCAGGTTGTACGGATTCCTGCATCATGGAAGGCCTTCATAGCATCAAGCCTTCGTTCAATGCTGACCGCATTATCCATCTCATCTCTGAATGATTCATCGAGAGTGTTTATCGACCAGGAAACCCTTGCATCCGGGAAGGTTTTTATGAGATCGAGATCCCTCAATACCAAATCTGATTTGGTCGCGATGCTTATCTTGCATCCGCTTCCCTGCATTTGCATAAGAAGCGCTCTTGTTCTTTTCTCTTCCTCTTCAATTGGTTGATAAGGATCAGTGACAGAGCCGATGAAGAGCTCCTTGCCTTTGTATCTCGTTGTATTCTTTATTTCAGGCCAATGCTTGATATCAACGAATTCACCCCAAGGCTCCGTGTGATTCGTAAATCTCTTCATGAATGAGGCATAACAGTATCTACAGCCATGAGCACACCCTATATATGGATTCACTGAATAATCTGCAACGGGCAGATTCGATTTTGTCAGAACGCTCCTGACTTCGATATCTCTGATGATCATGCTCAGAAGATAACTGCAATGTCGAGTAAAATAAAATGGCTCCGATTGGAGCCATGTCTCAGTTCTGCTTCTTGAGAAGATCTCTGATTTCCGTAAGAAGCTGAATATCTGCAGGAGGTGCTGGTGGCGTTGCCGGTGCAGCTGCCTTTGCTGCCTCTTCCTTCTTCTTGTTTGCCTCTGCAAGCTTGTTGAATGCCTTTACCATGAGGAACAGAGCGAAGGAGATGATGATGAA
>JADIMF010000052.1 GCA_017694915.1 Candidatus Ornithospirochaeta stercoravium
AGCCTTTCCAGACCTGCGATATATAACTATTTCCAGACCAAGGAGGAGATATTTCTCGCGCTTCTTGGTGATGAATATTCCGAATGGTGCAGTTCGCTTGAAAAGCTTCGTGATGATAACGCGTCTCTTGATACTGAATCATTTGCAGATGCTCTTGCTTCCACTCTAAAAAAGAGGGAGACGATGATGAAGATTCTCTGCATGAATCTTTATGAGATTGAGGAGCACAGCAGGGAAGAGAAGCTTGTAGAGTTCAAGCTCATCTATGGCAGGTCAATGGATCTTGTCCTCGCTTGTCTTTCAAAGTTCTTTCCAAAGATGACAGAGGATGAGAAAAGCGACTTCGTGTATAAGTTCTTTCCTCTGATGTATGGAATCTATCCATATGTTCATCCTACAGACAAGCAGAACAAGGCGATGAAGAAAGCTGGCATAGTGCCAAGAAAGACTTCTGTATACGAGATTGCTTATAAAGCGATTATCGATTTTCTCTCAAAACAAGGAGGAGTCAAATGAAGCTGATTGCATTTTTCTCAGCAAGTGGTGTTACAAGGAAAGCTGCAGAAGCGCTTTCTGCAGTTTCTGGTGCTGATACGTATGAGATTGTTCCCGAGGAAATCTACACAGATGAAGATCTCGATTGGAGGAATAAGAAGAGCAGGAGTTCTGTGGAGATGCAGGATGAGTCATCGCGTCCTGCGATAAAAGGCAATCTTCCGGATCTCTCTTCCTATGATACCGTTTATATCGGTTTTCCTATCTGGTGGGGTGTTGCTCCGAGAATCATCAATACATTCATTGAAAAGAGCGATCTTAAGGGAAAGAGAATTGTCATCTTCGCCACTTCGGGAGGCAGTACGCTTCCGTATGCTGTCAAAGATCTCGAGAAGAAGTATCCGGAGCTGAATATTGAGAACGGAAAGCTTCTCAATGGACGGGTAACGGAGGATATCATCTGAAAGCCATGATCGTGATGAATCTTTATTATCGAGGTATGAACGGCAATGCAAGACGCTTTGTGGAAGAAATGGAGAAGAGCGGTATTGCTGACATGGTCCGTGAGGAGGATGGAAATGAAAGATATGAATATTTCTTCTCCGCCTCAGATCCTGAAACGGTTCTTCTCATCGATGCATGGAGAGATCAGAAAGCGCTTGATGAGCATCATCGGAGCCCGATGATGAAGGAAATAGCGGCACTGCGGGAGAAATATGATCTGCACATGACGGCAGAGAGATATCTCCCCGATGAAAGTGCTCAGGATATGGCATTCATACGCAGATGAGGTGGTGAAATGAATATAACAGTTGTGGAAAGCAGTCCTCATAAGAATGGTTCATCGAATCTTCTTGCTTCTTCTTTCATAAAGGGTGCAGAAGAGAAAGGCCACAAGGTCACTGTGTTCGATGCCGCTCATAGCAATATTCATCCATGTCTTGGCTGTGGCAGATGCGGCATGAATGGGGATTGTGTCCAGAGAGATGATATGGAGAAGCTGAGAGATCTGATGCTCTCTTCTGACATGGTTGTGTTTGTCACGCCGCTGTACTATTACGGGTTCTCGTCACAGCTGAAGATGACGATAGACCGCTGGTACAGTTTTACGACGCGCCTCTCAGCAAAACATCTGAAGACCGCTCTTATTGTAGCTGCTTGGGACAGCAACGACTGGACGATGAATGATATCGCGAACCATTACCATACGCTATGCAGATATATGAATTTCCAGGATATCGGAATGATTCTTGGTAAAGGCTGTGGGAGTGTAATGATGACAAAGTCATCTCCATACGTGGAGAAGGCATATGAACTCGGGAAGAGCTTATAAGTAGTAGCTGTGAAAAGATTTGCTGTTCTGATTATTGCTGTTGCAATGCTTATTTCATGTGCATTTGCGGATAATACAGCATCTGGAAATGCTGTCGTCGTGTATTTTTCCGCAACGGGAAATACCGAGAGGGTTGCTGATGCTCTCTCAGAGATGATTGGTGCAGAGTGTGTGGAGATTATCCCAGCAGAGCCATATATGGATGACGATCTGAGATACACAGACAGCGACTCACGTACTTCAAGAGAGGATGCTGATGATAGCGTACGGCCTGCAATAGAGGCGCTATCTCTGGATTTTTCTCAGTATGATACAGTCTTCGTAGGATTCCCAATCTGGTTCGGGAAGATGCCGAAGCCGCTCTATACATTCTTCGATAGCTATGATTTTGCAGGAAAGGCTATCGCTCCATTCTGTACAAGCGGCAGCAGCGGTATAGCAGGCGCTGTAAGAAGCATAAGGGAGCTTGAGCCGGATGCTGTCGTTCTCGAAGGGAAGAGAGTGAATACCCGGAGTATCGACTCAGATCTTGAATCATGGCTCAGTGACATAAGGTTTCAGGAGGAGATATGAAAGCAAAAGTTTATTTTACAAGAGAAATTACACCGGAAAAGGTTGTTGAGGCTTATGAGAAACTGGGAATTGAACTTCCAGGAAAAGTTGCTGTGAAGGTTCATTCAGGAGAGAAGGGAAATCAGAATTATCTTCATCCTGAATTCTGGAAACCTATGGTTGATAAGCTTCATGGGACGATTGTTGAATGCAACACAGCATATGGAGATGCTTCCGGTGGTGTCAGAGATAACACAGAGTCGCATCTTGAGCTTCTGAAGGAGCATGGGTGGATGAAGTATTTCAACGTTGATCTCATGGATGCAGAAGGCCCGGATGTCGTGTGGGATATCCCGAATGGCAAGGTGCTGAAGAAGAATGTTCTTGGCAAGAATATCCTCAATTACGATTCGATGCTTGTGCTTGCTCACTTCAAAGGTCATCCGATGG
>JADIMF010000053.1 GCA_017694915.1 Candidatus Ornithospirochaeta stercoravium
TTCACTCAGGATGAGGCGATGATCAATGCAGCTGTATCGGCGCTGCATATCTATTTCTTCGGGTTTGTATTCATGGCATTCCAGAGCTCCGGGCAGCAGACATTCGTCGCGCTCGGAAAGGCTGGGCAGGCAGTGTTCTTCTCTCTTTTCAGGAAAGTAATAATCGTTGTGCCTCTTACAATCATCCTTCCATATTTCTTCGGTATAAATGGCGTAATGCTTGCAGAGCCCATAAGCAATGTAATCGGGGGACTTGCCGCTTACCTAACAATGAGGCACATAGTATTCCCCGAGCTCAGAAGAATGGAAAACAAATCCCTGCCTCAGTGAAGCAGGGAAGAAGTCTCATATATTCGATATCTGCATTGAATCAGCGTACTGATAACCAGGTACGGTTCCTGCAACGATGATTGCAAGCTCCTCCTTCTTTATGACACCTGATTTCAGTGCAATCTCAATCGACTGCTGCCTCATCTTCTCCTTGTCCTCCGTAAACGGTGCAAGGTATGCCTGTACGCCATAGGCGAGATTGAGCTGTCTTACGGCCTTCTGGTCTGTTACGCAGGCAATGATCGGAGACTGCGGACGCTGTGAGGATACAAGCCATGCGGATCTTCCTGTTGCAGTCATGCAGATAATAGCCTTTGCATCCAGAAGGAATGATGAATCCACAGCTGCGCTTGCGATTGTCTCAGGAATTCCTGTGGACATGTTGACCTGATGCTCGAAGAATCTTTCCTTGTAATCAATCTGATTCTCTGTGTACTCTGCGATTTCTGCCATTGTACGGACAGCCTCAATCGGGAACTTTCCAGCTGCTGTCTCACCGCTGAGCATCGTGCATGTTGTTCCATCGTATATAGCATTAGCTACATCGGATACCTCAGCTCTTGTCGGGCGTGAATGCTCTGTCATCGATTCAAGCATCTGTGTAGCCGTCACAACGATCTTTCCGTTCTGATAGCACTTGGAGATGATCATCTTCTGGATAGCAGGGAGCTCCTTGAATGGAACCTCTACACCCATATCTCCACGGGCAACCATGATTCCATCTGCAATCTCAAGAATCGCATCGAGATTGTTGATACCGCTTCTGTTCTCAATCTTCGCAATGATCTTTATCTTCTCTCCGCCGTTTACGTTGAGAAGCTTTCTCATCCTCTTGAGGTCATCAGCAGTTCTTGTAAATGAAGCTGAGACATAATCGATATCCTCCTCGATTCCGAAAAGGAGATCTGCTCTGTCCGTCTCAGAAATGAAAGGAAGGTCGATATCAGCACCAGGAATGTTGATTGATTTATGATTCGATACCTTTGATGTGTTATTGACTCTGCAGACGATATCACAGCCATTGATTTCCGTTACGGTAAGCGAGCAAAGACCATCATCTATGAGAATCGTGGTTCCTACTTCCACGTCTTCTGCAAGGTATGGATATGTGATTGAAACACCATTCTCATCGCCTTCTTTGTCCTTGTCAGCATAAAGGGTGAATGTGCTTCCTTCCTTGAGAATGACCTTTCCTTCCTTGAATTCCCTCGTCCTGATCTCAGGACCTTTGGTATCGAGAATAATAGGGATATGGACACCGAGTTTCTGGGAAACTCTTCTTACTCTGTCGATTCTCACCTTATGCTCCTCATGGCTTCCATGGGAGAAGTTGAGCCTTGCGGCATTCATTCCGTTTTCTATCAGAGCTTCGACCATTTCATCGGAATCCACTGCCGGACCGATTGTGCATATGATTCTAGTTTTTCTCATCTTTCCCTCTCTTTTCGTTGATTTTAACCTATATTGCGGCATTGCTTCCATTGCTGCCGACAACGACTTTTATCGATTCCTGTGACATCTGCATCTTTATCGCGTCTTCAAGTTTCTCGTGAGGATATATGTGAGTAATCAGTCTGTCAATAATCAGACGATGGCTGTTGATGAGCTCAACCGCTCTCTGATGTGTGTCAGGATTAATCATCGAACCCATGATCGTGAGTTCCTTCTGATACACATCCTCCAGGCTTAGGCTGTATTCACTACCAGCTTTCGGAACACTGAAAAGCAGGATTCTGGTACCTCTCGCTGCGATCTCAAAAGCTTGTTTTGTCGCGTTTACGTTGCCTACACATTCGATAACAGCATCTAGAGAATCCTTTCCTAAAATATGTTCAATAGCTTCCGTTGGGTTCTCTGCAGAAGGATTGATTACTGCATCTGCACCTGTCTCAAGAGCGATGCTCCTTCTTTTCTCGGCAATCTCGCTGAGAATCACTTTTGATGCACCTTGCAGCTTCGCAAGCTGTACCATTAGCTGTCCTATCATTCCACCACCGATGATACAGACATTTTCTCCTGGTCTTATTTCAATCCTGTCAATTCCATGGATACAGCAGGCAAGAGGTTCGGCCATGGCGCCGGAAAGGAAAGAGACATCATCATTGAGAATGAAGCACTGAGAGGCCGGAACATAGGCATAATCTGCAAAACCTCCATCTCTGGTCACTCCGAAAGCTTCAAGATGCGTACATAACTGCTTCCTTCCTGTCCTGCAGTATCTGCACTCGCCGCAGTAGATGTTCGGATCTACTGTCACATGTGCTCCGAGTGGAAAGTTCATTACATCTTTCCCTGTTTTTACAACAGTTCCGGAGAATTCATGTCCAAGTATTACCGGCGGATGCACTTCCGCTGAACCTTTGTCGCCATGATAGATGTGTACATCCGTACCGCATACTCCGCAGGCTTCGACTTTTACAAGAACCTCATCAGGAAGAAGCTCCCTTTCTTTCATTTCCCTTGTTTCGAATCTGCCGTTTCCCAGAAAGTATGTTCCCTTCATCTTTCACTCCTGAGAAAATTATACGAGGGGATTTTCAGAAAGAAAGGCCTTCCTTCTCCCTTTTCTCAAGAATAGGTGTGAGAGATCTGTAGACGATTATCGTTCCTATAGTACAAGAGAGGATATCTGAAATGGGTTCTGAGAAGAATGCTGATTCAGCTCCGAAGAGCATCGGAAGTACGATTGAGGCAATCATGAAGGAGAACTTCCTTGTTAGTGACAGCGGCAGGGATATGTGAACCTGTCCAAGTGCTGTCATAAGATCTACGTTTATGTACTGGAATGATAGAGGAATGATCATCGATTCGAATATGAACATGTATTTCGCAGAGAGGCTTATTATCATCTCATCGGATGAGAACAGCCGTGCAAATAAACCAGATCCGAAGATCGTGAACGTGAACATTATGACGGTGTAAGTCGTTACTACTATCTGTAGATATTTGAAGCTTTTCCTTACTCTGTCGCTGTTACCAGCTCCGTAGTTGTAGCTGACAAGTCCTTGGCATCCTGCAGTCATTCCGCCCATAGGATACGTCACGAGAATATGATAGCTCTGTACGATGGTTGAACAGGTTATGAGGATATCACCATAGTCAGGGCCACCATATTTCTGCAGCATGGCGTTGAGGACAATAAGAAGCAGACTGTCGGTAGAGATGATGATAAAAGAGGACAAACCAAGTTTTATTATCCTCTTTATCATTGATGGCATGAAACCATGGAATCTGAGCCGAATTGCAGTGTTCTTGCCACATAGGGCCATGATTGCGATAAGCATCGAGCCCAGCTGAGATATGACAGTGGCTATCGCGGCGCCTTTAACTCCCATGTTAAAGACGAAGATGAATATCGGATCGAGAATGATATTCATTGCCGCTCCGACAAGTACGGATATCATGCCTTTTGTTGACTGTCCCTGATTGATTACGAAGTTGTTGAGACCAGTGGCGAGAAGAGCAAAAGGTGTTCCTAATAGATACCAGCCAAGATATTCGGACGCATAAGGAAGCGTTATTGAGGATGCTCCGAATGCCATGAGTATAGGATTGCGGAAGATGAAGAAGAGCGGGGTCAGAACGGCAGTGGCTATAAGAAGAAGGTAGAAACCAGTTGTTACTATTCTTTCTGCAGTCTTATGTTCTCCATGGCCTTCCTTCATTGCCATGATCGGGGCGCCTCCCATGCCGATAAGAGTTGCGAAAGAAGAAATGAAAGTTGTTATAGGTGCCGCGACTCCGATACCTGCAAGAGCTATATCACCATAACCGGCAATATGTCCGATATACATTCTGTCGACAATCGCATAAAGAACGTTTACAGCCTGTGCAAGCGCTGTTGGTAATGCAAGCGACAGCACTAGAGACCAAATACCATCTTTTCCTAAATCATGTTTTCTGGCACTCATGACGTTGTGGATTATATTTCCCTTTATGAGGTTGCTACAACC
>JADIMF010000054.1 GCA_017694915.1 Candidatus Ornithospirochaeta stercoravium
TTTAAATATGTAAAAGATATCAATAGTATTTAATAGTTTATTTCCTCATATTTCGCCTCAAAAGCCAATAATCTATACGTCTTTTGTTAAAAAACTTATGGATATAATGTATATTCTGTCAATTAGAATATTTAAAACAGATATTAATATATTTTATATATTTAAATTAAAATAAATTTAAAGAATTAAAATAATTTATAATATTCAAATTAAAATCTAATAAATTGGTTAAATATGTTTTATTAATAAAATATTCTTATATGTTTAAAATACAAGTTAATTTGCTAATTCCCTGCTATATGGACTTCGATAAAGCATAATCATTGGATTTCTGCAACTATACATAGTAATATCGATGAATATATATCGTAAAAGTGCTATTATTTAGACATATTCATATCCGTGGAGATTTTGATATGTTTTCATTTTTCCTTGATTATCCTGGATCAAAAATCCAGAGTATCGCAAAGCTGTTTTTCCTTATTGGACTTATTCTCTGCCTGATAATTGGAATCTTCTGTATTATCGCATTCACAGACGAGATGGGATTTGGTGGCTTTATTATCAGCCTTATCGTTACAGCATTCATTTTCATCATGTTCTGGCTTTCAACGCTTATAATCGTTGCATTTGGTAAGATGAGCGAGGATCTTGAGTATCAGTCAGAGAGACTTGCTGAGATACAGGACAAGCTTAATTCTGTAACATCAGCTGCTAAGGAATAATTTAATTATTTCAGTGTTAGCAATCCAGGGCCTGAAAATGGCCCTGTTTTTGTTTTAAATATCGCTTGTAAGTATTATCATCGAAGCATGACAGAGAATTATAGAGAACATGCAAATGATTTTCCTTCAGCTATAGACAGGCTTTATACAATTATATCGATACTGAGAGCACCTGGTGGATGTCCATGGGATCGTGTACAGACAAACAAAAGCACAACGATTTCTCTTATAGATGAAAGCTATGAATATCTTGATGGAGTCTTGAAAAAGAATATTGAATCTGAAAGAGAGGAAATCGGAGACATAATGATTAATGTCTTCATGAATCTCTATATACATGATGAGAACAAGGATTTCAGGCCTGAGGAAGCTGTGAATGAAGTCTGTGATAAACTCATCAGGAGACATCCTCACGTCTTCGGAGATGAGCATGCGGAAAATGCTTCAGAAGTACTCTCACTATGGAACAGCGTGAAGGAGAACATAGAGGGACATAAGGATAAAGCTGAATCATTCTTTGCACATATCCCCTCCTCTCTGCCTCCTCTTGAAGAAAGCTACGAGATACAGAAGAAACTGAAGAAAGTCGGATTCGACTGGCCTGATGCAGCTGGTGTAGTTGCGAAGGTCGAAGAAGAACTAGAAGAGGTTAATGAAGCAATTGCTGAGGGTGATGAGGATCATCTTGAGATGGAACTCGGTGATCTCCTCTTCTCTGTTGTAAATCTCTGCAGATTCATGAAGATAAGACCAAACGTTGCATTACATAGATGTAATGAGAAAGTCAAAGTAAGATTCCAGAGACTGTTCGACCTCGCTGCAGAAAGAGGAATACCAATAAACAAAGAACATGTCGATGAGATGAACGATCTCTGGGAAGAGGCGAAGAAAGAAGAGAGAATCAGATAACGGAACCGAGGAGCCGCATTCTTATGCGGTATCCTTCAGGGCTCTTCTCCCTGCCCTTTGCCCAATATTCAGCAGCATTTCTGTAATCGCCGAGGGAATATAGAAGATCGCCTATTGTAATTGATAGCTCCGGATCTTCAGGAGCTGTGGAAAGAGC
This sequence comes from Candidatus Ornithospirochaeta stercoravium, assembly GCA_017694915.1. GTDB lineage: Bacteria > Spirochaetota > Spirochaetia > Sphaerochaetales > Sphaerochaetaceae > Ornithospirochaeta > Ornithospirochaeta stercoravium. The sequence goes on from JADIMF010000054.1 coordinate 1,792, forward strand.
AAGTGAAACTATCATGTCCTCTTCATTCCTGTCCATGAAGAGGAAGAGAGCCTCGTTCAGCGCATCAGCATATAGCTCATCCTCTACCCTATCCTCATACATTGCTTCAAGAGCAAGGATAATCATCTCAGAAGAGGCTTCGGAATCAATCAAGAGATATGCATTCTCAGTTGATGTGAGAAGCGGCCTGACATATGAATACAATTCATCGGCCATCGGATCTTCAGCTTCGCAAAGAAGCTTATAAAGCCTGGAAGCACCGGCCTTGCCAAGCAATGAGGCTGAATAAAGTTCTTTACCGGCTTCTATTGCCTTTGCTTTATTGTTATCGAGTAAAAGCACAGCACGAAGGACCATGAGATGATGTGAATCATCCTCTTCAGGATAAAGAAGAAGGTAAAGGGAGGCTGCATCCGATGCATCATCATTCATTGAAAGTGCCCATGATGAAAGCATCTTCCAGTAAAGAGCGTTTTCTGACAGCTGATTACCAAGGAGTTCATTACTCCTTTCTAGAGCCGCTTCATAGTCGCCTGAGCGGTAAAGCACTTCTATTTCATCGGATTCAGAACATGAAAAGAGAAAAAGCAGCAACAAGATAGATAAGATAATCTTTCTCATTGCTGCCTCCCATATATAAAATCAGGTTCTGGATAAGCCGGGTTCTGTTTAGGTAATCATCTATCTAGGCGGATGGTTACCCATCCGCTCAAGCAGCCTACCCGTGATCAATGCCGGACCAGCTTATCACTTCTTGGCCTTGCTCCTGGTGGGGTTTACCTAGCCCTGTCCATCACTGTCCAGGCGGTAGTCTCTTACACTGCCGTTTCACCCTTACCCGTAGGCGGTCTGTTCTCTGCTGCACTTTCCGTAGCATTACTGCTCCTGGCCGTTAGCCAGCACCATCGTCCTGTGGAGCCCGGACTTTCCTCGGTTTCCCGCGATTACCTCCGGAACCTGAAATTTATCAGAAATCCTCGAATCCGCCGTCCATGCCCATAGACTCATCGTAAGAATCACTCTCCTGAGCGCTTTCCTTATGAGAGCTCTTGGACTCTGTACCTCTGGACTCAAGCTGTTCGAATATATAGTTCTTCTCGGTCTCTGGATCAAGTGGTTCATACCATATGATTCTCGAGCAGTAAGGACAATAATCGATTTCATTGTGCTCCTGCTTCTGTCTGAGATCGATGACGAACTGCACAGGAAGAACCCTGTCACAGCCCATACATACCTGGCCATGAACAGGAACAACACCAAGGCCGTTCTTCTTTCTGACGATATTAGAGAACTTAGCGTAAAGCTCATCGGAAATAGTACCGTTCTTTATCTCCTGGCACTTCTCTTCAAGCTCCGCAATCTTGCTCTGGATACCGCTCAGCTGTGTATCAACCTTAGTGCGCTCTTCCTCGACCTTAGCCTTCTGAGCTTCAACTTCAGCTGCCTTTGCCTCTGTATCCTTCTTAAGCTTCTCAGACTCCTTGGTCCTGCTGTTGCGCTGCTTAAGAAGCGTATGCTCTGCTACCTTGGCTTCCTCGAGCTGTTTTGAAAGAGCCTCATACTCACGCTGAGTAGACAGGAATTCCATCTGCTTCTCATAAGTCGTACGCTGCTGGAATGCATCCTCATACTGTATTGAGAGGGACTTTACATCCTGTATTGCAGCCTCTGTAAGATTCTGGAGCTCTTCATACTCCGCCTCAACAGCTTTAAGCGTGCTCTCTTCCCTCTTAAGGTCAGCAGGAAGTGACTCAACCTGCTGTTCAAGAGAAAATTTCTCCTGAAGTACATCCTGCAGTTTTCTGAGGCATTCAAGCTTCTCGTTTTCTGCCATATCCTAGATTCTCCTCGTACCGCATATTAGCGGATTATATCCATCCTGACTACAGCAATGCTGTAGATTATATCAATTCCAATCCTTCAGCTGGCGGCTGCGCTTCGGGTGTCGCAGTCTCCTGAGCGCCTTGGCCTCGATCTGTCTGATACGCTCTCTGGTGACATCGAAGTAAAGACCGACTTCCTCAAGCGTAAGCGCATATCCATCATCAAGTCCGAAACGCATCCTGAGAACTTCCTGCTCTCTCTGCGGAAGCGTTGAAAGCAGCTCCCTGATCTTATCCTGAAGAAGAACGAATGAAGTCTTGCTTGCAGGATTCTCCGCGTCCTTGTCTTCGATGAAATCAGAAAGAACGCTGTCCTCTTCCTCTCCAACAGGTGTTTCAAGGGAGATAGGCTCTCTTGCAACGGATTTAACGTTCTTGACCTTTGCCTCCGGCCATCCGAGATGATCAGCAATTTCCTTGTCGGTCGGTTCCCTTCCAAGGCTCTGCATGAGAACCCTCGACTCCCTCACGACTTTGTTTATCTGCTCAATCATATGAACAGGAACTCTGATTGTTCTTGCCTGATCGGAAATAGATCTCGTAATTGCCTGCCTTATCCACCATGTGGCGTATGTAGAGAACTTAAATCCCTTCTCGTATTCGAACTTCTCGACAGCCTTGATCAGTCCGATGTTTCCTTCCTGAACAAGGTCGAAGAACTGAAGACCTCTGTTTGTATACTTCTTTGCAATTGAGACAACAAGACGGAGGTTAGCCTTTATAAGCCTGTCCTTAGCCGACTTGAGAACTCTCTGACCGATCTGGATATTCTTCACAGCCTGGATTATCTCATCGGAAGAGCATTCGAAATCAGTCTCGATTGTCCTCAGTTCCTTCTCAGTAAGCTGAAGCTCCTTGATCTCTTCCTTGATCTGATCTGCAGAAAGTCCGAGCTCAGCCTCGATCTTCTCAGCTTTGGTCTTCGTTGCAAGATCTCTTCCAAGCTGTCTCAGATCCTTCGTTGATGATACCTTGAGCTTTGCCTCAGATTCCTTCTTCTTGGCATTGCAGACAGTGATTCTGTCTCTTGCCTGAAGGAAGATATCAGTAAGCTCATCAATCTCTTCCTGCTGGAGTTCAATCGAGGAAATCCAATCTGAAACAGGTATATACATACCGCTTTCAACGGACTCGAGTTCCTTCCTGAAGTCGTTGTATCTCTTTCCAAGCTCGATCTCGGTAGCGTTGTTGTCATCCTTGACGCGTCTGTGGATGCGCTGGATTTCCTTCTCGATATCAGCTTCCTTCATATCAGGATGCTCTGCGCGGAAATGCTTATCCTTCTCTGCAACCTGCTCAGCTATCTTCTGGTTGAGGGCGTTCTCTTCCTTCTTCAGCTGATCAAGCTTGTTATCAAGCGCCTTAAGCCTTTCCTCTCTTGATTTAGAACGGCAGTATTCAATCCACTCCTCACGAGTCTTGAAATCGCTCCTCTTCTTCCCTTTGTAGAGAGGAGATGATTCATCAGGATAACCGCCAAGCTTGTTCAGCAGATCCTCCCTCAGCCTCAGTACATCCTCTGTAAGCTCCGGTGAGTCGCCAGCAAGCAGAAGCCTTGACTTGAGATCGACATATTCCTCGATTTCCTTCGGTATATCCTTGCCAAGTGCATCGCGATAGGCAGCATTGTATCTCTTCTGGACAGAAAGGAAATCCTTCAGCTCTTCAGTTGAAAGTGTCTCCTCAGTATCTTCTTCGATCTTCGCGTTCATCTTCTCGATTACACGCTGGAAGAATGAAATAAGTATTCCGCTTTCCCTTATGACGGACTTAACGATGTCAGCACCCTTCTCCATCTGCATGGCAAGTTCGACTTCCTGCTCACCCGTAAGAAGGTTCTCGTTTCCGATTTCCTTGAGATAAAGCCTTATAGGATCATCCTGTGACGTATCGAACTTGGACTGGGAATGTGCCTTGTGCTCGCTCTGATGCTCGGATACGGATGAGATATCAATGAAGCGCTCTGTGGAAACCTCTGTATCATCATCGGTTCCTTTCCACTCGCTCAGATTCTCCTCTTCCTCTTCCTCGTCTTCTTCCTCGTCCTCGTCATCATCCTCATCGTCGTCTTTCTTCTTCTCTTCCGAGGACTCGTCATCATCTTCATTCTCTATGCTTTCAAGGTCCTCGTCGGAAGGTCCGACCTCATCATCTGCTGTATCATCGAGAGCATCATCTGAATCGAAGTCTTCTTCGAAATTCTCGAGATCCTCTTCTGAAGGCTCTTCGGAGAAATCCGGATCACCATCTTCTGATTCTGTATACTGGACTCCATCTTCCTTAAGGGCGTTGCTGATAGCATCGATATCGCCGGGTGCATCCTTATGCTTTTTGATCTCTGCAACAATATCGAGAAGCGTGACATATCCCTGCTCCCTTGATAACGCAAGGAGCTCTTTATAGAAAGCTGAATTCCTGAAATCCTGTTCTGCCATTTATTCCTCTTTACCTCTGGCTGCGAAAAGCTCGCTCTTCAAAATGCTTATATTCTGATCCAGTTCCTTCTTGCGCTCCAGCGCTTCTGAAATCTGGTCAGGATCAAGCGAATCCGAGAATGATTTCAACTGGTTCAGAAGAACCTCTCTTCTTTCTTCCATTCCTCTGAGGGTAATCCGGTCTGCGGCTTCATCCAGTGCGCTTCTCTTCTCCTCTCCCGAATATTCATCGAGTGCAAAAGAGGCTGCGGTTATATTTCTCACGCCCTCATCGTTTATAAGAGTAAGGAAAATCTCATTCGTCGTAATATCATTACGCATGGCATTCTCAAGTGCCATGTAGATAATCTGGGCTTCCCTGTCCTTCAGATCGCCGAAGCTGATCCTGCGCCTGTACTCGGAGAAGAGATCTCTGTGATTAGCAAGATATAACATTGCAAAGAGATCAATCGAAACCGCTGCAGGGTTGAAGCTACGCCCAGGAGCGTCCTGTGTTATGCTTCTCTCATCCACCTCCGTTCTCCTCTCATTCCCAGAGGAGATATCCGCTCTGATAGATTCTTCCGATACAGAAAGAAGAGTCGAGAGATTCTGTATGTATGAATCCATTTCGACACTAGATTCAGTAGACTGAAGAAATGGCGAAAGGAATCTGACAAAGTCAGACTTACCCCTGCCTGAAGTTATATTATACTTTTCACTGGCTTTACTGACAAGATATTGGAAGGCACTCTGAGATGGTCTGAAGTCATTAAAAAGAGCTTCTTCGCCTTCTTTCTCGATAATCTCCGATGCATCCTTGCCTTTTGTCAGCTTATGAACAAAACACTCAAGCCCTGCTCCATGTATAAGCGAGATAGCTTTATCCGTTGATTTCTGTCCTGCTTCATCGCTGTCGAACATGAGATCGATACGATGAACATACCTGGAGAGAAGCTTCACCTGATCTTCTGTGAATGCTGTTCCAAGAGATGCAACAGCGGAAGTCAGTCCCGCCTGATGCATTGAGACAACATCAAAATTACCCTCAACGATAATTGCTGGTTTATCTCCTTTCTTCAGTGTTTCAAGTGCCTCATAAAGCCCGAAGAGATTATGACGCTTTGAATAGATAGGAGTATCAGATGTGTTCTTATACTTCGGAACGTTATCACGTCCTGAGAGATCTCGACCGGAGAATGCGATGTATCTCCCCTGCCATGAGCGTACGGGGAACATGAGCCTGTCAGCGAACATCGGATACGGATAGCTGTTCGGAGAAAACAGACCTGACTTCTTCAGAAGGTCATCCGTGTATCCTTTCTTGATGAGAAATGAATGAAGCCACTCTGTTGATGCAGGTGCATATCCGAGCTGGAAACGCTCTATCATCTGATCAGATACTTTTCTGGATGCAAGATACTCCCTTGCCTTTCTTCCCTCTTCACTCGATACAAGAAGGTAATGGAATGTATTCGCTATCCTCTGATTCAGATCATACAGTGCTTCAATCTCATCCTTGTCACGCTTCTCAGCGCCCCCTGCTCTCTTCTCAAGTTCAACGCCAGCTTTTTTCGCAAGTATCTCAACAGCCTCTGAGAAAGTGACATGATCCATCTTCTCGACAAAGGTGAACATGTCGCCGGATTCACCGCAGCCGAAACAGTGATAGAAGCCATCTCTGTCATTTATAGCGAATGATGGAGTGCGTTCATTGCCATTGCCGTGAAACGGGCATTTTGCCCAGTTTCTGCCGCTACGAGTGACTATCGGTATATATGACTGGACAACCTCGGACATAGTAAGCCGGGATTTTATTGAATTGATGGTGTTATCAGTATATACAGGCAAAGCAAAGACTCCGAATCTAATATAGCATCGATATCGGAAAACGTCACTTTTTGAGAATCATAAAAGGAGCAGCTTCGTTTTCCTTCAGGCGCCTCTCGATTTCCTTCTTCGGAATGACATTACCTTTCCCGATTCCAGGACACGATTTTCCTTCGTTTTTCCAGCTTTCCTCGCTTTCCATCACATTCTTCCAGAAAGGATATGTCCTGCACTGAACAGGTCTTGCTTTGTATATTGCACAGCCTTTATCAGTAAGGAAAATACAGTCGTAATCAGAGCGTTCCCTGAGAGAAACAAGATAATACAAGCCGAAATCAACAAGTCGGCAATAAAGAGAGATGAATGTATCCCTGTCGACACCCATTTCCTTGGAAGCTGCATCAAGATCTGCTTCTGTCAGATATACATATCCAGGTTCAGAAGAACAGCAATATGAGCACATCTGGCATTCGAATCTGAGTCCTTTGTCGTAAAACATATCTGAAGAAGACTAAGATATTAATGCACTCAATTGCAATAACAGCATGATGAAAGCAA
>JADIMF010000055.1 GCA_017694915.1 Candidatus Ornithospirochaeta stercoravium
GCAACAATGCAGACGATAATCATCAGAGCGATGATTGAGAATGTCTTTTTCATACATTCCTCCTTCATTATCTAATACGCTCTAAGTCCCGAAAAATGTTTGCGTCTTTTTTGCTGTTCTTCGATTTTGATTGGATTATCTTCAGGTAATGTAATGAATAAAAAATTTTAAATATTTTTTCTGAACATAAATTCACAATGAACAGATTCTTGGATTAATGAATGAGATTATAATATTGCATGAATGTGCGTAGTCTGTTCGTGGCATATATTGTCCATTTCCCATCTATTGGATAATGTTTCAGGTATGAAGCGCATTATTCTCTTGCTTATCCTCGCCATTTTTGGTGTGTTTGTATATTTCGCGGCATTCAGGAATGTCATAATATGGCCTCTTATGCTGCCGCTTCTTGTGCTTGTTGTCGTCTATTATGTCATCTCATCCGTTGTCACAAGAAAGATGGTGGAGAAGGTGAGGAAGGTGGATTCCTTCTATTTCATCCGTGCCAATATGATTCCCCGCGATGGTAAGGAACTCATAGGTGGTGCGCTCACAGTCACTCCTTCAGAAATCATCTTCTATTCAAGGTTATCTGCCAAAGGTGGTGTTAAGCCGATATGGTCATGTTTCACGCCGGAGGTTGAGGGATACACAATGAAGAAAGTCGATGATTTCCATCCTGGAGTATCTTTCGCAATTAAGGGTGAGACCGATGAGATCAGATTCACCTCAAGACGGATTGCGAAAGAGGAGAAGGAATTCCGTAAAGCATTAGGATGGCCGGAGGAAGAGTCCAAGAATTTGGATTGAATCCGGTCAATCATGCCTCTCATTTAATTCCAGAAGCCGTTCTAGCCTTAGAGCTATGAGACGGCTTTTGATTTACCCCATCCTTCTGTTCTTCACTGCATTGCCTGCTACGGCGAGCTGGGAGATAGGTGCGGATCTGAGATGCCTTGACTCCATTTTCCTTGGAGCAACACGCATCGATATGGAAGTCGCATACAGATGGGATGCGGTAAGGGTAAGCATACCTCTTCGTTTCTCATCATCCCGTACTCACGAACTGATGTTCGCTGAGACGGGAGTGGATGTGTCTGTCTATCCGTTCGATGATTATGGATTCTTCATTGGAGTATCAATGATTCACATCGGAGCGGCATGGGGTCTGGAGGCTCCGAAAGAGCATGTGATCATCTCATCGTCCGTCATGGCTGGATGGACATTCACGTTCCCTTGGTTCTATCTGGAACCGAGGATATCGGTACTGGATGTGTTCTCTCAGGAAGAAGCAAGGCTTGAGCTTCTTTCTGAGGCAGTACCGCAGTATTCGAAGATAAGGCTGTCTCTTGTTGCAGGTGTAGCAATTCCTTAGGAGGTATTGATGAGAAAAGCTAGAATCGTAATCGACAAGAGCGTGGCGGTGCTGCTGATTGCGGCGACATTCGCAGTTTCCTGTTCCCTGCCTGTATCCGGACCTGGACGGATTTCGGAATCCGCCCTTATCTCCGCATCCGGAAGGGCAATAGACATCTATCTTGATGATGTCCGGGCAATCATAGAGGATGAGCTACCAACTCGTGGCATGCTTGATGGACTTGATGGCTATGATATCGCGACAAGGGCGATTGAAGAGGAGAACGGTAGGGAGTATCTCGAGTTTGCTCTGGAGACATCTTCCTATGATTCTGCAGAAGCTGTGCTGGAGAGCGCGGAAGGACTCCTTTCAGATAGCGAGCTGGATGAGATACGTATTCAGATAGACGAAGCTGAGGCCCGGCTTCTGGAAATCTCCGAACCTTTCACACGGCTGCTTTCTCCAAGTCAGGAGGAGGATTTCTACAATGATCTGAAGAAGCTCGTAATAAAAAGCGCAGTTCTTCTGACCGCGGCTGCTGTCTATGCGTTTGTACCAACGACGATAATATGGGGAAAGGTCACAGCTGCAGCAGCTGTCGCCATTGCAGCCGGAATAATGGCAACTTCAATCATGGCTGTTGTTGAATACTACAAACTCGATATGGATGCCGGAGAAGCCTTTGAGGACTGGCTTACCGATGTGACTACGAAACCATTCGTATACTGGGGTATTGCCTCCGCGATGCTCAATCTCGGCAAGGCCATGGGCAGAAGTCCTGTGCTCTCTTCCGTTATTCTCGTTGTCTTCACCATCTTCGGTGTCGTCAACGAAGTTAAGCCGATGCTTGAGAAGTATAATTTCTCCGCATGATGGCAAGGGCTGTTTTCAGCCCTTTGCCTTATGTTGCTCTTGTGAGATAATCGCTATATGCAATCACTAGAGAAGAGATTCCTTGACTATATTTCATATGACACCGAGTCCGATCCTTCGCTTGTCGGAAAAAGGCGTCCAACCACAGAGGGGCAGGAGAGACTTCTGGAGCATCTAAGAGATGAGCTTGAGTCTTTGGGCCTTGATGTTCATTACGGAAGCGAGAAGGTCGTGAGGGGGTATCTTAAGGGTAATGCTCCCGGTCCTGCCATAGCTTTCATGGCACACGTCGATACATCCGATGAGACGAAGGGCAATGGGGTGAAACCCATAGTCCACCGCAATTACAGCGGAGGCCCGATAAAGCTCCAGACATTGATTATCGCTGATGAGGATCTGGAGCTGTATAAAGGTGGAACGATAATCACATCCGATGGTACAACGCTTCTTGGTGCAGACGACAAAGCAGGTTGCGCAATAATCATGGAAGCTGTTTCACGGCTTATCGCATCAGGGGAAAAGCATCCTGATATCGAGGTGTATTTCACCCCTGATGAAGAGACAGGCAGTGGTATGAATGACTTTCCGGTCGATATGATGAAGGCAGTGTGCTGCTATACCATAGACGGAGGTAGAGAAGGAGAGATTGAAGCGGAATGCTTCAATGGAGCATCTGTCAAGGTTCATGTAAAGGGCAACCCAGTCCATTTAGGGTATGGTAGGGGAAGACTTGTGAATGCTGTGACAGCCGCCTCCCGCATCGTCTCCATGCTTCCCGGAGCGGAAAGCCCTGAGGCAACCGATGGCAGATATGGCTATTATTATCCCCTGTCCATAAAAGGCTGCACGGAGGAAGCTGAGCTTGAGATTCTTATACGTGACTTCTCCTTCGAATGTCTCAATGCACGGATTGAAGCGGTGAAGAGTATCGTGGATGCCATTTCAAGACTGTATCATGCATCCTGCAGCATCGATTCTGAAGTGACATACAGGAACATGATGGAGACTGCCCCTGATTCAGCAGAGGCTCTTGGCAGGATATTCAGAGCTGGAGAAAAGCTTGGTATTCCTCTGTATCAGACCGCAATAAGGGGTGGTACGGACGGAGCGTGGCTTGCAGAGCGGGGTATTCCATCGCCTAATATCTTCACAGGTGGCCATTCGTTCCATTCGAACTCCGAGTGGATAGCTCTCGAGGCTATGGAAAGAGCGACGGAGCTTGTTCTCGGTATCATAAGAGAGGCGCTATGAGACGGTTTGCAGTATTGTTTTTTCTGGTAATTCTTCTTTTCCCGGCATTCTCGTCGCATATAGTCTCCGACGGAACGCTTCCTGATGATGTCCTTGCATCTCTGGCGGAGGATATCGGGATGATGACATATGGCAGGAAAGATCTTGATTTCACTGCTTCCAGCTACAGTGAGGGAACTGTAATTGCTGGTTATGTCAATGCATCATTCACGCTCTCCTATGGGGACCGGACGCTGCTTGTGGAGTTCATGGGTGAAGATAGGGAAGATCTTCTGGAGTCTCTTGAAGAGGAAATCGAGAATATCCTCTTCTATTCCGATGAACTCTATTCGGATGCAGAGGAGCGTCTCGACTATATACTCCCTCCATCATATTCATTTGCGCCATCTGCTTTCTACAGGAAAGGAACACGGCTGAAAGCCGTCGATAGCCTTGGAAACATAAGGGGAGTTTTCGCTGTTTCCGAACGTTATGACGATGCTGATACTCTGGAAGCAATCTATCTTCGCTCTCCATTCCCTGGCATGACGCTTGAGAAAAGCGGTAACTGGACAGCTTATGGTACATTTGCAACATCATTCAATTTCAAATCTCCTGAGCTTCTCGGAATGGTGAGCATCGGACGTTCGGACCTTATATATCCATTCGTTCCGATTGTTTCAGCTGCCTACAGGATGAAAGACGGTGTAAGCTATGTATATGGCGGAATTGGTATTGAAGCATACCTTGATATGAACAGAATATTCCCATCGGTTGAGTTCACTCTTATCCAGGAGGGACGCATAGGAGGCAATGTATCGATGCTTTTAGGATATGGAGGGGAGGGGTTTGACTGGCGCTCGGTGTTCAGTATCTTCTATGAACACAGGGCCACTCCTTCATTCTTCTGGAGGCTCGGATATGAGAACCTTCAGGGTAGCCATATGCTTTTCGTTGGTCTTGGAGGTGATTTTTGAGGAAGCTTCTCATCATATTGATTTCGCTTGTAATTGTTTCCTGCTCGACTTTCACCTCAACGGAAGGCCCTGAATGGACGAGGGAGATACCTGTGCGACCGGGAATGGTCGTCTTCGTCAGTTCCGGAACTGGCCGTGATGATAGCGCGGCAAGAGCTTCTGCCTACAGGTCACTTCTGGACGAGATTGGTAACAATCTGGGGTTCGGTGTCACATCGCTGTATTACAGAGAGCTTCTTTCAAATGATTCTGTAGATGATCTGTCTCTTTCCGTCACCAATACATATACAGCTCCTGCAGATAAAGGGACGATTTTCTTCGCGATGGCGGAAATCCCTGCAGAGGAGTATGCGGCAAAGCAGACGGAGGAGAGAGCGGAAGCTATTGAGAGAACGGCGGCAATAAATGTGAACCTCGGAAACGCGATGGAATATTACAAGGCGAATGAGGATACGAAGGCTCTCAATGAGATACTGATTGCACTTGATTCAGCTCTCTCCGGTCCTCTTACCGATTCCTCTATTACCCCGGAAATGCTGCTTGAGAGAGCGACAGAATATCTCAGGAACCTGAGAATAGAAGCTGATAATGAAGATGGTGTCATTACGATTACCATGAGAAGAGCAAAAGGACTTTTCCATCCATTTGTCATAAACGGGAGCATAAGGGGAACGTACAGCATGCTCAACGGACGTGGTGATGTCGTGGAAGCATCTGCAGATGCCCTTACGGGAGACAGAGGCAAAGCCGTGTTCCCGATTACAAATCCATATACGATATCCGGAAGCGATATAATCTTCTCTGCTGGCATTGATGAGGTGCTTTTCAGATCGATCATCAGCAAGGCTCCTGAAGGATTCCTGAATGATTTCATCTCCGCTCTGGAGGAAAACAGTGTGGTGTATCACTATGTAAAGGAGACAAACGGGGAATCCACCGTCATAGGAGTTGCATCATACGGAGAGGATGGAACGCTTATCGAGAACAGTGAGGCATATGCAGCTTTTGCATCTCATCTTTTAAAGGCGGGAATCGAGGCTCCTGTGGTCGTGAATGCAATCGGGGATGAGGAGGAAGATATCCTTTCATATCTCCATACGGCATATCTCGGAGCGGAGCGATATATGGTTCTCAGAATAGGCGTTGCAGATAAGGAGGCAGCTCCAGATTCGATTTACACGCGCGTAGAGATGAGGCTCAGTGCCTTCTACGCAGACAACACCCAGCTCTTTGTTCAGGATTCAGAAGCTGTTGGCAAAGGCTCTGATGATGCTGAATCAGAGAGAAATGCCATAGATGAAGGTGCCAGAAGGGCTGCGGGGCTTCTTCTGTCACGTATATGAAAGAAGCTTTATCTCATCGCTCCATAGGCTTTCATCGGGGGTTTCTAGTATAAGCGGTATGTTCTCCGTATCGCTTCTTGAGGTTATCTCGAGAAAAGGCTCCTTTCCTATCAGGCCTTTACCGATGCTTTCATGTCGGTCCTTATGTGAAGAGAGCGGTACTTTCGAGTCATTCAGGTGCATTCCGAAAAGCTTATCTTTACCGAAACGGGAGAAGAAATCATCGAGGATTGCCCCTATGTTTCCCTTCACGTCGTATCCTGCGCCGAAGAGATGGGCCGTATCGAGCGTGAAGCCCGCTCTGTCCTTGTTTCTTATCGCGGAGAGCAGGGAATCGAGTTCTTCGAATGTTCCTCCGAGAATTGTTCCGGCACCTGCGGTATTCTCGATCGCGATTCTGATTCCAGGAACTGACTCAAGAACTGTATCAATCATTTTCGCAGCTCTTTTTATGCCGTCGTTTCTGTCTCCTTCCTTATATGCTCCGGGGTGGATGTTTATCACGGAAAGCCCGAGATTCACAGTCCTCTCAGCCTCATCGATGAAGAGAGCTAGGGATTTCTTCTCAAGTTCCTCATCAGGAGTTGCGGGGTTTATCAGATAACCTGCATGCGGAAGAACTGAAGAAGAGGAAAAACCGCCTTCTTTCATTGCTGTTCTGAAGGCTTCTGCATCCTCTTTCTTCTGCTTTGGAGCAGACCATATTCTCTGGTTCTTCGTGAAGATTGCGAAACCTGTTGCCCCTAATGAAGCTGCGCGTCCAGGTGCCAGCGATATGTTTTCCTTGATTGATACATGCGGACCGATATAATGCATGAGAAAAGGGTAATTTTGCCGCTTTACGTTGTCAATGGCTGAGAAAACATCTACATTTTCCTGTATGCATGGATTTTCCAAAGGTCAGAGGATTTCAGGTTTTGAGGTGAAGAGCATTTCTCCGCTTCCGGATTATAAAGCAGAAGGAGTTCTCCTTGAGCATCGGAAGACGGGTTTTCAGGTTTATTTCATAGATTCCCCCGATAACGAGCTTTTCTTTTCATATACAGCATATACACCCCCGGCAAACAGCAAGGGTATAAGCCATATAATCGAACACACTGTTCTGTCAGGAAGCAGGAAGTATCCTGTGAAGGATCCGTTCATGCTGCTTGTCAGGAACAGCTGCAACACATTCCTTAATGCACTCACTGGTGTGGACAGGACATATTATCCTGCGGCATCGACAGTGAAAAAGGATTTCGACAATCTCTTCTCGGTCTATACGGATGCAGTTTTCTCACCTCTGCTCAGGGAAGAGACATTCATGCAGGAGGGTATAAGGATATCATCGGAAGGCGGTATGCATTTCGAGGGAGTTGTCTTTTCCGAGATGCTCGGTGAGATGGCAGAGCATGAATATGTGCTTGCCTCCGCTTCAACAAAGCCTCTTTTCGGCAATTCTCCATACCAGTATGAGTCAGGAGGAGATGCCAGATACATCGCTTCGCTTACATACAAAGAATACCTTGAGGCATATAACAAATTCTATTCACCTGCAAATCTTTCTCTCTTCCTTTATGGAGACATGGATATAACGCCGCTGCTTGATATGCTCGATACGGAATATCTTTCTGTCCGTGATAAAGGTGTCCGCATCGCAAGGGCCGGGATAACACCGAGATGGAGTGAACCGAGACGTTTTGAGACAGCCTCAGCTGCTGAGGATGGCGCAGAGGATTCATCGGTGATGGTCTCATGGCTTCTTGGTGATAATGCTGAAGCAGGTGAGAGTACTCTTCTCTCGCTCATCGTTGACATACTTCTCGGTTCTCCTGGCTGTCCGCTTTATAAAGCGATTGCTGAATCGGATCTCGGAAAGGATCTTTCTTCGGAGAGCGGTATGTGCTCAAGTTATCGTGAGCTTGCCTTCAGCGCGGGTTTTTCCGGAGCAAGACCGGAGGATGCGGAGAAAATCGAGGACTTCATCCTTTCTTCACTTGAGGATATAGCGGGAAAAGGTCTTGATCAGAGGGCGATTGAAGCTGCGATCAGAAGAATGGAATTCTCTCTGAAGGAAATACCAGGAGGCATTCCTCAGGGAATGAGGCTTTTCTTTCAGGCGGAGAAAGCCCTTACTTTCGGCTCGGATCCCGCGGCTCATCTCTCCCCGTCCTTGCTCATAAAGGGCATACGCGATAAATGGAAAGAGAATCCGCGCTTCTTCGATGAGTGGATTCTTAAGAATCTTGTCGATAACACGCATCGGCTTCTCACGGTAGTCAGAAAGGATAGCGGGGAATCTGAACGGATAGAGAAGAGCCTCAGCGACACGCTTCAGAAAAGACTCGGTGAATATTCATCTGAGAAGGAAGAGTCTTTCAGACAATTCCAGCACACCCCTGATAAACCGAGGATGATCAAGAAGATTCCAAGACTGAGAAGGGAGGATCTTCCTCGTCGTTTTGACAGGATTGCTCATCATCGTGAAGGCCAGATTGTATCGGCACCGATGATGACTGGCGGTGTGGTCTATTTTGATCTTGTTTTTGACATCACTGATCTCGATTACGCGTCACTTGACAGGGCAAATGTCCTTTCACGCGTCCTTTCGATGTGTGCACTTGATGATATGGATTACTCCTCCGTGTCTACTGAGCTCAGGTTCCTTTCCGGAGGATATGCATTCTATGTTGAATCAGGCTCCGATTCAGATGGCAATGAGAAGGTCTTCTTCGTTGCCAGGCTCAAGGCTCTTCCCGAGTATCTTGATGAAGCTGCTCATCTCTTTGCGCGCCTTCTCCTTAAAGGTATCGTTGGTGATAGGGAACGCGTCAGAGCCGCTCTTGTGGATATCGCGACTGACTTCTCCAGCTCTGTTGTTGAGAGCGGACAGACATATGCTTCTGCACTCGCGGCATCGCGTCTCACGCCTTCGCTTTATATAGGGGAGCGGCTTTCAGGAGTGACATGCTGGTACACTATTTCAGACATGCTCTCCTCGGATCTGACAGTCCTTGCTGATGAGATAGCCACTATACGTGATGAAGTCTTCACAAAGAGCAGGCTGATGATTCATGTTACGAGCATGGAGAGCGATGAGGAGATGGTATGCTGTATCTCTGATTCTGTTTTCCGTCTTTTCCCAGAGGGAAAGGCGATGGGAACAGCTTCGCATCCTGTTCCTGCTGTCAGGGAGGATATGGCCAGGACGATATCATCATCTGTATCTTTCATCTCGATAGTCGGTAAAGGACCCGGAATAATGGAAAAGGAGTCCTCTGCCGAAAGGATATTCCTCTCAATGCTTTCCAACACCGTCCTCTGGTCGAGGATAAGGGAAAAGGGTGGTGCGTATGGAACAGGGGCGTATTCGGATTATATAGAGCGCATATTCACGTTCTATACGTATCGCGATCCGCGTCTTGATCAGAGCATTGCCGATTTTCTTACGGCGCCAGAAGCGCTGGCAGTAACTGACGAGAATCTTGAGGATGCTGTCATAGGACTCCTTTCGAGGGATCTGAGACCTGTATCACCTGCAATTCGCTCCCTTGTGGATATAAGAAGAATACTCTACGGAATAAAGGATGAGGACAGGGAGAGAAAACAGAAAGAAGCGCTGATGCTGACAGCTGATGATATTAGAAGAGCTGCTCAGGCTTTTTCTGAAAGACTCAGAAGGCGGGAATATTCAATTGCGGTCATCGGAGACAGGAAAGCCGTTGAGGAATCGTCATACGATTTTGAGACACAAAGCCTTCCCGTGAAATGAAAATGATTCCTTATGCTTTCGTATTCCATGATACAATCATTTCATGAAATACGTAGGAGCAATCGATCAGGGTACGACAAGCACCCGTTTCATGATATTCGATGAAGAGGGCAGTGTTGTTGCTTCTTCTCAGCTTGAGCATAGGCAGATTTATCCGAAACCGGGCTGGGTTGAGCATGATGCTGATGAGATCTGGGACAACACTTGTTCCGTAATCAGGGACTGCCTCAGAAAAGCGGAGCTGAACAGCTCTGACTTATCTGCAATCGGAATAACGAATCAGCGTGAGACGATTGTTCCTTACGATAAGGCGACAGCCAGGCCTTTGTACAATACGATTGTATGGCAGGATCTGAGAGGGGAGGCATACATTTCAAAGCTCAAGGAGATTCTTCCTGAAGATGAGCTGAGAAGGAAGACGGGCCTTCTCTATTCCCCTTATTTCTCCGCAAGCAAGATACGATGGCTCCTTGATAACGTTCCAGCAATAAGGAAAGGCGCAGATGACGGTAGCATCGTATTCGGTACGATTGATTCTTATCTCACCGCAAGGCTTACAAGCGGAAAAGCTATTGTCACTGACGTTACGAATGCCTCACGGTATATGCTGATGGACATAGAGAAGGGCGAGTGGGATGAAAAGCTTCTGGACATCACGGGAATAAGGCGTTGCAATCTTCCATCAATTGCCTCTTCTTCCGGCGTTGTTTACGGTTATACCGATCCATCCGGTCCGTTCGGAGCGGAGATTCCTGTTGCTGGAATCTTAGGCGATCAGCAGGCTGCTCTATTCGGTCAGGCCTGCTTTGAGAAAGGTGAATCCAAATGCACGTATGGTACAGGTTGCTTCCTGCTGTCGAATATCGGAGATAAGCCATGCTATTCATCGCACGGGCTTATAACGACAGCGGCATACAGGATCGAGGGAGAGAAGATGCATTATGCCCTGGAAGGTTCTGTTGCTGTTGCCGGTTCTCTCGTCCAGTGGGTACGCGACCAGCTGAAGATGGTATCGAATCCGAAAGAGCTCGACGCTCTTGCCGCTTCTGTCGAGGACAACGGCGGGGTTTATATTGTTCCTGCATTCTCCGGTCTCTTTGCACCTTATTGGAGAAGCGATGCCCGTGGTGTGATTGCAGGCCTTACTTCATATGCTACCAGAGCTCATATATGCCGTGCGGTTCTGGAGGCGACTGCGTTCCAGGCGAATGACATCTTCGAGGCGATGCAGCTCGATAGCGGCATTGCGGTGAAGAGCCTCAAGGTCGATGGGGGAATGACTAATTCCGTTCCTCTCATGGCTTTTCAGGCTGATATAATGCGTGTTCCTGTCATCAGGCCACAGATAGTCGAGACCACATCACTCGGAGCCGCATATGCAGCAGGCCTCACTTCCGGCGTATGGGACAGTCTTGATACGCTTTCAGCTTACTGGAAGGAACAGATGCGATGGCTACCTGTAATGGATGACAAGGAGAGGGAAAACAAGGTAGGATTCTGGAAGAAGGCTGTAAGCCGGACACTCGGCTGGATGCCGTCCGGAAAGGAGTTGTGAGTGTTCCAGGTCTTTGCTGAAATTGCTGTTGGTGATTATCTGAGGATGTTTGTGGAGACTGCGGTTATCGCATTTGTCATCTACCGCGTCTATATGGCCATCTCGGATACTAAAGCTACTGAGATTGTCGGACTTCTTGCTGCCGCGATTGTCGTTTATCTTCTCTGTATCGTGCTTCAGCTTGATGTCCTCACTGCGATAATAAGGCTCTTTGCCGTTCCTTTCATGATGCTCTTATGTGTCTTCTACCATCCGGAGCTCAGGAGGGCTTTCTCCTCATCTTTCTCGAGGAAATCGCGCTTCTTCCGCGGTCAGCAGGCGACAGGCGATCAGATTGATTCAATACTCAATGCATGTAACATCCTTGTTGAGAAGAAGAGGGGTGCCCTCATTGTATTCCCGCGTCATACGGATATACAGTCAATCCTCGATTCCGGAACAAGGCTCAATGCAGATCTTTCATCGACACTCATACTCACGATATTCGACCATGATACGCCTCTTCATGACGGTGCGTGCGTCGTGCAGGGGGGCCGTATAACATATGCAGCATGCTATCTCCCCCTTTCCGAGCAGAGAAACATAAAGGCTACATTCGGCACAAGGCATAGAGCCTCCCTTGGACTTGCAGAGGCATCGGATGCAGTAATACTCGTGGTCTCAGAGGAGACCGGTGCGATTTCATTGTCATATAACGCGAATATCTATTATGACCTTTCGACGGATACCATAAAGAAGACGCTTCTGAAGCTTCTGAGCTATCGTGATGTTCTTCCTGATGAACCGCAGAAAGAGGCACAGAGTGCTGAAGGAGAGAGCGTATGAAACAGAGCAAATTCCTTTCAGGGCTTCTCCAGAACTGGATTCCGAAGATATTCTCCGTCATGGTGGCGGTCTTCATCGTCGTTTCCGTTCGCTTCATGAATGTGAACGACCGCGTTGTCACGCTCCCTCTGCGTGTTGTCCTCCCATCTGATTACAAAGCAGCTTCGCTTGTTCCGGAGACTGTTGAGGTCGCTATTTCCGGTCCGGACAGCATAATTTATCTGGTGGATCCTGCAGGCATAAAGGCTCGTGCAGACTTCTCTGATGTGAATGGTCCCGGTATCGTACGCGTACCTGTCGAGCTCGATTATTCCGAGGATATATATACCCGTGACGGGCTGACTGTCAGTGCACGTCCTTCAAGTGTGCGCATCCTTTTTGAGGAAGTTCTATGATTCACGGAATCGGGGTAGATGTCGCACTGGCTCCAAGATTCGAGGAAATGGAGGAGTCGCTTCTTGAGAAGATGTTCACGGAAAAGGAGATCATCAATGCTCCTTCTTCCAGACAGAGTGAGTACTTCGCTTCAAGATTCGCGGCGAAGGAAGCTTTCGCAAAAGCTCTCGGTACAGGTATAAGAGGTTTTTCCCTCCTTGATATCACAATTGAGGAAAATGAAGCTGGAAAGCCTTACTTTGCGCTTTCAGGACGAGCGGCGGATGCTGCAGCTGGGCTTAAGCTGAATCTTTCCATCAGCCATGATGGAGGTATATGCATTGCTATGGTGACGGCTGAGTATGAGAAGTGATTGGAATCGTCCTTCGGAGTATTCCCTCCCAGGGGAAGGCGAGAGAAGGATAATGCTGCGTCTCTCATATGATGGTTCCGAGTATCATGGATGGCAGTCTCAGGGTGATGTGGTATCGGTGCAGAACGTGCTTTCAGAGGTTCTGTCACGGATACTCGGAAGCGATGTTACCGTATTCGGATCAGGTCGTACCGATGCTGGTGTCCATGCGCTTTCTCAGGTCTGCCATTTCGATACTGTCTCATCAATAGCTCCTGAGAAGTACAGCGTTATTCTCAACACAAACCTTCCGAAGAGCATAAGGATATTATCATCAGCAGAGGCTCCTGAAGGTTTTCATGCGCGATTTACTACGATGTCGCGGGAATACTGGTATCTTGTGAAGGATAACAGGAACATGCTTCCATGGGATGACAAGCATGTTCTGGGGGTGAAGAGCCTTCCTGATATATCGCTTCTGAACGAGTATGCGCATCTGCTTTTCGGCACTCATGATTTCACCACATTCGCTTCTGCTCGTGATATCTCGGAATCGAAGACCCGTGATATCTATGTCTCCGAGTGGGATGTGATCAACGACAGTTTCGGATACCCCGTATATCGTTACAGAACTGCAGGGAATGCATTTCTTTATCATCAGGTGAGAAGCATGGTCGGAACGATGCTGGAAGCGGCGGCAGCCGGCAGGGATAGCGATTATTTCAGACACATTCTTGAGAGCAGGGACAGAAGCCTTGCGGGAAGAACAGCATCGCCTTATGGACTTTATCTTGCGGATATAAGCTATGATGAAGGAAAGTATCAATGGTTTGAGGACATGTATGGACAGAAGCACAGCTGAATATTTTCTCGAGATCATAGATGACGCGGAGAGAGTGCTCTCCTCAGATACTCTTGCTGAGGATATAGCGAGGGTTTCCTATACATTGAAGAATGTTCCAGAGAATAAAGCGGTGAAGAAATCCTCATTCGAGGAGCTTTACAATACAGTGGCTTCCTGCCATGAATGCGGTCTATGCTTCTCCCGTCGTGTATTCTCTCGCCCGATAATAAAGAAAGGCGTCAAGGTGCTTTTCATCATATCAGGACCATCGGGAGATTCGCTTCTTTCCCCGGAGGAGATAAGCCTTTTTCAGTCATGGTGGAAGAAATCAATATATCTGGAGGAAGGTGAGTGGGCGCTTACGACGCTTGTCAAATGCCCGTCCTCAGCTTTTTCCAGGGATGCCGCTGATAAATGCCGTGTCTATCTCAGAACGGAGATGGAGGAATCTGAACCTCAGATGATTATAGTGATGGGACATGATGCCGCTTCATATATTCTCGGAAAGAATCTCCCCATAGATGATTTAAGAAACAGGAGATTCCTTGTGAACAAGATACCGCTTTATGTCACTTATTCACCTGCGGATTTCCTTCAGAACAAGGATGCTCTCAGACAGAAGGTGTGGAGCGACATGCTTCTTTTCAGGAAGGCCCTTGGCCTTGAAGGACGTAATCATTGAGATTCGCAACCGTTCTTCTGCCGCTTCCCTATGAATGTGAATATACATACTCAATACCAGATGTCCTCGACAGCAGGGCTAAGCCCGGAGTCCGCTGTTCCGTTCCTCTCGGCAGAAGGAAGATGGTAGGATTCATTGCCTCCATTTCTGAGGAGAGACCATCCGGAGATTACGAGATAAGGGATATCGAGAGAATCATCGATGAGATTCCAGTATTCAATGACGAGCTTCTGGATATAGCGAAATGGATGAGGACGATGTACTTCACTCCGACAGGTTTGTCTCTCTCGATGATGATACCTTCAGGAAGGAAAGAGAGTGAGGTCAGCCCTTTCTATGAACCTGCATCATTCAAAGCCATTGAAAATCTTTCGGAAGGTCAGGAGCATGCCCTCTCTGTGCTGCGTTCAGGAGAAAGCAGGTTCTATTATCTTTTCGGTGTGACCGGCTCTGGAAAGAGCGAAGTGTATCTCAGACGTGCTGAGGACATGATAAAAGAAGGCCGGCAGGTTCTCTATATGGTTCCTGAGATCACTCTTTCACAGCAGCTTTCGGATGAGGTCTATGATCGTTTCCATGGTCGTGTAGCCATATTGCACTCATCTCTTACTCCTTCACAGCGTCTCAAAGCATGGCATGAGATAATGTCCGGGGATATAGATATCGTAATAGGGGCAAGGAGCAGCGTGTTCGCTCCATTCAGGAATCTTGGGCTTATCATTCTCGATGAAGAGCATGAGACTTCTTATAAATCGGGGAACACACCTCGTTATCATGCGCGGCAGGTTGCGCAGTACAGGACCGCTAAATGTGGTACTGAGTTCATAATGGGATCCGCAACACCATCTCTCGAAGCCTGGGAGATGATGAGAACAGGAAAACTTAGACGTATCGACATGCCGGAGCGGATAGGAGAGGGACGTTATCCGAAGATCGAGGTTGTGAATACCCTTAAGGAGAAGAGAAATATCTCTCCTGAGCTTGAGAAGGCTATACGCAAGGCGCTTTCAGAGAAGAAAGGCATCCTTCTCTTCCTTAACAGACGTGGCTTCACATATGGCTATCAGTGCAGGAGCTGTGGAACGATACTCACATGTCCGAACTGTTCTGTATCGCTGACTTATCATAAGAAAAGCAATCGGCTTGTATGCCACACCTGTGGTTTCTCCGAGCCTTTGGTTCATGTATGTCCCGAGTGCTCATCACGAGATCTTTCCCCCAGTGGATTCGGTACGGAGAATATAGAGGAGGAGGCGAGAGCCTTATTCCCATATGCCCGTATCGCACGGCTTGATACTGATGTCGCGGAGAGTGGTAAGGGAAAGACGCAGGAAATTCTCCAGGGATTCAGAAATGGCAGTATCAACATACTTCTCGGTACTCAGATGATAGCAAAAGGCCTGAATTTCCCTCTTGTCTCGCTTGTTGGAGTCATGAATGCTGATTCTTCTCTCTCCATCCCTGATTTCAGGGCAGAGGAGCGCACCTTCGATCTTCTGCATCAGGTTGCAGGAAGGGCAGGAAGATATAGGGATGATGGTTTTGTCATAATACAGACAACCCAGCCGTTCTCTCCTGCTGTCGCTGCTGCGGCAGATAACGATCTTGAGACTTTCTACAGAAAGGAAATGGAGAACAGGAAAGCAACAGGATTCCCACCATTCTCAAGACTGCTGAATCTCACATTCAGGTCAATAAGCGAGGAGAAGGCAATAAAAGCGGTGGAAGATCTTGGTAAGAGCGCGTATGAGCTTGAGGAGAGCAATAGCGCTTATGAGGATATTGAGATATTCTCCCCATCTCCATGTCCTGTCGAGAAGAAGGCGAGGTATTACCGCTACCATATGCTTCTGCGCTCATCAAGCGCATCCCTTCTTCTCTCATTTGCCCATAAGCTTCTCGATAATTATAAGGCACCATCATCGGTTTATCTTGAGATCGACATGGATCCAATCAGTCTGATGTAACTACAGCAGCATCTTTCCTCATTAAGAAACCCCTCCAGCTTTCGCTGAAGGGGCAGTGTCATCAGATCATATCATCGAGGTGCTTGAGACGCCTCATATCATATGCCCTGAGCTGGTTGGTAAGCGTATCAGGATCATCGTACTTCTTCTCTCTTCTCTTATTGAGTATGAGATAGAGCGTAGGTGAAAGAAGGAGTGTGAGGAATGCTCCTGTTATGATACCACCTGTGAATGTAAGCGCTATAGGCTGCATCATCTCAGCGCCTTCTCCTGGGAAGAATGCCATAGGAATCATTCCGAGGATTGTCGTGAGAGTTGTCATCAGAATAGGTCTGAGACGACCATAAGCCGCCTGCAGACATGCCTGCTTTACAGGAACCTTCTGGTCGACAAGCCTGTTGATACAGTCAACGAGAACAATACCGTTGTTAACAACCGTTCCGATAAGGGCAACGATACCGACGATACTGAAGAGCGAGAACTGCTGTCCCATAGCGACGTGGATCCAGATTACTCCAATAAGGAGGAGAGGAATCGTCGCGAAGATGATCAGAGGATCCATCAGCGACTCGAACTGTGCAGCCATGACGGCATAAACAAGGAAGAGCGCAAGGACGATGATCATGACAAGTGTCGGAAGATACTCTGCGAATGTCTGCATTTCTCCAGTCTGTTCGAGTGTTACGCCATCAGGAAGAACAAGATATTCATCGAGTGCATCATTTACAGCTGCCTGTACTTCATTTGCGGCATATCCTTCCATGATGTCCGCAGTAACGTGGTTGATACGTTCCTTGTTCTCTCTCATGATCGACATAGGTGCTGTTTCCTGACGCAGTGTCGCGACAGTATCCAAACGTACGGAGCCACCTGTGGCTGTAGGAATCTTCAATGCTTCAACATCCTCGATGCTTGTAAGCATATCCTCATCGATTCTTACATCAAGGTCATATGTCGTATCTGTATCGAATGTCGAGAGCTGCGTTGCTGTGACACCTGTGATAGCGGCCTGTACCGTTGTCATTATGTCGCTCATCGATACACCGAGATCCTGAGCAAGCTGCTGATTGATCTCAATTGAGTACTTCGGAGCGCCATTCTCGATATCGGACTGAATGTTCTCGACCTGTGGTACATGTGTGTCGAGGATTGTCATGATATCGTTAGCGACCTGCAGGGACTTCTCCGTATCATCGGAGTGGATAGCTACCTGGATTCCTGAACCTGACATCGAGCGGTTTGATGAGAATATCCAGTCAGCTGCAGGATCCTCGTTCAGGAATGGCCTGAGCATGCCCTGTACATCGGATACTGAGTAGATTTGCTCCGTGATGTCAGGAAGCTGTATTTCGATAGAACCGGTGTTGCTTGATCCAACCTGAGTCATGATGCTTTCGTAGCTGTCCTTAGGCAGTGCGGAAAGCACTTTCTCCTGCATGTCGAATACATATTCCTTTGTCACGTCCTGCGTAGTTCCCGGATCGAGTGTAAGCTCAAGCGTTACAGCATCATCTGTTGTTGAGGCAGGAATCAGTGAGATTCCAAGATCTCCGAACTTGATGAGCGAGACGATGAGAAGAAGCACGAGAAGGAGAATGAGGAGGAACTTCCTGTTGAGGAAGAAGTTCAGAACATTCACGTATGCATTTCTCATGTGAAGCTCGCCATTTGCCATTGCATCGTCTATGACGCGGAGGAACTTTATTCTCAGCGGTTTCTGCGTTCTTGTGTTGATCTTCATGATAGAGCCGCAGAGTGCTGGAACGAGCGTTACAGCAACAAAGAGCGAAGCGAAGAGCGAAATACATACGGTGATGACGAGATCCTGGAACATGATACCTATCATTCCGATGTCATACTTGTAGATCAGGATAGGAACGAATACGCAGATTGTCGTGAGCGTGGAAGCACAGATAGCTGTAAACATGTTCTTGCTTCCGAGAATAGCTGCGATAGCGCTTCTTTCGCCTCTCTGTCTGAATGTGTATGTGTTCTCGAGAATGATGATGGAGGCATCAACTGTCATTCCTATTCCGAGAATAAGACCGGACATCGACATTGCGTTGACGGACATTCCTGTTATGGACATGAGCATCAGCGTGATGAGGATACAGATCGGCATTGAGAGCGAGATGATGATAGTACTCTTTACGCCTCTGAGGAAGACGAAGATGATGAGAGCTGCAAGGATAACACCCTGGATAGCTGAGTTCACGACTTCATCCATCGTATCGGTGATCATTTCTGTCGAATCTCTCTGGATTTCAAGCGTAAGTCCTTCAGGAAGGGCTGCCTGAAGCTCCGGCATTGTCTCTCTAACAGCTTTTGCGACCGTAGTTTCATTGCTGTCAGAATCGTTGGAGATATTGATTGAGATGATCTCGTTTCCATCGAGATAATTGAGACGTCCGCCTGTTGCGGTGTCTTCCGTAACCTCTGCAACATCCTGAAGATAGATAGGCGTACCAGCTGTTGTATAGCCGACGATTGTCTGCCTTATATCCTCAAGGTTCATGTATCTTGCATCGGCAGTGATCTGGTAATCGAAACCGCGCTGTGTGATCTCTCCACCTGTGCTCTGCATGTTGCGTGCTGCAATCATAGCGGAAATCTGTGAGATGGTGAGATTATATGCCTCGAGTCTGTTAGGATCGACATCGACTGCGTATTCAATCTGGGAACCGCCGTATACACTGACCTGTGCAACTCCTTCGATTCTCTCGATGAGGGGCTGGATTGTGTTCTCTGCGATGTACTGGAGGTCGTCTTTCGATCTGTCTCCTGTAAGCGTGAGACGCATGATTGAGCCGCCGCCGAAGGAGTCGAAGCGGATGACAGTCGGGTTTTCCGCCCAATCCGGGAGGAATC
The DNA here is from genome assembly GCA_017694915.1 of Candidatus Ornithospirochaeta stercoravium. GTDB lineage: Bacteria > Spirochaetota > Spirochaetia > Sphaerochaetales > Sphaerochaetaceae > Ornithospirochaeta > Ornithospirochaeta stercoravium. The sequence goes on from JADIMF010000055.1 coordinate 19,000, forward strand.
TTGAAAGCATCGAGGTGATTGTATCAACATCTTCAGCTGCATCATCGAGATCCGTTCCATAATCGAACTCAAGGATGATCATCGATCTTCCTTCCTGCGATATGGAAGTCATCGTATCGAGATTCTGGAGTGAGTTGAGCGAATCCTCCAGTGTTTTAGTTACCTGCAGCTCTACCTCTTCCGGACCAGCATCGCCACAGTCGACCATTACGGAGATGACCGGGAGATCTACATCAGGGTAGAGTGCCATATCAAGACGGGGCAGGAAGACGAGACAGATGACGCAGATCAATACATAGACCATTGTCATCAATACAGGTCGCCTGACCGATAATTCAGATAGATTCATTTAATTCTCCTGACTCTCTACAACGCTGATGGATGTTCCATCTGTGACGTTTCCTGCTGTGATGACCATATCGCCCTCATTGAGGCCCGATGTGATGACCGTATCCTCTCCATTTGAGCTTCCGACAGTTACAATCTGACGTCTTGCTGTACCGTTATCTGCAATGTAGACAACATCGTTGCTGAGGTATGTCTTTATTGCTGCTTCCGGTACTGTCAGAGCATCTTCGATGTGCTCAGTCTCGAGGTTGAGGCGTACATACATACCTTCTCTGAGACCTGTAAGATCTCCTGTAGGCTGTATCTCTATATCTGAGCTTCTTGTCTGGGCATTTACAGTCGGTGCTATGTATGTAAGCGTTCCGGTGTAATAGCGGCCAGGATAAGCAACGGTTTCCATCGTTGCATTCATTCCGACAGCCACCGTTCCGAGGAATTTCTCAGGAATGCTTCCTTCGATCTTCAGCTCTGATGGAACGGCTATTACAGCTATCGGCTGAGATGCTGACACAAGCTGTCCGACCGTTACAGGAATCTCAGTAACGATTCCGCTTGTCTTAGCAACAACCGGGCTTGCCTTGTATGATGCGCCAGGGCGGGATGGATCGATGTATGCAATGATATCGCCTTTATCGACATTCTGTCCTCTGGAGATAAGGATTTCCGTAATCGTTCCCGATGTTGTGATATCAGGGTAGACAGATACGCTCTGTCCGTCCGATGTTACTTCTGCATTGAGACGTGTGATCTTCGAGAAATCCTTTATGGTTGCAGGGGAGGCAGATACGTTTACCGTGGTTTCCGTGTTCTCAGCAACTGGTACTGCAAGTCCTGCAGAATCTTTTGCATTTACCATCCTGAAGATGATGAAAGCTGCAAGGACAATACAGATTGCAAGAAGTATCAATGTGACGAATTTATTGAATCTGCTTGCTGATTTATCGTTTGCGAGCTTTTCGAAGTCTATTTCCTCGACTGTTTTCTTTTTGCTGTCATCGCTCATTTATGCTCTCTCCTCTCCTGGGACCCCATATTTTTCCTGAAGCTCCTCAAGGGTAATCCCGAGTGTATCTGCAAAATTTGCTGACGTGGTAAGGTGTGTGACCCTGAGATCCGTCAGATTCATTTCTGCTGTAAGGTAATCGTTTCTTGCTGATGAAAGATCATCTGCGGACATCAGACCGGCATCGAATGATTCCTGTGCAAGGTCATATGTCTTCTTTGAGAGATCTCTCATCCTCTCATACATTTTTATGCTGTTCTGAAGCTGCTCAAGTGTTGTCTTCATCGTCTCAAGTCCCTGAAGATAGCTGTTCTTCGTATTCTCCAGGTCAAGAGCGGCTTTCCTTGTCTCATCAGCAGCATCCTTCCTGTTCACATCTGCGCTGCTTCCCGGAATGTATGAGGATATAGGGATGTTTACAGAAACAGAACCTGTAAGACCGTGTGACGAGTTGGAATATTTCCAGCTGTCATCGAAGCCTCCTGCATAGTTGTAATTGACTGTTGCTGTAAGTGTCGGCACATACTGTGTCATCTTGTATGTGGATTCCGCGTTCTTCCTGATATTAAGCAGGTTGGTGTAAGTCTGGATTGCAATTGATGAACCAGAATACTCATTGAAAAGTTCTTCTGCTGATGGAAGTGAGAGATAAACGGTCTCCGGAAGCTCTTCCGTCCTGAAGTCCGTCTCGATTCCTGTTGCCGCGCGGAACGCGATCATATCGATGGCCTTTGTATTCTCTGCAGTCATCAGATTCAGCTTCTGTGCTTCATACTGCTGCTCAGCCTGGCTGAATACAAGCTCGGTCGTCATACCGCTCTCATACATTTCCTTTGCGGAGTTGTAGCTTGCCTCGGCATCCTCGAGTGCAAGACGCTGTGTCTCTACATCGAGATCATCTGCCGCGAGATTCCAGTAATCGCTGATAATCCCAAGAACCGTATTGTTATATTCGGATCTGTAGGTTATTGATGCAGTTTCCTTCTGCAGAGCTCTCGACTCGGCATCTGTAATCATATTTCCTGAGAAGGTGAAGGAAGCATTGGCTCCAGCTGAGAAGCTGACTCCATTGAAAGCTGTAGTAGTGCGTTCCATAGGAAGATGGGTCTCAGGATCTGTTGTCATAGAACCTGGAAACGAAGCTCCTGTTGAAGCGCTTCCTGAAATCCCAAGTGTAGGCATATATGTCGTCATCACGCTGTTCTGCTTCCTGATGGCCTGATTGAGTGCTATGCCGGCCTTCTGCAGATCAAGGTTGTTCTCTGCTGCTGCGGCTATTGCCTCATCAAGCGTTATTGTCGGAAGCTCATCAGCGCCAAGCGGCACCATGCACATCATGAGTATCAGAATCTTCGGTAGAATCTTCATAATATGTGCTGCTCCTTGTTGAGGATAAAATGCAATAGTTTCTGCATGCTCTCCCGTTTGTTCAGATGCTAACGAATTTTGAAGTGCAGATGAATAAGAAAATCTGTTATTTGTGTGAAGTTTATGGACAAATTGATGAATCTGTCTCTTGTGAAAGAGTGGATTATCACTTTTCGGACAGGATAGCGAGAGTAAAACATAATCTCCATGCAAGTTAAGTACAGCTTGTCCTGAATGATTCTCTTTTTGTTTTCCTGATTCAGAAGAAAAAAAACATAAGAATTTCTTTTCGTTATACTGAAAACAATTATTAGTTATAAACTCCTATCTGCACAGCGTTGATAAAAAGAGGATGACGATATAGCATACGGGCTGTTCTGTCGTCATTGGAGCAGAGTTCGGTGTGGAAGCCTCTTTGCCTGATGATGGCAGGACAAAAAGGCTTCCAC
>JADIMF010000056.1 GCA_017694915.1 Candidatus Ornithospirochaeta stercoravium
GTTTCCACTCTGCTTCTGTATCCGACGATCAAATGGTATATGTTCGTTCCGGAAAGCACAAAGAGAGCCGCAGCGGGGAGCAATGAGGATATAAGGGAATATGCGATGGGGCAGGCTGTAAACGGCGTGAAGGAACTTAAGTCCCTTCTTGCTGAGAACAGAAACAGCGCAGTTCCAGATAAATTCGGATATCTCATAGATTTCGCAGAGGAAGAACTCAAGGATGGCGGGAAGCAGAAGCCAAGCGAATGGACGGTATACTCCCTTCTCTCGGCATTTCCGACGGAGAGCGCTCTCTTTGATAGCATAGAATCATATTACAGGGATGATCTTCTTGAAGCGAAAAGGCTTTCGGGAAATGTTCTCCAGCTTGGCCTTGATCTCAGAGGTGGTATGTCTGTCGTGCTTGAAGCCGATACAGAGGCATATAGTGAATCCCATGACGGCGATGTACCATCCGGCTCTGAGCTTACCGCACTTCTGAGTGAGGATATCGATATACTGACATCTCGTATCGATCAGTATGGCGTGACTGAGCCAGATATAAGGCTGCAGGGATCTGACCAGATACTCATAGAAGTTCCGGGCGAAGCAGATCCTGAGAGAGTCGATTCATTCCTTATGGGGCGTGGCTCCCTTACATTCCAGCTGGTATCCTCTGAGCTTACTGACAGGGTCAACCGCGATTACATGTCATCGCTTTCGAAGGCTTTCCGTGAGGATGGAAGCATCATCGTTCCTCAGTATATTCCTTCCGGCTACACAGTCGCAGGATATTACATGGAAGATGAGTATGGTATAGACGAGCTGAGGCAATTCGTCGTCCTTCACGATGAAGTCGCTCTTGATGGCCGCCATCTCGAGTCTGCCCGCATGGAACGCAATCCGCAGAATAATCAGCCGGTTGTTAATTTCCGTCTCGACAGTGAAGGTGCAGAGATTTTCTATGAGTTCACATCCCGCCATATAGGTGACCAGCTTGCCGTTGTGATGGATGGAAGAGTGAAGAGCGTCGCCACCATAAACGATGCCATTTCATCTGATGTCCAGCTTTCAGGTTCATTTACTGAAGAAGAAGCTCAGGCTCTTGCCGTCACGCTGAAAACCTCATCCCTCCCGATTGATCTTCGTGTCATATCGCAGCAGGGAGTAGGGGCAACGCTTGGCGATGATTCCGTCCGTGTCGCACTTCATGCGATTCTCGCCGGACTCATCCTCGTTCTTCTTGTAATGATCGTCTACTACGGAACATCGGGAATCATTGCTGATATAGCGCTGCTTCTGAACTTCTATATGATGATATCCGTGCTGTCGGCACTTCATTTCACCCTGACTCTTGCATCCATTGCAGGTCTTGTTCTCACGCTTGGAATGGCAATCGATGCAAATGTCATAATCTATGAAAGAATGAAGGAAGAGGTGAAGCTCGGAAAGGGCTTCTATGATGTCGTACAGCTTGGTTTTGGAAGGGCTTTCTGGACAATCATGGATTCTAATGTCACTACGATAATCGCAGCGATAGTCCTCTCGATATTCGGCTCAAGCACGGTGAAAGGTTTTGCGAACACTCTAGCTATCGGTGTCGCATGTTCCCTGTTCACCTCGCTGTTTGTCTCGCATCTCATCTTTGACCTTTTCGTCACTGAGGAGAATGGAAAGAGCATAAAGCTCTCATGGAGGAAAATGAGATGACAGAAGATAAATCAAAGCTTGGTGGAATACTGAGATACCGTTTTATCGCAATGGGAGCATCCGGCCTTCTGATTGTCGTCGGCATAATCCTCTTTTTCGTGCTTGGATTCAATACAGGTATAGATTTCGGTTCAGGATACTCCGAACGCATCCAGATCGCGCCTGTAGGCTTCACTGTCTCTTATCCGGGGACAGATAATGCTGTACTCAGCGTCAACAACAGAACGCTTGAGCTTACGATCCGCTCCTCTGACGGGGTTGCTGTCACTTCATTTACAGAAGATGTTTATCCTACTACGGCAGAAATCGTTGATAAGCTCAATTCGCTTGGTCTTGATGCTGTGCTTTATTCAGAGGAGCGCACCGGCAATGTTGTTACTGGTTTCGGTTTCCCCGCCGTCCTCACATCATCTCCTGTGAAGGTGAACTACGCAACTGACACAGTTGATGTGACGATTGAGGATGTGAGGGAAGCTCTCGCGCCTCTTGGCAGCGTTAATGTGCAGACGGTAGGATCGCAGAGCGAGGCCATCTATCAGATAAGAATTACGGTAGCGGAAGGCGAGACACAGCGTGATGCAGAACAGAAGGTGAATAATCTCCTCTTCTCTGCATTCGGCGAGGAGAATACGGTGGTTCTTCAGTCTGACTTCGTCGGACCGAAATTCTCATCATCGCTTTTCAGGGATTCTATCACCGGCCTTCTCATCGCTCTTGTTCTCATTCTTGGATACATTGCGATAAGGTTCAGGTTCTCCTATGCAATCTCATCAATCATCGCGCTGTTCCATGATGTCCTTGCGATGCTTTCATTCATACTCATCTTCCGGCTGGAAGTATCGTCAACGACGATTGCTGCGGTGCTGACGATAATCGGATACTCAATCAATAACACGATTGTCATCTTCGATCGCGTCAGGGAGAATCTGAAGCTCGAGAAAGGAAAGAGTGTTGATGATGTGATAGCTCTGTCGGTAAGACAGTCGCTTACCCGTACGATCATGACGAGCCTTACTACGCTGGTTGCAATCGTGCCTCTGGCAATCCTCGGATCTGGAGACATACAGCTCTTTGCCATAAACCTCACATGGGGAATCATTGCAGGTGCCTACTCCTCCAACTTCCTCGCTCCGGCGTTCCTTCACTATTTCCATAAGATCATGCCGATTGATAAGGAAAAGGAGAAGAAGGAAGAGGAGTATTCCCTCGTATGAAGCTGGTGAAAGCTTCCTCGATGGGATTCTGCCGTGGGGTAAAGCGCGCGCTTGATAAAGCAGAAGAGGCTGCCTCTGCAGCCTCCCTGCGTTCAATCACTGTTTATGTCTATGGCGATATCGTTCATAGCGATGCTGTCATGGAGCACCTTTCATCATTAGGAATCCTCCGCATTGAAAACGCTGAAGAGGCGGAAGTCCCGGGGATTGTAATCATTAGGGCCCACGGGATTCCAGATGATGAAAGAGAAGCTTTCCTTTCCCGTGGATTCGAGATAGCAGATGCCACCTGTCCGGTGGTGCTGAGCAATCAGGAGAAGATCAGGAGAGCTGAAGGAAAGGCCATCATAATAGGGAAGAATGGGCATCCGGAGGTACTTGCGCTCAGCGGGGCAAGGCGGGATGCCGTCATCATCTCTTCTGCTGACGATCTGAATTTGCTGTCGCCAGGTTCTTATGATGCCGTTCTTCAGACGACTTTCCCTGAGGACAGGCTTTCGCTGATACTCGAAGAAGCCGGAAAGCAAGGTATTAATATCAATCTTCTCAATGGCATCTGTCAGGCCTCTGTCATGAGGCGCAGAGCCCTTTGCGATATCATTCCATCATCCGATGCAGTCGCTGTGATAGGCAGCGACAACTCCTCGAATACGCTTGAACTGCTTGCCATCGCCAAGGAGAGCGGAAAACCTGCATTTCTCATCTCTTCTCCCGATACGATACCCGAAGAACTCTATTCCTTTGCTGTAGTTGGGATTACTGCAGGCGCATCTGCTCCTGATTCTCTTGTAGATGCTGTTGTGAGAAAACTCAGCGAGTCCTCGCATAATGTGTCATAATACCACGTAATACCGGTATTGATGTTACAGCTTTCACATTATTTAAGTACATTCCCGATTTTGTGTTACACAAAGCGTTTTATTTCGCCTAATTACTGATATGCAATCATTTTATTGACTTAGATGGAAACATCGTATAGTCTCATATATGACTTAGGAGTGATTATGGCGGAAAAGGAGAAGCTCAAGGTCGAGCTTTGCATGGGGTCAAGCTGTTTCGCGAGAGGTAACAGCAGCAATCTCATAGGCCTTGAGGAGTATATCGAACACAATGGACTGGCGGATAGAATCGACCTTGAAGGTCATCTATGCCTTGGCAAGTGCAGTACCGGTCCCCATCTTACGATAGGGGATAAGGAATATTCCGGTATTACCGATCCGGATGCTGTTGCGGATCTCATAAGAGAAGCTTTGGAGAGAGAAGATGCAGAATCCGATATACACTGAGGTAACCAGTTGCCGTGACTGCTATAAATGCGTCAGGTCGTGTCCGGTAAAAGCCATACAGATCAAAGATGGTCATGCGATGATCATCAAGGACAGATGCCTTTATTGTGGACGTTGTGTCCATGTCTGTCCGAATAACGCTAAGAAAATAAGGAATGATGTTGATAGAGTAAAGCTTGCGATTCAGTCCGGACGTCGTGTCATATGCTCGCTCGCTCCTTCATATGCATCTGAATTCGGAGGAAGGGAGAAGGAGCTTCTCACAGCTCTGAAGAAACTTGGTTTCTCCGCCATTTCCGAGACAGCTATCGGTGCGACGCTTGTAACCGAGGCTCTCGATATATATGCATCCGAACATGATGGGAAATGCCCGTTCATCGGAACCGCATGTCCGTCAGCAGTTGCGCTTGTGAAGAAGTACTTCCCTGCGGAAGCTGCGATGCTTGCACCGGTACCGTCACCGCTTCAGACGCATTCTGCATATCTCAGACATATCTACAATGATGATTTCGCGATAGTTTTCGTTGGTCCCTGCGTATCAAAGAAGGCTGAGGCAGATGAGACTCCCGGTTATCCGGATATAGCGATAACATTCGCAGAGCTTCGTTCATGGCTTGCTGATGAGGGCATTTCCCTCGATGAGATAGAGGCTGAGGATGTTGATTTCATCCCATGCAAGGCAGGCCTTTCCACCATCTATCCTATCGAAGGCGGTCAGATCTCTTCCTCATCAATCTGGAGTGGTAATGCAATCCGTTCCGACGCTCTTGCTTTCTCCGGAATGGAGCAGCTGATGTCCGCGCTTGATGTGAAGGAAGTTCCTCTTGAGTACTTCATGGAGCTTCTTGCCTGTGAAGGCGGCTGTATCAACGGTCCTGGAACAGATGGGGCGGTATCCGTTGCAGAGAGAAAGAAGAAAGCTTCCAGCCATACTCTTAAGCGCCTCGATGAGGCTGACCTCTTCAAGGGCGATGAGGAATTTGCCAGAAAGCTTCTTGCAGAAGGATATGGAATACTTCATGCAGCTTCTCCGAAGGCGGAGACCGGATTCAGAAGCCAGCATAGTGAGGATGAGATAAGAAGAGCTCTTGTAGAGCTTGGAAAGCTTACAAAAGCTGATGAGCTTAACTGCGGAGGCTGTGGTTATAATACCTGTCGCGATATGGCGATTGCATATCTTGATGGAATGGCTGAAGTCGAGATGTGCGTCACCAAGATGAGAAAGGAAGCTGAGAGCAAGGTCGATGTTCTTCTCAGAACGATACCGATGGGAGTTGTTATCGTCGATTCCGATCTTCAGATTGCAGACTGCAATACGAACTTCCTTGAGTTCTTCGGTGATATGGAAGAGGGCTTTGTCGATCAGAGCATCCTGCAGATGGTGAAGGGCCTTCCTCTTGAGAGGTTCGTGCCGTTTGCAGATAAGTTCCGCGACCAGTTCTATCTTTCTCATCCAGGTCAGTACAGGGTTCATTTCAAGGATAAGTACCTCAGAGTCACATTCTTCCTTGTGGAATCCAAGAGACTTCTCGGTGCGATGTTCGAGGATATCACAAGTCCGACAATCAAGCGTGAGACAGTCGTGAAGAAAGCTGAGGATGTTATCCAGAAGTCGCTTGAGACTGTCCAGCAGATAGCATCTCTTCTCGGAGAGAATGCTGCTGAGACGGAAATCATGCTCAACTCCCTTATCGATGCATTCAGCGTGCATGGAACAGGTGAGGGTGAGAGTGATTTCCGCGAGGACGAAGGCGGTGATCTGACATGAACAATATCTTCATAGACGTGGATTATGCACAGATCTATAAGCATGGGCAGAAGATCGGAGGGGATGTCTTCCTTCTGTCGCGCAATCCTGAGAATAACCAGATAGTATCGACGCTATCAGATGGTCTCGGAAGCGGGGTGAAGGCAAATGTCCTTGCATCCCTTACTGCCCATATGGCTCATCGCATGTCATTCTCACCGATAGATCTAAGCCACTCTGCGAAGATAATCATGGATACGCTTCCTGTCTGTAAGGAACGCAAGATAAGCTATTCGACATTCACTATCGCTGATATCCGCTATGGCGAGGACAAGGAGAACATCTCCGTAAACCTCGTTGAGTATGATAACCCCCCATCTCTCCGTTTCTCCGGCAGCGAGCCCGTTTCGTGGGAGCGCACAAGGACTGAGCTTCAGAGAGAAGGCGCATTCAAGAAGGAAATCATAGCCCATTCGCTCTTCGATCTTGAAATCGGAGACAGGCTCGTGATGTTCTCTGACGGTGTTACTCAGTCAGGACTCGGGAAAAGCCTTCCGCTTGGATGGAGAATAGACGGTGTAAGGAAATTCATTCAGGAAGAGATTAAGAAAGATCCCGATATCTCGTCGAGAGAGCTTTCCCGTGCTATCGTGCAGAAAGCCTGTTCTCTCGATGGTCTTTCCGCAAAAGATGATATAACATGCGTTGTTGTCTATATCCGTAAGCCGCGTCAGACTCTGATTGTCACAGGCCCTCCGTTCACGAAGGAAGCGGATGCGATTCTCGGAGAGAAGATTGCTGCATTCAACGGCAAGAAGATCGTCTCCGGAGGAACCACCGCGCAGATTGTCGCACGTCTTTTCAACAAGAAGCTGTCAATCGATCTTTCCTGCTGGTCAAAGGATGTTCCGCCGGCTTCAAAGATGGAAGGCATAGATCTGGTGACGGAAGGAATGCTGACGCTCTCGCGTGTTGCAACCATTCTGGAGAAGAAGCTCAATCCTGCAGAACTCCCGAATGACCCTGCAAGGAAATTCGTTGAGATCCTTCTCGACAGCGATCAGGTGTACTTCCTTGTCGGTACGAAGATAAATGAGGCGCATCAGGATCCGAACATCCCTGTCGAGATCGGAATCAGAAGGACTATCATCGGGCGCTTAAGAAAGGCGCTTGAGGAAATATATCTGAAGGAAACTTCACAGGAATATCTATAGGAGGATATTTATTATGAAGAAGTCAAAGGTTAAGGTAAGAATCTGCTTGGGAACAGCCTGCTTCGTGCAGGGTGGAGCTGATCTTCTTCTCTACAATGATTTCGTTGATCCGGCAATTCTTGCCGAGTGTGAGATTGAAGGCTGCTCATGCCTTAATGAATGCAGAGTCGGAAACGGCAGCGCACCTTATGTATCCATCAATGATAAGATATACAGCGGAGTGAACCAGGACATGTTCTGCAAGCTCCTTGCGGAGGCTGTAAAGAATGCTTGAGCTTAATAATCAGTACACACTCATGAAGAGGAAAATCGATACCGAAGTACTCAAGTGCTTCTTCGATGATACCCTCGTTGAGAAAGCTGATAAGCTCCCATTTGAAATCATACCTAAGAACCGCGTTCCGTTCAGATGCTGCATCTACAAGGAAAGAGCTATGGTCCGCTACAGGATAATGGCCATTGCAGGCATCGATATCGAGCGCGATGATGATGAGGAGAAACCGCTTTCTCTCTATATGAAGGAAGTCATGGAAGAGGATAGACCGCCTCTCCCTCTCTTGACGACCATCACCACCGGCTGCTCGGGATGTCCGAAATCTCAGTATAGGATCAGCGATGGCTGCCGTGGATGCTTTGCACGTCCTTGTATGTCCAACTGTCCGAAGGATGCGATTGTATTCATCAATGGTCAGGCACATATCCAGGAAGACAGATGTATCAGATGCGGCAAGTGTATGGAAGTCTGCCCGTTCCACGCTGTTGTCCATATCCCTGTTCCATGTGAGGAAGCATGCCCAGTAGATGCTGTTACGAAGAACGAGGAAGGTTTTGTCGAAATCGAGCATGATAAGTGTATCGGCTGCGGCAAGTGCGTACGCTCATGCCCATTCGGTGCCATTGTAGAGCGCTCAGGTCTTTTCCCTGTCCTCAAGATGCTCAAGCGCGGCGAGAAAGTCGTTGCCATGATTGCACCTGCTATCGAGGGACAGTTCCCTGGAACTCTTGAACAGCTGAAGGAAGCTATTAAGAAAGCTGGCTTCTATGATGTTGTTGAAGTTGCTGAAGGTGCAGAGGTCACATCTGTCAATGAAGCCAAGGAACTTCACGAGAAGCTTTCGGAAGGGAATGGTTTCATGACTACATCCTGCTGCCCTGCATATATGGAACTTGTAGATAAGCATATTCCATATCTCCAGACAAGACGCTCCGATTCCCTTTCACCTATGGGCTATATCGCCGAGATCGTCCGCGAGAGATATCCGGAGTGCAAGAGCGTGTTCATCGGACCATGTCTTGCAAAGAAGGTTGAAGCTGCGAAGAAGTACCGCGATACAATCGATGGTGTTATGACATTCGCAGAGCTTGCATCGCTTTTCGTCGCAAAGAACATCGATGTGCGTGAAATGCCTGGTGAAAGCCTTGGAGATACATCCTCATTCGAGGATTGCCGTGAGTTCGCGGTTTCCACTGGCGTTGCCTCATGTGTTCTCAGAAGATTCCAGGATGAGGGTAAGACTCCTCGTATCATGCCTATAAACGGACTGGATAAGAAGACGGTAAGGCTGATGAAGACCTGGGAGAAACGCGCTCCAGAGGCTGATCTTGTTGAGGTCATGGCCTGTGAAGGCGGCTGTCTTGCCGGTCCTGGCACGATAGTAAAGCCTGCTCTTGCAATGAAGCTCAGAAATGCTGGCAAAGCGGCAAAGCCAATTGCAAAATAAATGATAGCGTCCGGCTGAAAGGCCGGATTGCTTTTTCTGTGGAGGAAGCTTCTCGTTGTAAGCTCTACCTCGCTTGAAAATATATGAATTTTAACTGTGATTTAACTAGATTACAGCATGGATGTAATGTAGACTGAAATCCATAAACACGAAAAGGAGAAACCTCAATGAAGAAAGCATTAGTAGTTTTTCTTGTATTTGCTTTACTTCTTGCCGGCGTATGGGCAGGAGGAAATAAAGAGTCAAAAAAGGGTACAGTAGATCTGGAAATCCTTCTTTCTGACGACACTCTCGAAGGCGGAGCAATGGCAAAGGCTGTAGAGAGATTCAATGCAGAATATGCAGATAAGGGCATTCAGGTTCATATCAATGAGATCGCATATGGTGATATGCAGACTCAGATCCAGAACAGAGCTATGGCACGTGACCTTCCGGCACTCATCCGCTCCGGTCACTTCATCCAGTACAATGACCTTGCATACTCCCTCGAAGGAAAGCTTGGCGATCTGACAGTTGATTCATTCGCAATGAATGGTGCAAGCCCGGCAACAGGCGAGCTCATCGCAGGAACTGTCAATGCTACAGCTGTAGGTCTCATCATCAATAAGACAGCTTTCGACAAGGCTGGCGTATCATATCCTCTCACAGAGGAAGAGAGATGGACATGGGATGAATTCATGGCTGCTCTCGATCAGGTCATGGCTGCTAACGAGGATTCCCTTGATTATGCACTCGTAATCGACTACTCACAGCAGAGAATCAGAACAGTTCTTTACCAGTTCGGTTCACTCTTCTTCGATCCAGATGATCCGAAACATCTCATTCTCGACAGCCCTGAGACAAGAGAAGCTATCGATTTCCTCCTCTCTCTCTATGAGGATGGATACTCATCAGTTTCCGCTGGCCTCGGAACAGAGAATGCACAGCAGATGTTCAAGACAGGAAGAGTCGCAGCTCACCTTGCTGGAAACTGGGTAATCACAGACTACACACAGAACATCAAGGACTTCGAGTGGATTCCTGTTCTTATGCCGTATGAGACAACAGTCGCAACATGTCTCGGTGGTAACTTCCTCTATGCATTCGACGGAACAGGTCAGGAAGAGGAAGCTGTTGAGTTCATCAAGTGGTTCTTCGAGCCAGAGAACTATATCCAGTACTGCAAGGACGGCAACTATCTCCCAGGTGTTAAGGGAATCGAGATTGATTACGAGGTTCCTGGTCTTGATATCTTCGTGCAGGAGCTCAATGCAACAGACGCAGGTCCTGAGAGAGATAAGGCTATCGAGTCTTCTTACATCGGTAAGGACTGGGGCAATACTCTCCGCGATAACCTCGCAAGAGCAGTTGCAGGCGAGATTTCCGCAGATGATGTCATCCGCAATACATGCAATACTCTTCTCGATACATATACAGATATCCACGAGTGATAAAACTGTATTGAGAAATGAAAATGCCCTGCGTCGCTGCAGGGCATTCTCTATAAAGACAGCTCATCTTTCGAATACTGTTTTCCTGTATTCTCCGTATTCAGTCCAGTCGTATGCCTTCCCGTTCAGCATAGGCGTTCTGTCCCTGCCTATTGAAAGCGTGCCATATGAGAAATCAGTGACAAAAGCAGAATCACTGCTCTTGTCATATTGGATCTCCATCGCTTTGAAGAGGCGTTTGAACTCCTCGTATGATGAAACCTCCCCGATATCAGAGGCGCGTACAACAGCAAGGTGCTTCCTTCCTTCAGCGATAAGCTCCCTGTTCCTGTTCATTCCCCAATCCGTAAGTCTGGGGGCTGTGGAGAAATATGCTCCGAGATAACCATTTCCGGAACGCATGAAGACGTAATTGCCTTCAATTGAGTATTCGTCATATTCCCATGTGGGGAAGTAGGCATGGATATAATCCACAGCTTCCTTCTCATCTGTATCGAAGATCATCATGACAAGGCTTCTGTATTGTATGGATAGGGGCACTGTACCATTACCAGCCCAATATGCCGGTCTATTCTCTCCGCTATAGGCCTTCTCTCCCGGATGGTTTATGAAGAAAGGAGCCGCGTTATCACCGATTACCGCATCCATGATATGCTGCTGATGACCATGTCTGAATGGCTTGAAAGCTTCTGTGGATGCAATTGAATGAAAGCGTGAGGAAGCTTTGTATGTCCATACAGGAGAAAGTCCCTGTTCGCATATCGTGATGACAAGCGATTTATCGGTGAGATCCTCTTCCTTCCATTCTGGCGGCACATATGATGAGAGCGAGAACAAAGCAGATGCCCTGTTCGATTCCGTAGCCCATCCTTTTCCTTCCGCAATATATGAAAGGAACGAAGGCTCGTTTGTCTCTTTTGCCTTCACTGTATTTTCATATGCTCTTCCGAAAGAAGATGACATGACTCCGTGGAATGTATTGTCGTGAATGATCCTGAATGTGTAGTCGAGAGCATCCGATGCAGCTTTCACGATATCCTCATCTGGAGCCGCTTCATAAAGCGAGAAGAGGCCTATCAGGTCAATGGGGAAGTATGTAGCGCTGTTCCATTCGGCATAGTGGTATTTATTGAAATTCCTGAACCATTCTAGAACTCGCTCCCTTCCGATTGCCATCTGTTCCTTTCCCGTTCTTCCGCTGACTGAGAATATCTCATCAGAAAAGAGATAACCTGCAAGATATTGCGAGACATGGAATAGGAATGCATGGTTTTCTGAGAAATACCACATGACATCATTTCCTTTCTCGTCGATCCAATATCTGAAACCGAGGACTATGCGCTTTGCCTTCTCATAAAGGGATTCAGGATAAAGCTCCTTGTTTTCTATCATGCTCCAGAGAAGGGGAACGATGAGGAAGTCTGCGCAGTCTTCCTTTCTCTCAATCATCGAAAGGCTTCTTTCTATATAACGCTCAGCTCTTTCAGTGATTTTCCCTTCTTTTTTCATTATCGTCATTGCCTGATGAATGAGCCCCGATCCGTGAGAAGCGACCTTTGCATTATCTGCACCGCATGAGGCGATGAAATCTATTGCCGCTGCTTTCCTTTCATTGATGTCGAAGAGGGCAGGGAGCATGATATCCTCTTCCGGAGCCACAATGAGATTTATGAAGCGTGTTATCGAGATGCTTCCGATTCTCAGCGTGAAGCCTGCTTTTCCTGCTCTTATGCTTCCTGTAGGTGAGATTGTGATTCTCTCCATTCCTTTCTGCACCATGAAGGAAAGATCTGTTTCCTGAACTCCTGAGATGATGAGCTCTGCAGCTTCCTCAAGAAATGATGAGTCGAATTCAGCTTCGATATTTCCGCTTTTGTATACAGTCCGTGTCAGTGAGACGCTCATGAGGAATTTCTCTGCATTGATCACCTCTGACGGGGACTCTGCTATATCGAGAATCTGCTTTATGGTTTTTTCTCCGCGATAAATGAAATCGATGTAGAAGAAGACATCACGTTCTGCTAACTCATCCATGTATACCTCAAAAGTGTGAGTTCCTTTTGTCAGCGAGAGGCTGAAATCTTCAGTATGTGGGATATCCCTGTCATATGGTGTGAACGTGAATGAATCTTTTCCATCAACCCAGAGCCTGACTCCTCCGCATGTCGCAAGCGAGAATGGATAGATGCCGTCTTCGGGAACTTCGATTTCCGACTTGAGATACGTCCAGATGTGATGCGGTGTATTGATTGCCGTTGAGAAATTGACCTTGGAATCCTCGAATGGGAATGTTATTGAGCTATATTCACCATCCCATCTCCTGACATCCTCTATATGATGATTCTCCATGAAGTGTCGCCTTACCGGGTATATGATCTGTACGTATGCTTCTCCCATGTTCACCGGAGCCGAGAATGCCTCTTCAGGAGAGACAACGCTTTTCCTTTCCATACCGCTCGATAGCCAGTGTGCCAAACTGCCACCACGGTTTATCTTGTATTCTGTGCGCATGGCGAAATTGTAGCAGAAATGCAGAAAAAATGAGCAAAATAAATGCTGAAAACAGTCTTTGAAACTATTGCAGGGCCCTTCCAACATGGTAAACTAACCCAAAGGGAGGTTGTATGAGCAGGAAAAAGAATTCTCTGGATCGCAATCAGGGCTGGGCTCTGTTCTTCTGCGCTCCGAACATCATTTTCTTTATCATATTCTTCGTATGGCCAGCTGTAATCGGTCTTTACTACTCATTTACCGATTACGATGGATGGAGAAATATGAACTTCATAGGACTGAAGAACTATATCAATCTTTTCCATGATACCCAGTTCTATTCAGTATTCCTGAACACTGTGCTCTATGTTGTTGTGTCCGTGCCGCTTGGAATGATCGTGGCATTGCTGCTTGCATTGCTGCTTGCGGATGAGCATACCAAGGGAAATGCAGTTACCAGAGTCCTTGTATATTGGCCGACGCTTCTGTCGACTATCATGGTCGGTGTCACATGGAAGTGGATATTCGGTGAATCGTTCGGTGTTGCGAACTATGTCATCACATCGCTTGGAATGAAATCGGTAGGATGGTTCTCCAATCCTTCAGCGGCATTCTGGACTACCATCATCGCGACAGTCTGGTCTGGGTGTGGTGTCAACATGCTTATATATCTTGGCGGTATCAAACAGATTCCTGCTGACCTCTATGAAGCTGCGACGATTGATGGCGCAAATGTCTGGCAGAGATTCAGGAACATCACGATTCCTTCTCTCAAGCCGGTTACATTCATGATTCTCCTGACTTCAACGATTAACGCATTCAAGGTCTTCGCTATGGTCCAGACTCTTACAAACGGCGGCCCTGGAACATCGACGACATATATGATCCAGTATATCTACCAGACAGGATTCACGAGAAACAGACATGGATACGCATCGGCAGCTTCCATGATACTCTTCGTCGTTCTTCTTATCATCTCGTTCGTGCAGACGAGGATGAACGCAAAGCAGGAGGAGGCATGATATGATGCAGGTATCGAAATCATCAGTAATCGTAAGAACTGTTCTGGCAATCCTTTTTGCTCTAATCTGGGTGTTCCCTGTAGTATGGCTTGTCCTTTCATCATTCAAGCCGGGTTCAGAGCTTTTCACATATCCTCTGACGCTTTTCCCGAAGGACTTCTCAATCTCCGGATATGCATCGACATTCGAGCGCTACAATGTGTTCCGTGCTACATATAACACGGCGTTCATCACGCTCTTCGCGACTGTCATAACACTCGTGATGAGCTGCATGTGCGGCTTCGCTCTTGCCAAGTATCACTATAAGTGGCTTTCCGTCTTTTTCATGTGCATGCTTGCAACTACAATGCTTCCTACAGAAGTTATAATGTCGCCAAGCTTCACTGTCATACTCAACCTCGGTCTCTATAACTCCCTTTGGGGTGCTATCATCCCGACAGTCGGTACCATGACAGGTGTATTCCTCATGAGGCAGTTCTTCATATCCATCCCGGATGAGCTTCTTGAAGCTGCAAGAATCGATGGAGCCAATGAAGGAAGAACGTTTGCTCAGATAATGGTTCCTCTCTGCCGCAGCCAGATAGCAATCCTCGCGATCTTCTCATTCCGCTGGAGATGGAATGATTACGTATGGCCATTGCTCGCTCTCACCAATCCTGAAAAATACACGCTTCAGCTTCAGCTGAGAACGCTCAGTGGTGCAGAGGCTGTAGACTGGTCGGCGCTCCTCTCGTTCTCGGTTATAACAATGATTCCGGTCCTGATTATCTTCATAATCTTCAACCGTCAGATCATGAGCTCCGAAGTATCGAGCGGCGTCAAAGGCTGATTCATCGATGCCCGTTGTGAAAGCAGCGGGCATTTCCATTTCTCCATCTTGATGTTCACCCCTTTTTGCGTTATCTTCTAGCCAACAGCTAAGACGAAGACGAGTAGTATCTGATTCCGCCGCTGAGAGGGCGTCCGTCGTTTGATGGGTGAGAGATGCCTGGGGATAGGATATGAAAACCACTTCCGAGCTGCATGGGTGAAAGGAAACGAGTATTCCATGCCGTATCAGGCGTTAACGATAATCGAGCGTCCCTGTTTCAGGGGAAGCAAGGTGGAACCGCGGAGCCTTTGCAGCTTCGTCCTTGCATAAACTTTGCGAGGATGAGACTGGAAAGGCTTTTTCCTTTTAAGGAGGGATTATGTCAGATAACGAGAAGCTATCAACAATCAGGCACTCAATGGCTCATGTGATGGCTGAAGCTGTTCTTGATCTTTTCCCGGGTACGAAGATTGCTATCGGACCTGCGATTGACAACGGCTTCTATTATGATTTCGATCTTCCTCGTCCGCTTGTGGATGCGGATCTGGAAACGATTACTGCACGCATGAAGGAGATCATCGCCTCCAATGTGCCTTTCGAGAGAAAGGAAGTCTCGAGAGATGAGGCTAAGGAGTTCTTCAAGGACCAGCCGTATAAGCTTGAGCTTATCGATGCGATTCCGGAAGGTGAGACAGTATCGATGTATACACAGGGTTCATTTACCGATCTCTGCAGAGGACCTCATGTGAAGAGTACGAAAGAGCTGCATGCAGATGCTTTCAAGCTCCTTTCGATAGCCGGTGCATACTGGAGGGGCAACGAGAAGAATCCTATGCTCACCCGTATCTATGGAACCGCATGGTCCAATCCTAAAGAGCTCAGGGTATATATGGACTACCTTGCCGATATCGAGAAGAGAGATCACAGGAAGCTTGGCAAGGAGCTTGATCTTTTCTCGCTTCATGAAGAGGCAGGTCCGGGACTTGTCTACTGGCATCCACGAGGAGCCAGGATCAGGCAGGCTATAGAGGACTTCTGGAGAAAAGAGCATTATAAGAATGGCTATGAGCTTGTATATACACCTCATGTAGGCCGCAGCTGGCTGTGGGAGACATCGGGACATCTCGGTTTCTATAAGGAGTCGATGTATCCTCCGATGGAGATGGATAAGTCCGACTACTATGTGAAGCCGATGAACTGTCCGTTCCACATCATGATCTATAAGAACACCAAGCACAGCTACCGTGAATTCCCGTTCCGCTGGGCTGAGCTCGGTACCGTATACAGATATGAGAAGGCTGGTGCTCTTCATGGACTGATGAGAGTAAGAGGATTCACTCAGGATGATGCACACCTCTTCGTAACTCCTGATCAGATGGATGATGAAATTATCGAGGTTCTCAGATTCTCGATGTATATGCTTCATTCATTCGGATTCGAGGATATCCACGCATATATCTCAACACGCCCTGAGCACTCTGTAGGTGATCCTGAGAAGTGGGAGGCAGCTACAGCCGCACTTAAGAAGGCTGTTGAGAAGGAAGGCCTCAAGTATGATATCGATGAAGGCGGTGGCGCATTCTATGGACCGAAGATCGACCTTAAGGTAAAGGATGCCATCGGAAGAGAATGGCAGCTTTCAACGGTTCAGTTCGATTTCAACCTTCCTGAGCGTTTCAACCTCACGTTCGTGGATAAGGATGGCTCGGAGAAGAGACCTTATATGATCCACAGAGCTCTTCTTGGATCTCTTGAGCGTTTCTTCGGTGTTCTCATCGAACATTATGCAGGAGCATTCCCGCCATGGCTTTCTCCTGATCAGATTGCGATCATCCCTGTCGGAGAATCTGCATTCGAGTATTCCAGAAGCCTTGAGAAGAGACTCAGGGAAGAGGGCTTCAGGGTTGTGACGGATCTTTCATCCGACAGACTCAATGCGAAGATCCGCAATGCACAGAAGATGAAGACGCCATATATGCTGATCATCGGCGAGAAAGAAGCTGAAGGCGGCCTTGTTTCGGTCAGATACAGAAACGGCAAGCAGGTCAACGGAGTGAAGACCGAAGACTTCATTGCTGAGGTTCATAAGACAATCGACAGCAAGGAACAGATATGATACAGAGCTGCCCATCGTCAGGTGGGCGGCTTTTGCAATTGATTACCATCCTTTCTTAATGTAATTTATCTTCAAGAGGTATTTATGAATCTGCCCAACAAGCTAACAGTTCTGCGTCTTATAATGGTTCCGGTATTCTTCTTGTCTTACTGCATTTCGCTTCTTGGAAGCGAGACAGCGATTGTCGTATCTGCAGTAATGATGTTCATTACCTATGCAATCGCTGAGCTTTCCGATCTCCTGGATGGGAAAATCGCAAGGAAGTACAACCTTGTAACCGATCTCGGCAAGGTTATGGATCCATTTGCCGATACTCTGTCACACCTCACATTCTTCGTCTGCTTCATGTCTCGTGGAATCATGCCGGCATGGGCATTCATCATAATCATGTGGAGGGAATTCTCTATTCTCTTCCTGAGGATGCTGATGATGAGAGCAGGAAAGGCTATGCCTGCGAATATATGGGGAAAGAGCAAGACTGTGTTCTATGCGCTTACATCGATCCTTTCAATTGTATATATAGTCGTTTCAGCATTCGTAGCTCCGGGAGAATGGAACGGGACATGCGAAACTGTGCTTTATGTATTCTTCGCTCTCGCAGCTCTCGCATCACTCATGAGCTTCATCACATATCTTTCTGCGGTCTTCAAGTCAAAGGCTCTTTCAGGAATGACTAGATGATTGTGGATAACCATGGACTGCCATTTCAGGGTTTTTCGGAAGAGGAGAGGAACGCCATAGGCATCATCGTCTCCGATGTTGACGATACCATTACGAAAAATGGCAAACTTTATCCCGATGCGCTTCGCTCCCTTTGGCGGCTGAAGAAAGCGGGAAAGATGATAGTCCTCCTCACAGGCGGTTCTGCAGGGTGGGCAGATTGCTATATAAGGCAATGGCCTGTGGATGCCGTCATCGCTGAGAGCGGGGCTATCATCCTTGCTCATTCAAAGGGTGGCGATATAGTTTACAGATTCAATCCGATGATAGACCCAGGCTTCCAGAAGAAGAAGGAAGGCCTCCTGAAGCTTACCGCGGGACTTCAGCTTTCATCTGATCAGTATGCGCGTATATATGATATAGCGTATGACAAGAAGAAGCTTTCGGGAAAAGAGATAAAGACGCTTGAGTCCATGGTCAGGGCTGCAGGCGGTCATTGCAGTGAAAGCAGCATTCATATCAATGCAGGTTTCGGGAACTATTCGAAGAGGTCTTCTCTGCTGTTCTTCCTGAATTCGCTCTTTGATATCAGTGCAGATACTCTCCTTAAAACAGGTATCTATTTCGGAGACAGCCTCAATGATGAGGATATGTTCGCACTCCTTCCTCTTTCTGTCGGTATGCACAGTGTTGAGGATATGAGGGCGAGCTTCAGACATCTCCCGAAATACATAACATCCGGCTATGGTGGAGATGGCTTCAATGAGGCTGTTGAATCGCTTCTTGCAGTAAATCCTGAAAATACAACGAAATAAAAAATTCCTAAAAAATCTTCAAATTTTTGTTGACAAAAAACGTCCTCGTGATGTACCTTATTGAGGCACGCCAATGAGGCGTAGATGATTCTTGACAGTATATCAGCGAAGGGAAGAGAAGAGATAAAGAAGCTTGGTAAGCTTCTGTCAATTCAACGAACAAAGGCAGAGTAGAAGGAAATGCCGGTTCGTGCGAGCGGCAGGATGGATTAAGTTAATAATTCCGCTGACCTTGAGTCAGCGGGTTCAATGACGGAGAGTTCGATCCTGGCTCAGAACGAACGCTGGCGGCGCGTCTTAAGCATGCAAGTCGAGCGAATCCTGCTTCGGCAGGGGAAGCGGCGGACGGGTGAGTAACACGTGGA
>JADIMF010000057.1 GCA_017694915.1 Candidatus Ornithospirochaeta stercoravium
ACACGTCCAGCGGCTGTATAGCAAAGGGATATCGCAGCAGATCCAAGCGATCTCATGTCAGATACATGCTCATAGAACTTGCGCATCTTCACCATGTATCCATCAAGAAGCTCATGATAACGGTGAGGAGGCACGAGTATGGCAACAGTCTCTGACAGGGGTGTAGTTTCATCTGTATATATCCTCTTCCCATTGAGATATGCACCATCTCCTCTGTATGCGGAGAAAACCTCATTCTGCCTTGGAACAGATACTACGCCGAAAACGATACCTTCCTCATCCTCATAAGCTATAGAAACTGTATAGTTTGGAAAAGAAGACATGAAATCCACAGTTCCATCAATCGGATCTATAATCCATCTTGACTCAGTATCACCGCGTTTTCCGCTCTCCTCACCAAGCACAGCATCATCCGGAAAACTTTCAAGGATCCTGTTTATGATGATTTCCTCGCATTTCTTATCTGCAAGTGTGACATAATCATTCGAGCCTTTCCTGTTGATCTCATGTCTGAGATTCTCATGGGAAAGGAGAAATGAAGATGCTGATGCCGCCGCTTCAAGAGCTACCTCAAAACGCTTTTTGTTATCTGTCACTTTCCTCTCCTCATAAGCTGTTCCCCGATAACCCTGCATATCTTCCAGTTTGAAGGCGTGAAGGATTCCGGAGTTATGTTGCATTCATATGCATCCTGAAGGGAGAAATCCTTATCAATCGAAAGCACGAGAGCTGTCCATGAGTCCTTATTCCTTGAATACATAACCGCACCAGCGTTATTGAGAAGCTCTTCTTTCCTCAGCTTGTCATTCACCCTATCTGCTGCAACAAGAACGGAGAGAGAATAGTCGAATATTGAGAACATCTTATCCTTTCCATCCGCTTTCTGCTTCTCCCAGCTTGATCTGATGATCTTCTCAAGGTAATCGAGCATATACTCATCTGAATCGGACAGGAATTTTCCGAATCTGCTGTTTTCACCGACTGCTGCTTCAATCTCACCAAGGATTCCTGGGAAAACTTTCTTTTTATCAGGAGCTCCCATGACGAAAACATTTCCTTCCTCATCATCGGCATGGCGAATAAGGCCTTTACTGATAAGCGAACTGGCTGTTTCAGCCTCCGGTTCAGTTTCAGTCTCTGGTTCAGTTTCAGTCTCTGGTTCAGCTTCAGTTTCTGGTTCAGCTTCAGTTTCTGGTTCAGCTTCAGGCTCTGGTTCAGTTTCCGGCTCTGGCTCTACTTCAGATTCTGGCTCAGCTTCAGACTCTGGTTCAGTTTCCGCTTCTGGTTCGACCTCAGGCTCTGTCTCTACCTCTGAAGCAACAGCCGATTCTGCATTACCTTCCTCTGCTGGTTCCTCTACCTCAAAGAATGGAACTTCTTCAGATTCCTCTGAAATAACAGCAGAAGGCTCTTCCTTCACTCTGAGAGGATCATCATCTTCATCAGCTTCTGTCGCTGCAAATACTGTTCTGCTCTTTATGTGCTCATCTCCGCTGTCAGAGAAAGCTGCCGCCTCATCCTCGCTTTTCTGGAATTCTTCCTCATCCTCAGCGCTCAGCTCATCATCTTCCATCCTGACCTCATCGGAGAACAGTTCATCGAGGAAATCAAGCTGGTCAGGATCATCGAAGCTGTCATCTTCCTCAGGTGCATATGCATCTTCTTTCTCGGCTTCATCATAAAGACGCTCTTCTTCCGGAGGAATGTCATCGGTATCGTCATCTTCTACAGAAGGCTCGTATTCTTCATCATCATATTCATCATCATCGAATTCCTTCTCGTATTCCTCGATTTCCTCTTCATTCTCCTCATCACGCTTTATGATATCGCTCGTGAGTTCATATTTATCGCAGAGCTTTTCAATCTCCTCGCTTCTCTCATAATCCTCATAAGAAGGAGGCATCTCCTCCTCGAGAGCTTTCTCTTTTTCCTCTATGGCCTTTGCCTTCTCATCGTCATCTTCAGAATCATATTCATATTCATCGGTAGTATTGTCATCGAGAAGATCGTCATCCTTATCCCTTTCTTCCTCGGATTTCTCTTCCGTATCAACAAGGGTTTCGAATTCACTGGGCTGAGGCATCTCAAGCTCCCCGAAAATCGTGGAATAGAAAGCCTTTCTTTCGTTGCTTGTTTCCGATGATTTCGCAAGGAAATAGAGCGATGTGAAATATGTTCCGTCCTCTCTTTTGTGAAGGCTCTCAAAGCTATCAGGGTCGACGATGAGCATCTTATGCCCCGGAAGCGGTTTCGCCTTCACCTCTTCCTCCCTTCTCACGATGTGAGAGGAATACAGCTCAGGTGACGTGAAAGCATTGACTTCCTCCAAAGAGGAAAGCAGGACCATATCGACTTTATTGCCATCGAATGAATAAACGGAAGCATCGTCAGTCTCGATGAATATCTGGCGACATCCCTCTTCCGCCGCTTCTGTATATTTCAGCATCAGGCCCGCTGTCTCTTGCAGTATTCTCGTGCTGTATGTCTGCAGATGCGAACCTATGAATGTGAAATACATATCTCCGAAACGAAGGAAAGGATAAATTGATGCCGGCCATACGCCCTTCATCATCATCGCGTTGATATCAAGGGTACCGGGCTTTGCGGAAAGTGCTTCATATGCAGACGAAGGAAGATTGCAGGCAAACTCCGGACGGTAAAGATCATAGGCGTCACGCTCACCAGCAAGCTTCGCTACGCGGTCCTCCCATCCCTGTTCCCTGACAATCCTGTCACGGATCTCATCCTCGCTGCTTGCGTCCTCAGGATGCATTGCGCGGTGCTGCGCGATCATCGTCTCCATTTCAGATTTGTATATGGAAATCTCCTCGGTAAGCTTATCAATACCTTCGATCGACCTTTTCGATATCCTGTACATACCATCTGTCATCGAAGGAGCATCGGAGCCATAGACTTCCTGACAGATCTTTCCACCTGCCTCCATGATCAGATAGGCAATGTATGAGAGCTTCTCGATTCTATCAATGTCTTCTTCAGGGGGGAAAACCTCATTGAAAAGCGCCTCAAGATAAACAGATGAGTCCTCTTCCCTTATCTTGTTAGTCCTCACTGCAAGTACCGTATAGCACTCAATGCATCTTAAAAGGCGTTTCGAAACATCTTCTGAAAGCTGCTTTATCCTGTTCCAGTCCCTTTCCTTTATGGAACGATTAGAGGAAATCCCTTTTGACACATCGAAGAATGTACTCTGCACAACCGATTGAAGAAGGACGGGCATTAAACGTGCGGAGGCGGATGCGAAAAGATCCTGTGCCTTTGTCCTGACTATACGCCGCTCTTCCCAGGAAGCCATCTTAAGGACTTCCAATGGCTGGTATAATCCGATTATCTCTCCGAGATTCCTGAAATCAAGCCTGACATAATTCAGGGCTTCCGCAATATTCTTCTCTGCTTTTTCGCTGGAAAGCGACTCAAGAAGGGACTGAAAACCAGAAAAAAGGGACTCCACAGCTTTCTCCTCTTTCTTGAGTATATATGAAAGAAAGAATTATGCACACAGCAAAAGAAACGATATAATCTCACATAAAAGGAGATAATAATGCTCAGAATAGGAATAATCGGCTGCGGTGGTATTGCCCATAAGCTTGCAGCTGTAATGAATGCGATGCCTGAAACTGTAAAGCTGGAAGCTGCAGCTTCACGTTCACTGGACAAGGCACAGGCATTCTGCGAGGAGTTCGGAATAAAGAAAGCATATGGCTCATATGAAGAGCTGTATAACGATAAAGATGTCGATCTTGTGTATGTCGCGACACCTCATTCACATCACAAGGAAGAGATGATCGATATCCTCAACCATGGAAAGCACATCCTCGCGGAGAAGGCATTCTGCATAAATGAGAGAGAAGCTGAAGAAGTATTCGCTCTTGCGAAGGAGAAGAATCTCTATGTGGCAGAGGCAATGTGGACACGCTACATGCCATCAAGGAAGATCATAAACGATATTATCAAGGAAGGAACCATAGGACGTGTCACAAGCGTTACGGCGGATCTGTCATACAGCATCCTCCATAAGGACAGGATTGCAAACCCAGAGCTCGGAGGCGGCGCGCTGATGGATATCGGGGTATATCCCATAAACTTCGTTCTGATGGCTCTCGAAGGTGATGAGATTGCGTCGATGTCGGGACTGGCAGTGAAGAGCGAGAAGAACATCGATATAAGGGAGATAATCGCCCTGACATTCGCATCCGGGGCCACCGCATCGATTACAGCAGATGCTGAGACAAATTCAAACCGCACTGGCTTCATAAACGGAACCAATGGGTATATCGAAGTGAAGAATGTCAATAATCCTGAAGAGATAAAAGTCTATACATCGGACAGGCCTCCTCTTCTGGCGAAGACAATAAAGATCACACACCTGATCAACGGCTATGAGTATGAGATAGCAGAAGCTGCGAAGATGATAGCCGAAGGTAAGATAGAATCGGAATCAATGCCGTGGCATGAGACGCTGAGAGTCCTGAGACTGACGGATGCGATGAGACGTATCTGGGGTATCAAGCTCGGAAGCGAACTGAACTGAGCGTATGATGGGAGCAGGGAACTGTTCCCATCTTTTTTTTACACAACCCCGATTATAAGACCTGCAACGCCTGTTCCAAGCATTACAAGGATTGGATTGAGCTTCCATTTCCTCAGGATGAAAAGCGCAATAACAAAGAGAATCACATTCTCCACGTTTATATCCCCTGTGAATGTATCGGTTCCGCAGAAAGCCATAGCCATTAGCGACAATCCAGCTGTTGCTATCATCGCAACAACGGCAGGACGCAGCCCCTTCAACACGCTCTGCACTGCATCCAGACCTTTGAACCTGTAATAGATGAAGGCGAGAATCGTAACTATGATAGACGAAGGAAGTACGCATCCGAATGTCGCGACAAGAGCACCTGGAACACCTGCAACCTGTATTCCCACGAATGTCGCCGCATTTATCGCAATCGGCCCCGGTGTCATCTGAGATATCGTCATGATATCGGAAAAGCTCTGCATCGTGAGCCAGCCATGGATATCGATAGCCTGATGCTGGATAAGAGGCATCGCCGCGTATCCACCACCTATGCTGAAAAGCCCTATCTGGAAGAAGCTCCATAAGAGTTCAAGGTAAATCATGAGGCTTTCCTCCTAGAAAAGAGGTAGTCAAGATATCCCACGAATCCTGCGACTAAGATCATTATCATGATATTCACATTGAAGAACTGGACCAGGATGAAGGTGATGATAAGCATTGCGACAGGAAGTACTCTCTTCATTTTCAGCACATCCCCCACCATTGAAATAACGACATCGATCACGACAGCCGCGACTCCAGCACTCATGGCATTCATGCAGAGCGATACATATCTGTTGCTTCTGAATGCCTGATAGAACGCGGAGATTACCGAGATGATTACAAGAGGCGGAAGGACAGCTCCGAGAATGCTGAGAAGAGCTCCCGGCACCCCGCCCGATTTATATCCGACAAGGATTGCTGCATTTACCGCTATAGGTCCTGGGGAAGATTGAGCAATCGCCGCCAGATCGAGCATCTCGCCGTCCTCAATCCACTTAAGCTTACCGACAAAGGTCTTCCTCATCAGAGGAATGATCACATAACCGCCACCGAAAGTGAATGCGCTTATCTCGAGAGTTGTAAGAAACAGCGTAAGATACCTGTGAGCCTTCTCATTCATACCGCAAGTCTATATTTTTCCTGAAGATTAGTAAAATCATATTTACATTATTAAATAGATAAGTATTTACTTATATTATGACTATCAGAGGCCTCCGTATATTCCTGTCTGTCATAGATACAGACTGCAACTTCACGAAGACGGCAGAACTATTGAATCTGACACAGCCTGCAATAAGTCAGGCGATACGTGAACTTGAAGAGCACTACTCCATCAAGCTTTTCGGGAAAAACGGTAAAAGACTGGTGCTGACAGAGGGTGGCAAGGTCTTTGAAGCTGAAGCAAGGCGAGTTGTCGAAATACTCGATGAGATGGAAAGGAAAAGCAGGAACTGGGATGATGAGGGGATACTCAGGATAGGTGCATCAATTACCATAGGAACCTGCTTTCTGCCATTTTACGTGAAGGAATTCCAGAAACAATATCCTAAGCTGAGGATAAAAGCTTTGATCAACCAGTCTGGAATACTCGAGGAAGGGCTTCTCCGGAACAGTATCGACATAGCTCTGATGGAAGGTATTCCATCAAGCGATGCTCTGAAGAGCGAGGAATATATGGACGATTACCTTGTGCCGGTTGCCTCTCCTGAAGTTGCGGAAGATGGTGCTGTATTGACCATAGAAGAGTTCAGGAAGAAGAGATTCATCCTCAGGGAAAAAGGAAGCGGAACCCGCACGATATTCGACAGGGAAACGGAAGCAGAAGGCTTCACAATAACACCGGAGTGGGAATCTGCAAGCACAGCGGCAATCATAGAGGCTGTGAAGATGAATCTCGGGATATCAGTGCTTCCATACAGGCTGGTAAAGGAAGCTCACGAAAGTAAAAGTATCTCCGTTTTCTCTGTTGCAAACATGGATTTCAGAAGACGATTCAGGATTGTCTACAGGAAAGACAGGGAGATAAGCAGGAACATGATGGATTTCATCAAAATGGTCAAAACGTCCGCAGAAGAGAAAACCGCTCATCTCTGAGCGGCTCTGATCATTCCTTTATACCCATGACATCCCGTCTGTAGGCTTTCAATCCTTCTTCCAGGCATTTTGCAGCCATCACGAGCTCATCCTCATTGAGGACATACGCGAACCTAGCCTCGGTCTTGCCAAGCCCCTCGGTAACGTAGAAGCCATCAGCTGGGGCAAACATAACAGTACAGCCCTTGTAGGAGAAATCACGAAGCATGAAGATATCGAATTTCTCGGCATCATCTACAGGAAGATCTGCGACGAAGTAGAATGCTCCTTTAGGAAGACTGCATCTTACTCCAGGAATCTTCTGCATATGGGAGATAAGCACATTGCGTCTCTTCTCATACTCTGCCCTCACGTTCTCAACATACTCATCTGGAGCTGTGAGCGCAGCCTCAGCGGCAACCTGCTCCACAGCCGGAGGACAGAGCCTTGCCTGCGCAAGCTTCAGAGCTGAGTCCAGAACTTCCCTGTTGTGGGTAACTATTGCACCGACACGCGCGCCGCACATACTGAAGCGCTTCGAGAATGAATCGATGCAGATAATCCTGTCGCTGTACTCCGGGAAGGAAAGAACAGAGGTGAATGTCTTTCCGTCATAGCAGAACTCCCTGTACACCTCATCAACTACAAGGAAGATGTCATATTTCTTGCAGAGTTCAAGAAGCGCCTTGAGCTCCCCTCTCGTGTAGACATGGCCTGTAGGATTATTCGGCGAACAGAGAAGGATTCCCATCGTCTTCTTATTTATCTTCTTCTCGAACTCTTCTATTGAAGGAAGCGCGAAGTTGTTATCAGGAGAAGATGTGACAGGACGGAGCGTTACCATCGCGATATTCGCGAATGTGGCGACATTGGTGTAATAAGGCTCCGGGATGATGAACTCATCATAGGGATCGCAGAGCGTCATGAAGATGAACTGGATGGCTTCAGAGCCTCCCGTTGTGATCATTATGTCATCTTCATCGACCTCGATGCCGTACTTCTTGTAATACTTCACAAGACCGCGTCTTACACCGACCTCACCTTCCGAACGGCCATATTCGATGATGTCCTGATCATAATTATGAATGGCATCAAGAGCCTCTTTCGGCGTTTTGATATCAGGCTGACCGATATTAAGGTGTATTACATGGGTTCCCTTCTCTTCCGCCTCTCTCGAATATGGAACGAGACGACGGATCGGAGAACACTGGAATGCTGATATCCTGTTAGACATTTGCATGGCACTACCCTCAGTCCTGGTTTGTATCGGTATCCTGAATCAATGGAGCACTTGGATTTGCCTGAGATGTATCAATGAGCTTCTGTATGAAGCGCCTGTTCTCAAGAAGCGGAGAGATGGATCTTCCGTGATTCAGACGTGATATTACACGAGCAAAAAGCTCTGTCACATCAGCCTGTACGAACCACTCCTTCTCAAGCAGTCCCTTTCCCTGGTAAACGGCATTTGTGCCGATGATTCTCCAGAATACGCCTTCTTTGTAAGCAGCATCGAAGTTCTCTATCGCATTGCCATTGAAGAACGGAAGGGAAACCATACAGATGATCTTCCTTGCGCCTCTGTTCATCAGTTCGCGCATAGCGATAATCATGGTACCGCCGGTTGCAATCATGTCATCAGCCATGAGGACGATCTTACCCTTTACATCACCAAGGAGGTTGATGCTCTTGATGTTGGAATTCTTCGCGTCCTTTGAGACGATTGAGTAATCACGCTCCTTATAGAGCATGGCAAGAGGCCTGTGAAGAGCCTGTGCATAGAATTTGTTTCTCGATACAGCACCTGTATCAGGAGAAACGACAACAAGATCCGGGTCGGAGAAATCAATCAGCTTGCGAAGCGCAATCAGCGTCTGATAGGAACCGTGAAGGTTCTCAAGATGGCATGTAGTGAATGCGTTCTCTATCTCACGTGAGTGGATATCGAGAGTGATGATACGCTCCACTCCGAGATTCTCGCAGAAATGAGCGAACATACTTGCTGTCAGAGCTTCTCTTCCTGCCTTCTTATGCTGTCTTGCATACGGATATGTAGGAAGGACAAGCGTTACAGACAATGCTCCAGCAAGCTTGACAGCGTGAATTGTGGTAAAGAGGAACATCAGATGGTCATTCACGCTCATCGGCTGAGGATCATCAAGTCCTGCAACCTTTATAGGAGCGGAATTCGATACATCATAAACGATGTATACGTTCAATCCTCTTACAGGATCGATGATTTCCGCCTTTTCCTCGCCATTGGCGAATCTTGTGTATTTGACATTGATTGTCAGATCCGGGCAATGGAATGCAGAAGGAAGCTTTCCTGTTGGAATCTTGCGGCTTGAAAGGTCATCCTCAAGGGTTACAAACTTCAGGAGTTCCTCATCCGTCATGTTGTGTCTTTTGGTAAGGGCTTCAGAAAGCTTTTCGTAGCGATCGATGTAAAGACGCCTCAGGTGCTTTACGACTTTTCCTGTGAAATACTCTGAGCCCGGGCCAGCTATGATTCCGAGCTTGTGGGGTCTGATGATGCTCATACACAAACTCTAGTACAAAGATGCGAGGAGTTTCAAGGAGGAACTAATTCCTCCCTGAAACAGAAATAAGCTAAAACAGCTTATCTAGCGTCATCCTCAGGCTCACCTCTATGCACATTTTTCATCAGGATGAAGGCAATGAGCATGAAAACAAGGCCGAAAATGAATAGTGCTGGATATCCGAAGAGATCAATTGATCCTCCCGCAAGCGGCGGTGCAATAATCGATGCAAGCTGGGAGAAGAAGTAATAGGCTCCGGTATAGATACCTATCGTTTCGTAATCTGCCATCTGCCAGAGCATCGGGAAGGAATTCGTCACGACAGTCACCCAGAATATTCCGAAGAGGAAGAGAAGCACCCAGAATGAAGCAAGGCGGAAGAGAGGATTCATTCCAGCTGTCAGGGTTCCATGAAGGAACACAAGGAGAAGTATTATGACGATGGCGAGAAGCGCACCTCTTATCGTCTTCTTCCGTCCATAACGATGAGCGAACTTACCTGAAGGAACTGCGAAAGCGGCATATGCAACACCTACCATTCCGGAAGAAAGAGCAGCTGTTCCCGCGCTCGTTCCGAGTTCCTCCATCGTGTACACTCCTACAAACGGAAGTATTCCCTGGTAAGCAATGAACCAGCAGAGAAGCGAGAGGAGTATGAAAAGCGCGCTCTTCTCCTTTTCAGCGAAGATTGCTTTAAGGCTCTTGAGTATCGGCTCCTTCTTCTCCTTGTCCACAGCTCCTGCAACGGGACTATTCTTCTCCTTGACGAAGATGAAGAGAAGGATGACCGCTACAATAACGAAGATGGAGGCAACGGGGAATGCAAGGACCTTATCCACGGTTCCGAAGCGTGGAAGCGTTATCTTCACATCCATAAGACGTGCAAGAAGCACAGTACCGAGGATGGTCGCAAGTCCTCCCATCGTGTTTATCACACCATTTGCCTCGCTTCTAAGATCGGCAGGAACCATGTCAGGCATAAGCGCGACAACGGGTCCTCTGACAGCCTGCTTGAATATATTGAGGAAGAATATAGTTATGAAAAGGAATATGAATGATTCAAGTGCTGAGAATGGAATAAGCGCGAAGAACAGGGCGGAGAGCGGAAGCAGCGTGATTATATAAGGCATACGCCGTCCGATACTCGTGCGCGTCCTGTCCGAAAGCGCTGAGAAAACAGGTATGAGGAATATCGCGAGGATATTATCGAGAGTCATCACTGCACCGACAAGCGATGATGACTCGATATAATTACCGAGGAACATCGGAATATAGTTGTCATAAAGTGGATCCATCAGTCCCATCGTGAAGAAACCCAACCCGATGAGGAATGTAGTGGCATAATACCCTTTGAGGCTTTTCTTTTTCTCTGTCATCTTTCCCTCCTCTGGTACATTACCACAGAGAGGAGATGAAACACAGAGCATATTGCCCTATACAGGTCAGAATGTTATAAAATCCGCATGGCAATCAGCACGCTAGAAGAGCTTTCAGAACATATAACGCTTACGGAAGATGAGAAGAACTGGGATAAGAACGGGGATAACACCCTCCCCTTGTTTATCTCGGATCATATCATTCCGCTTCTTTCAAATCCCTCGATAAGACGACAGTTCGTACCGAGCGCGAAGGAAAACGAGGATAATGAATGCACCCTCGATCCACAGATGGAGGAAAAGCATCAGAATGTAATCCGTCTCGTGCACAGATACAGGAACAGGGCGGCTTTCCTTACGACGGACAGATGCTTTGCATACTGCAGGCATTGCTTCAGAAGAAGGTTCAGCGGTTCTGAGATAGGCCCGGCGTCGGATAAGGAAATCTCGGATGCCGCAATCTACATATCAAAGCATCCGGAGATAAAAGAAGTGCTTCTCACAGGCGGTGATATGTTCACGCTCTCTGATGAGAGGATAGATTTCATGCTCTCAGAATTCCGGAAGCACTGTCCAGGCGTCATCCTCAGATTATGCACCAGAGCTGTTGCCGTATATCCTGAAAGATTCACAGATAATCTGATGTCAATCATAAGAAAGCATCTCAGAGAAGGCGCCCCCTTCTATCTCATGACGCAGTTCAACCACCCCGCAGAACTCACAGATGATGCCGTGAAGGCTGTTGCCGCATTTGTTGATATGGGAATTCCCGCAATGAACCAGAGCGTGTTATTGAAAGGCGTAAATGATGATGCCGGCACGCTTACGGAGCTCTCTGAAAAGCTTCTTCTGTCGAGAATCAAACCATACTATCTATTCCAGGGAGATCCAGTAAGAGGTACCGCGCATCTCAGGACGTCGGTATCCGACGGTCTTGAGATCGAAAAGGAATTGAGAAAGCGGTTATCCGGCCTCGGAATGCCGCAGTACACGATAGATCTCCCGAAAGGCGGCGGCAAGGTGATACTTACTCACTCCTACCTCATATGCTCCGATGAATCTACAGGCAAATATATCTTCGAGACTCCGGAAGGCGGATCGCGCACTTATCCAGAATAATACAGAAGACAACAGAAATCCCTTCAGCTCTCACCGAAGGGATTCTTCATCAAAGAGGGATTTCCATTACTGGATGAAGCTCAGGGCTTTCTCAATCTCGCTGCGTCTCTGTGCCTCGCGTGCTGCCTGATACTCCTCAGCTGATGCACCCGGAGCGACAGAAGCTGAGAATGAAGGAACGCTTATCTGAGTCTTCTGAGGAGCTGTCTCCTCTACAACAGGCTCAGGTACCGCTGTCTCTTCTGCCACAGGTTCCTCCGGGATTTCCTCAATCACCTCTTCCTGTACCTCAGGTTCAGCAGCTTCCTCAGACATGACAGCAACCTCTGCCTCTTCATCGCCATGGACTCTTCTTGCGACATCATCTGCGATGAAAGCGGCATACTCGTCATACATCGCAACGATATCATCCTCGGAAAGCGAATCAAGTTCGGATGCTATATCAGAAACAATCCAGTCCCTGTTCTCATCATAGAGACCGTAGATTATATCACTTACCTCTTCTTCTGAGAGCGTCTCTACCTCTGGAAGCTCTGAGAGAAGCTCAGAAACGATGTAATCCCTGTTGATTTCATACATCGCGATGATTATTCCCTCTACAGTTGCTCTATCAAGAGTTTCCGGAGCCTCTGAAAGAATATCCTCAACAAGAGCATCGCGATATGAATCGTAAAGAACAAGAATCTGATCCTCGAGGCTGAGTATCGCAATCTTCTCTTCAGTGGAAAGAGCTGAATAATCAGCAAGGATTCTGTTCTCCGCTTCGCTGATTATCTCTTCCTTGTTCGCCTCATAGATCTCTTCAGCAATAGCTCTGGCCTCTTCTTCCGTGAGTGTTGCTATCGCCACTGAATCATCTGCAATATCGATTGAGATAGATGCTGCGATATCGCTTATGATGGAACCGCGATAACGATCATAGAGAAGCGTTACGATCTCATCCATCGATAGAACGTCAGCCTTCTCCTCTGTCGAGAGCGCATCATACTCCTCAAGGATGGCCATCACGATATCAGAAGTGAGGGCCTTGCTGTATTTCTCATAAAGAGCAAGGACGCCGCTCTCGAGATTCTCATCGAAATCATCTGCTATGCGGCTGTAAACAGTCTCTGTTATTTCCGGAATATAATCGTCGAGTGAAACATTCGCTGCAATCTGGTTGGACAGTGCGGAGATAAACTCCTCATCCGAAGAGAGAAGTGCCGCAACCTTCTCAGCCATCTTCTCTTCCGCAGAGATGGCAGCAGTATCTGTCTCGAGTGGTTCCGAGACGGAAAGAAGCGGTTCACTCTGCCTCTCTCTCGCAGCCTCAAGAACCGGATCCTGAGCGCTGGGGCGTACAGCCCACATCATCCCGAAGGTGAACACTGCAATTACTACAGTAACGGCAAGCAGTACGATTCTTGTCTTTTTTCCCATAAAACCGCCTCTTTTTCAAAGTCTATCACACAGAAACATGACTTGTCGAGAAAGACTATCAAAACCTTCATCGTTGATAATCGTGAAGACAGGCCTACCTGAATCGAACAGCGAAAGACCGACGTCATTCTGAGCCATCGTCCTGTCCCTGAATTTCTCTTCCGTCATGCCGCTGTCGCGCTGAAGGGCACGCTTGAGACGCGTTTCATATCCAGCAACGACAAGTATTATTCTATCACACGATTCCACAAATCCCATTGATTCAAGAAGCGCCGCATTTATGACGGCATCCTTACCTTCCCTTTCCGCTTCCTCAGCCCTTCTCATTGCCTCGTCATGCATCCAGGGATGCGTTATGGAATTAAGAGTCCCAAGCTTGTCGGGATCACTGAAGACAAGCGGACCGAGTATCTTTCTGTCGACAGAACCGTCTTGAGCGATTATCCCATCTCCAAAAGCCTCTACAAGCTTGTCCTTATTCATGGCAAGCGCGTCATGGCCAAGCTTATCCACATCAATGACCTCAAAACGCTTTTTATCAAGAAGAGCCGCGACAGCATCCTTTCCCGCGCAGCTTTTACCAGTCAGCCCGATAATCAATGCATATCTCCCCAGGACGCACCTGTCTCAATCGAAACACGAAGAGGAACAGAAAGGGAGGCAGCGCCTTCCATCACCGTCCGTACAAGCTCTTCCATCTCATCTTTCTCGTCCATAGGGACTTCGAAGATAAGCTCATCGTGAACCTGCAGAAGGATACGGGATGAAAGATTCCTTTCGCGTATCGCGCTGTCGATAGCTATCATGGCGCTCTTCATTATCTCCGCCGCAGTTCCCTGGATTACAGTATTCACCGCGACACGTTCCGCAGCCGCCTTCTCAACCTTGTTGGAGCTGTTGATACCAAGGACATCACGGACATGGCCGTATTTAGTCCTCACATAGCCATTCTTCCTCGCCTCTTCCTCCATTCTCTCGACAAAGCTCTTTACCCCGCTATAACGATTGAAATACGTCTCGATGAACGACGCCGCTTCATGCCTCGATATCCCCAGCTCATTGGAAAGCCTGAATGCAGACATTCCATACATGATTCCGAAATTGATTGTCTTTGCAATCCTTCGCTCATGATCTGAGACCTCTTCAGGAAGCTTGGAGAAGATAAGGGACGCGGTATAACGATGGACATCGACTCCTTTGATGAACGCATCCATAAGGTTCTTATCCTGAGTCGCATCCGCAAGGACGACAAGCTCGATCTGTGAATAGTCTGCAGAAAGGAACACCTTTCCATCATCAGGTGTGAATGCGCTTCGTATCATCCTTCCTTCATCTGTCCTTACCGGAATGTTCTGAAGATTCGGGTTGCGTGATGAGAGACGCCCTGTAGCGGTACCAGTCTGCAGGAATGATGTATGGATACGGCCGCCTGCATCGGAGAGAGACGGAAGCACATCGATATACGTGCTCTTGAGCTTCGAGAGCTGTCTGTATTCGAGGATATCGCGGATGATCTTCCCGCCTTCTTCCCTCAATCCCTCAAGCGTTGCTGTATCGGTGGAATATCCTTTCTGAGTCTTCTTTCCCGCTTTCAGGCCTTTCTCCTCGAAAAGAACCTTAGAAAGCTGCTGTGTACTGTTGATGTTGAACTCATGTCCAGCATCCTCGTAGATTGCTGAAACCAGAGCGGCAACGTTTCTGTCTATTTCCTCTTTCAGCCGTCCTATACGTTCCGGAGAGAGATGAATACCCTCCTTTTCCATCGAAGCAAGTATTCTTATAAGCGGCAGCTCATAGGTATTGTAGCACTCAAGAAGATCTTTCTTCTTCAGGGCATCTGAGAGGATGAAATACAGCCGCAGGGCCACATCGCTATCCTCCGCGCTATAAGGCACAGCCTTCTCAAGCGATATATCTGAAAAGACCTTGTCCTCAGGAACAATATCTTCATAGCGTATCGTCGTATGCGAGAGATATTTGATTGACAGCTCATCAAGATTGTATACAGCCGCATTCGAATCGAGCATCCACGCGGCAATCATCGTATCGAAGGCAATCCTCTTTATATCAGAGCCGAGATGCCATATCGCCTTCAGATCATATTTCACGTTCTGGTTTATTACACCGAGCCTGCCGGATGCAAGGAACTCATCAAAAAGCCTGATGACATCCTCTTTTCCAAGATACTCCCTGCCTTCAGCGACAAGAGGAGCATAATACGCTTTTCCCTTTTCATAGGAGAATGAGAAACCGACGATATCAGCATCTTCCTCAAGTCCCGTTGTCTCAGTATCAAGAGCGATGATTCCACCATTCTTCTCGGCCTCGAGGAAAAGCTTTCTGACGCTCTCAAGATCCGTCACTGCCTGATACTCGCTCCTGAAATCTTCCTTTTCCTCTTTCTTCTCCGTCTCCGCAACAGCATTCTGCTTCTTATCCCCACCTATACGGCGAAGAAGCGAACGACAGCTTCTCTTCTCGAAATCTGGAGCCGCGGCTGCTGCATCGATCTTCGCAGATGAAAGCTCTGTGATGTCAAAATCTGAAGGAAGAGCATCGAAACGAAGCAATATGAGCTTCTTCGAAAGCTCAGCATCCGCCTTCCCCTCCTCAAGCTTCTTCCTCACTCCGGCAGCAAGCATATCGATGTGACGATAGATTCCTTCCAGCGTTACATACTCAGAAAGTAGCTTTACCGCACCTTTCTCCCCCAGGCCTTTTATTCCTGGCACGTTATCTGCCTTATCCCCGATGATTGAAAGATAATCAACAATCTGCTCGGGATTTATTCCGAATTCCTCCTTCACCTCTTCACGTTTGAAGAAATGATACTGGGACTCCCCCTTCCTTGGAGGGCGAAGCGCCATGACATGATCATCGACAAGCTGGAGAAGGTCCTTATCTCCCGTGACCATCACAGTCTCTATCCCTCTTTCAGTCGCCATTCTGGAAAGCGTTGCTATTATATCGTCAGCCTCGAATCCGGCATGAGAGAGGCAGGAAATACCCATCTTCGCGAGCGTCTCCTTGATCATAGGCACCTGCGCATGGAGATCCTCCGGAGCCTTATCCCTGTTCGCCTTGTATTCCGGATACATCTCCTTGCGGAAAGTAGGCTCCTTCTCATCCATCACGACCGCAAGATAATCCATCCTGTATCCGGACATGAGTGAGAAGAGAGTCGAGAAGAACCCGAAATATGCGCTGATGTTCGTACCATTCTTGTCTGTAAGCGGATTGGAGATATGAGCGAAATAATTGCGGTAGATAACGGAATATCCATCGATGATGTAAAGCCTTTTGTCAAAAGAAAGGGATGCAGGGATTTCCTTTCCGCTATCTGCAGGCTTCTTCTGAGCCGCCTTTCTCTCCTTTTCCTTCTCAAGAGCTTCCTGATCGAGATCTTCCTCAGTGAACAAATCACTCATCTTCCACCTCCAGAACAAGATTATCATAGGCGCTTTCGGCATATGGTGAGAAACGCCTTGTTATATCGCTATACGAAGTCGCATGATTTATATGGGTGAAATAAACATGGCCGGCCTTTATGTGCTCTGCCGCCTCATAAGCCTGCTGAAATGTGAAATGACTCCAGTGTGGCTTATCACGCAAAGCACCTATTATAAGAATATCGATACCCTGCAGATATGCTTCATTCTCGCTGAAAAGCATGTCGGAAACATCGGTGATATACGCACACCGACCGAATCTGTACCCTGCTATTCTCATACAGCCATGCATGACCGGAATCAGGGTGAAATCAAGATTCCCGACACTGAATGAGCCATGCTCGGCGATGGCAACCGGCTTCAGCCTCGGAACACCTTTATACGGCATATCCCTGAACGCATATGGAAATACAGAAGAAATCAGGGAAAGAACCTTTTCAGTACTGTAGACAGGAAGCTTTTCCTCGCCTGTAAACACTCTCAGATCATCAAGTCCCATGAGATGGTCGGAATGAGAATGAGTGTAAAGTACTCCATCAAGGTGCTCTATGCCAGAACGCAGAGCCTGCAGCCTGAATTCATAGCCTGTATCGATTACGACGCTCGTTCCGTCCTTTTCAATCAATATGGACGAACGGTAGCGCTTATCGCGTGAATCGGATGATGTGCATACAGGACAATGGCATCCTATGACAGGGATGCCATGACTTGTGCCGGTACCAAGGAAAGTAATCCTTGTCATGGATTCTCCGGGTTATCAGCAAGCTGGGAAATATAATCCACAGCACTCTTTCCTGCGCTTTTTGCACCTTCCACGATTGTCTGCATCGTATCACTTGCAAGGAATGCCTCGAAACCTTCACCGGCTTTTCCCATAGCACTCTGAATTCTGGATACCGCTTCCTGCCCTTCTTCCGATGAGAGATAAGCCTCAAGTTCAGCTCTCGCCTCCTCATCTCCGATATCAAGCTCATCTATGGCACTTACGATAGCACTGCCTGCTGTAGAAGACTCATCGTATGCAAGACCGAAGAATTTCATCGATACGGCAGGCACGAAGAAATATATGATAAGAAATACGATTACCGATAGAAAGAAGACTCCAAGAAGTCCTCCGAAAAAGCTTTTTCCTCTTCCCATGGTCCTTATTCTAGCCTGAATCGGGAAAGGATGGAAGGAAAGCCTTACCCCTTCCCTGAGAAGAGCTTCTAAAGCCACTCAGGGAAGAGATGTATCATCACAGAACGACTCTCTCGATTTCAGGAATCAGGCCCTGATAGACATCTGTAAGAACTGCAAGGTGCTCTTCAATCTCCAGCAGCAGCGAGTCTTTCCAGGCTTTGTCTTTCTCAAGTCCAAGATTACCACTTGTACCGATGGATGTTCTCTTCTTGAGCGAGGAAACAGGATCCTCTCCATCGACTTTGTCGAGATTGAGTCCTACATCCTTGTAGCTATCACGGAAATTACCACCTGCAATAACCTTCTCCATCACCCTGTCAGTGGCATAAAGCTCAGGAACACAGGCTTTCTCAAGCGCCTCCGGATGAACCTCAAGCTTCTCTGTCATCTCCTTCATGATAAGGACGAGCTCCTCTGCCGCCCTGAATCCCTCTATAAGAGGTTCCTTCGTATCCTGGAAATCACGGTTATATCCGGAAGGGAGCGCGCGGATTATCGACTTGACGCGCATGGAGCATGACCCGATAAGACTCGTTCTGGATCTTGCAAGCTCCAGTCCGTCAGGATTCTTCTTCTGCGGCATTATCGAGGAACCTGTACAGAGCTCCTTCGGAAGCGAGAAATATCCGAATTCAGGAAGCGTGAAGAGCATTAAGTCCTGACTCAGCTTCGAGATCGTAAGTGCGATATACTCAGCATGGTCGAGGAAGAATGCCTCGAACTTGCCTCTGGAATTGTTAGCGTAAAGCAC
>JADIMF010000058.1 GCA_017694915.1 Candidatus Ornithospirochaeta stercoravium
AGTTGAATCTCTCCTGGGACATATCCTCCGGAAGGATTGCGATGCTGCTGCATCCGAGAAGAGCGCTGTTGTAAGCACCGCCTCTGCAGTAGTTTCCTGTTGACGGCCATACTGCCTGCTGTTCTGTTGCATCGAAGTTTCCAGTGACGAGAGCAGGTGCCAGACAGGCGTATGTGGCACCGACTTTATGAACACCACATGGGAACCACTTTCCAGCAAGCGCGATGATACGTGCTTTTGTGCCTGTTATCTCGCGAGGAATCTCAATGTAGTTGACTCCTCCGAAGCCGCCTCCGAAATCCTTTGGTTCATTATGCCAGTTAATCCTGAAGAGATTGAGCGGATTAACGTCCCAGAGTCCAACTCCCTTGAGTCTTTCTTTTATATCATCCGGAATGAGTGCCGGATCCTTCATCTGTGCGAATGTCGGAAGAATTATGCCTTTCTCACGGCATCTTTCAGCGTTCTTTGCGATAATAGCCTTATGCTTTCTGAGGTTAATGAGCATTATAGCCTCCTGTAAACAGAGTATAGTGTGAAACCGAAAAATGTAAAGCAAAAATTGAGGATTCAGTAAATTGAATAATTAAAATTCACTTAAACTGTAAATCTTCCATTTCCGGTTCTTTTGATTCCATCATGTTTTGCAGCTGCATTGAAGAGATTGTCGACGCTTGCTCCCATCTTCTGGTAGCCCATCTCATCTCTGAATATCTTCTTGAGCTCCTTCTTCGTCATGGTCTTGCCATGTTTTTCTAGAATCGCCTTGAGACATGCCGCAGCCTCTTCTTCTGGTATCTGATAGGAATATCTTACAGCTGAATCCGGGGTAGGCCGATAGCAGTCGTCTTCCGTTTCTTTATGGAAAACCCTCTCTCCATCGCTGTCTTCCGTTATCCTCACAGGTAATGATGATGAGATGCTATCGAAGACAGGTAATATCCTTGATCCGACTTTCTTCAGTGAAAGAGAGTTTATGACTCTTTTGAAAAGAAGGCTCTCCTTTATAGGAGCCTCGGTTTCTATAACCGCGAGCATCCTGCTTTTGATTTCATCGTTCAGACTTCCTGAGATAATAGCTTCCGGAGTGGCCCCGATAGTTTCAAGTACAGCTTCTTTGTATTCCTTTTTCTCTGCCATAAACAGATTCTACAACCTCATTTTCACGATAGCAAAGGAAAAGAAGCTCCTTATGAATGAAATGTGCTGATAATAACCTCTTCTGCGACAAATAATTGCTTGGAATATGCATATTTTGGTGATATTTATTATCAAAAACCGTTGACACATCGTGGCAGAAAGTGTAATCTCCTCATTGTTCGAAAGAACATATTCTCCTGTAGCTCAGTCGGTAGAGCAGGTGGCTGTTAACCACCCTGTCGGGGGTTCAAATCCCTCCGGGGGAGCATAAGCAAGTCCTCATCATAATCGGTGAGGGCTTTTTTGTTTTTCTGTGTAGAAGAAACCAGCTGTATCCTTGTATGATATTCCCGAGGATACTGAAATGAAGAGATTTGTACTTTTCTTTATCGTTTTGCTGGTTATGGTTCCTGTATTCGCCTCTGACGCGATTTCGCTTTCTGATTACCTTGCATCCAGCGAGTACAGCTGGTTCCTGACAGGAAAGACGGAGTACTCGATTCAGGCAAAGATGGTTTCTGCACCAACCGATGTTTACAATCCTCTTGAGGATGTAAGCTACACGGCAGAACCGAATGGGGAAGATGTCATATTGAAGGGAACATCTGGAGAAGAGTGGGTTACCCCGCTTGAGAAGGTGATGAAGACATACACCCTCCCTGATGGAAGTGCTATTGAATCAACTGATTTCATTCCTGATGAATATATTGAGATCAGGACAATAAGTGAGCTTGGAACAAACCTTGCCATGTTCATTCCTGTCGATACTGTTGTAATTGTTGAGACAGCATGGGGTGATGTGCTTACTGCGAATAATCCGCTTGTTGTCCATGGAGAGGGTGATTATCTTGTATGCCGCCCAGCTGAAGACGGCAGTCCGGATCTTTCGGATGTGTGGGTTGTCAATGGTGCTACATTCCCCGATACATACGATATGACTAATGCTGACTGATTAATCAGATACGCTTTTCAAGAAGCACGAGTCCAACTCCAGGAATACCGTTGAATACAGTCGGGATTATCCCTGCTTCCCTGTATCCGAGTTTCCGGTACATGGCTCGTGCTTTTTCATTTCTTTCATTCGTATCCATACGAAGCACGTGACAGTTGTTTTTAAGTGCATACTCTTCGTAAAACGCAACGAAGGCCTTTCCGCAGCCTTTTCCGGAAGCAGATGGAGAGACTACGAGGGTATGAAGAACCATTATATTCCCGTCATCGGCCTTATACAGCCAATCACCATCTTTATATACATCCACCTGCTTTCTGTTGATTATCGCGGCAGCGACAATCCTGCCTTCCGTTTCTTCTACGAAGAGCTCTCCGCAATTGAATGCATTTTCCGCGGTACTCTCCGTCGGATACACTCCGCGCTCCCATCCAACGGTAATTTCTCCTCGCTCTTCCGCAGCATGTATCTCATCATAGATTGCGGCTACAGCCACGATATCTTTTCTTTCAGCTTTTCTGATCATTATCTTTTCTCCGCAAAGATGGCATAGAATGTCGGGATGTTGAGTTCATGAAGGCGTCCTCTGCCATTTGTATCAGAATATATTCCTCTGATTGTAAAACCAGCGTCTATCATTCTCTGGATATTCTCCTCATAAGAATGTGAAAACTGTATTCCATCATCAGGATTCATGGTCTTCATCTGATCAGGATTCCTGAGTGGGTTATAAGGTAGACTGCTGGTTATCATCATCTCGCTGTCATCAACTATGTAGTTTATACCGTTATCGAGGCCTGCAAGCAGTCTTCCTCCACATTTCAGTATACGAAAGCATTCCTTCCATACATCCTCAGGATGCTCTATGTAGCAGTTCGATACCGGATTGATGATCATATCAAAAGCTTCATCGGGAAAGGGAAGTGGTTTCGTCATATCTCCTTTGACCAGCTGAGCTTCATACTCCTCTCTTTTTGATACAATCCGGTCCATGTCGAGCATCCTCTCAGAGTTGTCGAATACTGTTACCTCAGCTTTCATTGCATGGAGAACAGGTCCCTGCTGACCACCACCGGACGCAAGTGCAAGCACTTTCCTCTCCTTCATATCGCCAAGCCAGGTCGTTGGTACTGGTTTTGTCGGGGTAAGGAATATCTTTCCGTCGCCTTCAAGTGCCTTTATATATTCTTCATGGCTG
Organism: Candidatus Ornithospirochaeta stercoravium; assembly: GCA_017694915.1. Classification (GTDB taxonomy): domain Bacteria; phylum Spirochaetota; class Spirochaetia; order Sphaerochaetales; family Sphaerochaetaceae; genus Ornithospirochaeta; species Ornithospirochaeta stercoravium. The sequence continues at coordinate 3,288 of JADIMF010000058.1, forward strand.
ATAGGTCTGGCCCATTCCCATCCTTCGTCAACCCATTTATCGATTGTCCTGCTGTTTATATCGGTATAATCCATGCCTTGATGATAGCAGAAGATTACAGCTTTCTTCGATGGTTTATTGTATCACTCTGTGTTACTGATGCTGATTATGATAAGAGCCATGGTGATACGAATACTTGCCTCAGCCCTGAAATGTACTTCTTCAAGTTTCATAGAGTTTACTGTAATACAAGTGTATGCTATATTGAGTACAAGGAGTTCTGGCATGAGCATAATCAGTCTTCGTGTAAGCGATGAGGAGAAAGCAGTTCTTGAGGATGCTGCAAAATTCTATAAATGTAATATGTCCACGCTTATCAAGAGGCTTACGTTCGAGAAGCTGGAAGATGAGTATGATATGAAGGTTTCAGAGGACTATCTAAAACAGAAGAAGGCCGGAACGTTAAGCCTCAGCAGTTTTGATGATCTCATGAAAGAATGCGGAATTGATAAGGAAACCTTATGAGCTATTCCATTAAAGTAAGCGAAGGTTTCAAGAAAAAATTCCGTAAGCTTGATTTTGTTACCCAGCGCATAATCTCCCGCTGGATTGTGAAGAATCTCGAGAATACAGATAACCCTCGGCGCCAAGGAAAGGCTCTCACGGGAAATCTTAAAGGACTGTGGAGATATCGAATAGGGGATTATAGGCTCATTGTGGATATTATGGATGAAGAGCTTGTGATTATTGCCGTTGACATAGGACATCGCAGAGAGGTTTATCGCTAATTGATTTAAGGTGGACCTTTCCATTCTTTGCTAATGCTTAGAGGAATGTGCCGTCTTTCCGACTTATAGGAAAATCCCGCGTTTAGATTGAAATAGCTTTCAATTTGATGATTGCTGTACACGAAGGTCAATCACTGTTTTCCCAAAACTTACAGACAATGAGGTCTCCGCAATTGTGGAGACAAGGAAGCAGTATGCAAGGGCCTTCAACATGTCTGAAGAGTGCCACATCAATAACAACAGCACTTCCAAGAGGTTTCTTCAATATGTCCAATTCTGCCCGTGAAAGGATTGCGGAGATTATTGGCACACCTTTTGTCCTGCAAGTCTACTGGGATAGAAAGAGGGGTGGTGTGGAAATGATAAGAGGCTATATTCATTGCCAGGGATGCGAAGGTCCTGTTATGCAATTACCGAGAATGAGACGCAGAAGAAGCTGGAAACAGTCATTTCCGCCTGGAGCAAGGCGTTGAATATCCTGGATGCAGGAGTGTGTGATGAAAACCTCTGAAAGAACTTTATACCCATCTGTAAACAGGGAGATTCTTTGTCTCATTAAGGAATTTCTCCTCATTATTTCTTCTGGAGAATTCCGCCTGGATTCTGATGAAGAAGTTCGGACTTGTTCCAAAGTATCTTGCAAGCCTCCAGCATACATCATCGCTCATCCTGTTCTTTCCCTTGAGTATCTTGCTGAGCGCGGCTGCGGATATTCCGATGTCTTTGGCGAGTTTATAAGCAGAAAGTCCAAGGGGCTCAAGCCATTCCTCATTGAGATAATCTCCGAATGTACCGATGTCTATCTTATACCTTTCGTTCATATATTTGCCTCCTTAATGATAATCAACGATTTCAACATCATATGCATTCCCGTCTTTCCAGGAAAAGCAGATTCTAAATTGGTCATTGATCCTTATCGAGAACTGGCCTTTCCTGTCGCCTTTCAGTTGTTCAAGCCTGTTGCTTGGCGGTATGCGCAGATCGGCAAGGGTTTCTGCCTCGTTTATGGCAATGAGCTTATGCAAGGCTCTCCTTGCGATATCAGGTGGAAAGCCCTTTGGGGCATATCCATGATAAATAAGCTCACTCTCTTTTCCTTTGAATGTCTGCATCATTTCCGGCTCTGTATATATATTAAACCAGTGGTTAAATACAGTCAAGGAAGCGATTATATACTTGGGTTTTGTACGGCAGATTTGTCCACGGTTTGCCCACGGTTTTTTTAAATACGCTATACATTCATAACTCCGAATAAACCCGCTTGCAATGCCTTTATGAAGTTATTTCATTGTAACAAAAGGGGTTACATATTCCGCAACCCCTTGTACATCTTTGCTTTACTGTCTTGTTCTGAATTCTCTCGGAACGGGATCTCTTCCATCCCAGATAATCTGTCTGAAATGCTTAGGATCCGTGTTTCCTTCCGTGTTGATCATGTAAACAAGCGAATACTCATCGAGCTTCATCTTCTTTCTGAGTTCCACTGCTCCCTTGTCTGTCATGATTGAATAAAGAGCTCCAAGTGGTACTGCACCTGATTCTCCTGAAATCACGAACGGATCGCCGTGAAGAGGGCAGGAAAGGATTCTCATGCCTCTTGCTGCGATGTAATCAGGAACAGAGAGGAAGAAGTCCGCGCTGTGGGAAAGAACGTTGAATGCGATAGGAGAAGGATCTCCGCATGCAAGTCCTGCCATGATCGTATCAAGATCGCCCTTCACGCTATGGCACTTGCCATCATTTGCTTTTATCGATTCGAAAACGCAAGGAGCCTTGTCTGGTTCGACAACGATGAAGATTGGTGGATCTTCTGGGAAGAGGGCTGTGTAGAATCCAACAACGGATGCAGCAAGCGCGCCAACACCAGCCTGAACGACAACATGCGTCGGCTTGGTTATTCCCATTCCAGCAAACTGCTCCTGTGATTCAAGAAGCATTGTTGAATATCCCTGCATGATCCATGTAGGAATCTCGGTGTACCCATCCCATGATGTATCGCTTACAACGGTCCAGTTGTTTGCCTCTGCATCGATAGCCATCTGACGGACTGCGTCATCGTAATTTCCGTCAATGACCTTCACTGTTGCTCCATAGCGTCTGATGCCGTCGATTCTTGCCTGTGATGTTTCCTTGTGTACGTATATCACGCAAGGAAGCCCAAGTTTCATTGATGCCCATGCGATACCTCTTCCATGATTGCCATCTGTTGCTGCAGCGAATGTGAGATTGCCGAGTTTCTTGTGGCACTCCTCTGACGTGAGATACTCGTATGTAGTCTCCTCATCAGTGAGAGAGAGCATCTTCTGTATATATCTGGAAATTGCATATGAGCCACCAAGCACCTTGAATGAGTTGAGCTCAAGACGCTGTGCCTCATCCTTTACGAATATTCCTCCGAGACCGAGCATATGGGCAAGATTCGGCATTGCCCTGAGCGGTGTCATCTTGTATCCCGGAATCTCCCTGTGGAACTTCCTGGCCTTGCGTACATTATCTATAGAAAAGAGTGCTTTTGCCGGTTCTGCATCCTTTTTCCCGTAGTCATAGACGATATAATCGAAATCGAGATTGCTATCCATCTGATATCCTCCGGTGCATATATAATCATTGAGGAAAAAGAGATGCAAGATATATTAATAAAAAGACCCTTATATTGCGTAATAACGCAGATAAGGGCCTCTGAATTTGCGGAAAACTCAGATTACTTTTTAAAGTTCTCCTTATATACCTTCCATGTTGAACCTATGAGGGTTTCCGGATCTGAGTGTTTTGCGCTCCATCCGAGCTTTTCATGAGCGAGCGTGGAGGATGCAACGAGCTTTGCCGGATCTCCAGGGCGTCTCGGGCTGTCTACGGAAGGAATAGGCTGACCTGTGACACGTCTCGCTGTCTCGACGATTTCGCGTACGGATATTCCTGTCTCGGAACCGAGGTTCACGATCAGGTCCTCCTTTTTGTTCATAAGGTAGTCAGCAGCCGCTACGTGCGCATCTGCCAGATCGGTTACATGAACATAGTCGCGGATACATGTACCATCCGGCGTATCATAATCGGTTCCGAAGATTCCGACTTCTTTTCTGATTCCCACAGCACATTCCATGATGACCGGAATGAGGTTAGCAGGATTGCGCTCAAGTCCCATCATGCGTCCATCAACATCGTAGCCTGCGGCATTGAAGTACCTCAGCGCGGCAAAATGGAGACCTTTGAGCTTTGAGTACCACTTGAGATTCTCCTCAATGCAGAGCTTTGTATATCCATAGTAATTCTCTGGATTCGTAGGATGCTTTTCATCTATCGGGAGGTATTTCGGCTCACCGTATGTCGCGGCAGAAGATGAGAGGATGAAATTCATACAGCCATGCTTCTCACACTCTGTCATGATGATAAGAGATCCCGAGATATTGTTCTCGCTGTACTTCTCAGGCTTGACCATTGATTCACCGGCTGCCTTGAACGCTGCAAGATGAACAGCGGCATCCCATCCTTTGGAAAGGATTTCAGCGACTTTCTCCCTGTCGAGGATATCGCCTTCGAAGAACTCGGCTCCCTCTGGTACGTTCGATCTCAGACCTGAAGAGAGATTATCATATATTCCGACATGGTCGCCTCTGTCGAGAAATGCCATTGCCACATGTGTGCCGATGTATCCAGCACCGCCGAAGAGAAGTACTTTCATTTCAATCCTCCGTTTCCGATTCTATCACTAATCAATGAAACTTTCCTATGATGCTTTTGATTTCATCGAGTTTTTCATCGAGTTTCCTGCTGTCAGATGCCTCTGCAACTATTCTCAGATATGGTTCCGTGTTCGACTTCCTTACATTGAACCACCAGTCAGGATACTCTATACGGTATCCATCGAAATCGAGAAGGGCAGATGGCTTTCCTTCAACGGCAAAGCGTCTGTAAAGAGCATCGATGGCTTCATCCTTTTCTTCGAGCCTGAAGTTTATTTCACCACTATTCGAATAACAGATGATGCTGTCGATAAGCGATGAAAGCGTCTTTCCCTCATCTTTGAGCATCTTCACTACCGAAAGGACAAAGAGGGAAGCGAGGATTCCGCTGTCGCAGGAGAAGAACTCCCTTATGTAGTAATGGCCTGCAAGCTCGCCGCCGAACACTCCGTCTATCTCTCTTATCTTCATCTTCGCGAATGCATGCCCGACTTTCCATACAGTCACATCATAACCGAGCTTCTCAAGGAATTCCGTCGTGGATCTCGATGTACGGATATCGACAAGGGCATTGCCTGTCATTCCCCTGAGCTTCGAATAATAAAGTCCGATTACAGCTGTGATGTAGTCTGGCTGGATGAATCTCCCTTTCTCATCGATGAACATCACTCTGTCTGCATCTCCGTCATAGATGACACCTGCATCGGAGCCGTTCTTAACTGTTTCTGCCTCGATCTGCTTGCAGTTCTTCTCCTCAAGCGGATTAGGCTCATGTGCTGGGAAAGATCCATCGAATGTGTCGTTGATATAATGCACATTTCCCTTCAGCAGATCCTTTATGATCAGGGCTGACATTCCGGAAGAGCAGTCAACCGAGATATTGAGGCCCTCGATTTTCTCCGCAAAAGGCTTGAGAAATGCGACATACTCATCACGCACATGCGAATAATCCTTTATCTCTCCCTTTTTCGCGGAAACAGGTGTCTCTTCTTCGTTAACCATCTTCTCAAGATCCTTGAGTCCTGAATCTCCGCCTACAGGAAGCGCTCCGTGACGGCTGATCTTGAATCCATTGTACTGTGGAGGATTGTGTGAGGCTGTAATCTGGACGGAGGCATCTGCTCCAAGATGCGCTGTTGCGAAATACACCATAGGTGTTGTGCTCAGTCCGAGATCCCATACATCGTTACCGCTATCGGTTATTCCTTTGACAAGTGCCTCATGAAGTGAGGGAGAAGAAAGCCTTATGTCCCTGCCTACGACGACATGATCTGTCTTAAGCAGCTTCGGAAGGTGATAACCTATCCTGTAAGCAAGTTCCTCTGTGATTTCCGTGCCATATACACCTCTTATGTCATAGGCTTTGAATGCACTCATTCCGTCCTCCTGTATTCATTTATCTTTCTGACAAAATCCTTGTGGTCCATCAGTTCGAAGAATATCACGCTTCCATCATTGAGCGTGACTTTCGTCACAAGTCTCCTGAAGAGTTTACCGAAAGCTGCCGCTTCCTGCGTTTTATCAGTCATCAGCTTCATTGATTTCTCGGCAGAAGCCCTCGTCACCTGCGTCACTGATTTTATATCTGAAATCGGAAATGAATATTCGAGTTTCACATATTCAGGCTTGTTTTTCTGCCTGATCGGTATTCCCATGATCTGCGGATTCCTCTCGAAATCCTCATACACCATGGTTTTACCATCCGTATAGAGGAAAACACCATATTCACGTTCTTCTTTTCCTATCCTGCCATACCATGTGCTGTATGTTCTGAAAAGAAGGGGAGCACCAAGCTTTTCCTCCCTCTCCTTTATGAAATTGATGGTATCCTGATTCATTTCCATATGATGATTGTAACTTATCCGGGGAAAGAGTGAAAGAAAGCATCTTTTTCTCTTTCTGCTTGTTCTTTTTTCTTGCCTTATATAAGATAGCATGGCTATGGAAGAGTTCGAGAAGAAGGATTTTTCAAAGATCCTCAAGCATAATGCACTGGAAGGAAGGAGATGGATGAATTCCTATTCATCGGATGCTGTAAGGGTCTATGACAGAAACCTTCCATCATTTCCGATAACAGTTGATCTCTATGGTCCTTATGCCCGTGCTGTTGATTATTCTGATGGCGGAATGCCTGAAGATGACAGGACAGTGGCCATCGATCTTATTTCACGTTTTCTTTATGTCGAAAGAGATAAGGTCATATGGAAGGAACGGAAGAAAAGAGAAGGCAGGGAACAGCATGAGAAAGAGGATGAATCCCTGCGGATCGCTGTTCATGAGAATGGTCTTGAGTTCGAGTGCGAGCTCAGAAGCTATACGGATACAGGGCTTTTCCTAGACCAGGCGCTTACAAGAAGCTACATAGAGTCTATATCCATGGGAATGAAGGTCCTCAACCTTTTCTCATATACGGGTTCCTTCTCCGTTTATGCCGCCCGAGGCGGTGCTGACAGCGTTGTCAGTGTGGATCTTTCAAATGTCTACACGGCATGGGCTGAGAAGAATCTTGAGAATAATGGATTCCTGGACAAGAGCAGATACAAGTGCATCGCGAAAGATGCTTCTCAGTATCTTGATGAGGCTTTTGAAAATGGAGAGCGCTTTGATCTCGTGATATTCGACCCTCCTGCTTTCTCTAATTCACATAAAGCGGAAGATTTTGATGTAAGGAAGGATTATCTCGATTATCTATATAGAATAAGCAGAATACTCACGGCAGGTGGTGCCGTGTTGTTCTCGGAGAATATAAAGGATTTCAGATTCGAGAAGGAAAGGCTGAAGCCGTTCTGGAAGATTGCTGAGATAACAGGTGATGTGCATGCCCTTGGCTTCTCATCTAAGAGGAGCGGACTCAGGGTGTGGATGCTTAGGAAAGTGGCGGATATGAAAGAGCTTAGGACTTCCGCCTATAGGAAAGAGAAGATGGACGACGAAAAAGCAGAAAGACTGTCCTTTGAAGAGACAGCCGCTCCTGAAGAAGAAAAAGAGACAAAGACGGAGTACAGGGAAAGAAGAGAGGAAAGAAGGCCTGAGAGAAGAAGAGACGGCGGACGTGATGACAGACGCTCGGGCTACAGAAGGAATGACAGGGATTTCAGGGGGAGAGATCGCGATAGAGGTTATTCCCGCGATGGTCGCGGCGAGAGAAGATATGGCGATAGAGACAGGTATGACGATGATTACCGTTCACGCCGTTCCGATGATAGGCCGCGTTTTGACAGGGATCGCAGATATGACGAGAGACCCCGTCGCTTTGACGACAGAGACCGTGACCGCCGTTATGATGACAGACCTCGCTATGACAGGGAGAGACGTCCATACGGTGACAAGGAAAGCTATAGACAGAGAGACAACTGGCCTGGAAGAAGAAACCGCGACGATTACTCATCATCCCCAAGACGCGAGCGCGACTGGGATAATGATACAGGTCGTTTCTATCGTGATAGCCGTGATGACAGACGTGGATACCGTGAGCCAAGATATTCAGAATCCGGAGAGGACAGACGTCCGTTCGGTGACAGAAGAAGGCAGCGCAACGCGCCTAAGCCGTATGGATATGACTCATTCATGGTTACGAAGAACCGTGATAAAGCAGATGTCTACTGGCTTAAGAATACAGAAGTCCAGTCTGACGACGAGAAGAAAGACTGAAAGAGAGAGGGCTCAGAGATGGGCCCTCTTATAGTCGCTCTGCTTTTCCCGCTTTTTTCTTCATCTCTATCACGATGAAATTCATGGCAAGGAAGAAAAGCATCCAGAATGGCATGATCGCCATCGATATATGACGACCGATGATTCCGAAAAGCGGAGGAATCACAGCACAGCTTACATAAGCTGCGGTCATCTCAAGTCCCATGACCCGTGATGCATTCTCTCTACCGAAATAGAAAGGTGTCTGATGGAGCATGGCAGGGTAGATTGGACCACATCCGATTCCTATCATGAACAGCACGATTGCAGAAAGACCTGACGGGAGGGATATCAGCAGCAGAACGCCTATCAGGATAAGAATGTGGGATATCCTTATCATAAGACTGTCTCCAAGCTTGTCTGCGACGAGTCCTGATATGATTCTTCCCATCGTTATTCCCCAGAAGAGCAATCCTGCCGCGGTAGCAGCATCTCCTTCCGAGAAGCCTCTTGTTGTTACAAGGTATGTGGCAGACCAGAGCATCGCAGTCTGTTCCATAGCGCAGTACGAGAAGAAACCGAGAAGCGCGGGTTTCACTCCCTTACGCTTCAGTACCACCATGTTTGAGGAATCCCCGGATTTTATATTATCTGCAGCCTCCAGATTGTCGCTATCCGTGACTTTTTTCCAGATGGGAAGAGTTACAAGGATGATGACGAATACCGCCATCTGTATCGATCCGACTGAGGTGTATCCCCTTCTCCATGAAATACCATGGGAGAAGAAATATGAAAGCAGAAAAGGTCCGACAAGCGTTCCGATACCCCAGAATGCATGGAGGAAGTTCATCGCCCTTGCCTTGTAGTGTATTGCCACATATGTATTGAGACCTGCATCGACAGCACCACCTCCGATTCCGAGAACAAATGCGGCCGGAAGCAGGAGATAGAATGATGTGATCTTCGAATATAACAGCAGTGCAGTTGCTGTGAGCAAGACAGAAACAACGGTTATCGTTTCTGTTCTGAACCGTTTTCTCAATCCTGAATAGAAGAGACTGCTGACAACAGTTCCAAGGCAAGTCGTGAGTGTAAGAAAGCCTGCGAAGGAGATTGGAACGCCGAGATCCGTATACATTGCAGGCCATGCGGCTCCCAGCATTGAGTCAGGGAGTCCAAGGGAGATGAATGCTATATAGATGATTATCAGCAGGAATATCGAGAACATAGCATGGAATATAGCAGAGGATGACGAAAAAGATAATCAGCGGAGAGTGCAGACATGCACTTATTTTCGTATAAGGCGTCTCCGGCTCTTCGCTTCAATGGCTGCTTCCTCAAGCCCTATGAATCTTAGCATGTTCTCTTCCGCTATTTTCAAGATTTCCTCATCGGAGAACGGTGATTCCTCGAAGATGGAATAGTATTCCGTGTATGATTCGATCTTCAGGAGATTCACTGAGAAATCTGATCCGAAGAGTATTCTGGAGAGAATCTTCTCCCGCTCGTCATCCTTCTGTTCATTCATGAAGCTTCTGAGCTCGTCGTAGAATACAGGATTGCAGCCGGTGAACGAAAGATCTGCATAAACATTGTCGAAATCCTTCATCATCGAGATGATGGAATAGAACCAAGGACTATCGGGATGATGGCGTAGCCTGGCTGCGATGCTCTGTACATTGCTTCTGGATGTAATCGCATACTGCTTACCGAAATGAGCGAAATCGACAATGAGGTCAGGGTAATTCTCCAATACCGTTCTCCATCTTGCCGGATCGGTATTTGCCCATGCTTCTTCTGCTGATACACCTCTGAAGCCCTGGTCATCGCAATGCGTGATAATAGGAATCCTGTTCTTCTCGCAGAATGAATAGAGGTATCTGTTCTTCTCGAGAGCGCTCTTGCTGTCAGGCCACGGAGAGAAACCAAGAGGCGGATATATCTTTATTCCATAGCATGGCTTATCGGGAATGGTATGAGGTGCGTGCATTATATGAGACGTGTTAACATATTCCGATAAAAGCTTTTCCATGTATTCCATGCTGTGGTTATTCGGATCAATACCCACGAAAGGATAGAACTCGAATAAACCATCGGGCCTTGCTTCATAATATTCCCTGATGCCTTCAATCATCGCCTTGAGATAGGGAAGCAACCTGTCTGCAGAGGGATAGGCATAGTAGAGTCTGTCAATCTCGCTCTGCCTTTTCGTGAAATCCATGACAAGAGGAATCATGATCATCTTCTCAGCTTCCATTCCCCTGATGTGGAATTTACCGTTGTTAATGAAAGGCAGAAGAGGCTGATGATCCTTGTTTGCCTTCGGCTGGAACATGCCCATAAGGTCATCTTCCATCATCATCAACGTGTTTCCTATCGGCTGTTCGAATGCGACAAGCGTATTTGACAATGTATCAAGGAATGATGTTCCTTTTATGAGTTGTGGTGTCAGAATGTAGTTAGTGGCTGTATTCGCGGAAAGAATCCCGGTTGCTGAATCATAGAATGAATTGAGGAATGAAGCGAAGTTCGGTTCCTTCATCGTCATAACATGAAAATGACAGTCAGAGAAGTATTTCACAATCTGAGTTTACATCATTCCATTCTCATAATGCTATAATGATTTCATGGCAGCATTCACGTTATCATTCGTTCTCTTTCTGGTCGTGTCCACTCTCGACCTTGTATCAAAGGCGGGAAACAGGCGCACACTGGAAGTCGCGACAAAGCCTTTCATCATCCCGACGCTTTACCTCACTGTCTTCATGCTTGCCAGAAGCATGGGAGGAGTTCTCGAGTATTCATGGGTTCTGATAGTTGGTGCATTGCTGTATACGGCAGGGGATATCTTCCTGTTGTGGAAGAACACGTTTCTTTTCGTTATCGGAGTGCTTTCATTCATCATCGGTCATGTCTTTTTCATAACCTATGCGCTTATTCATTCATTTTCATGGCTGTATCTTGCAATAGGCGGGGTTCTGTTTCTCATACCGTTCTTCACATACCTTAAGAAGATTACAGCAAACGGTAGGCCGGATATGTTCCCCGGCTTTGTTGTCTATGGCCTTTCCGTGTGGGCTCTATCCACAGGTATGGCAGCATCGTTCAGTCCTGATGATATCCTCCGCTCGGTGCTTGCGATAATCGGTGTGATCTTCTTCGGATATTCTGATTCTCGTATCGCGTATAACCGTACAGGACATAAGGATACCGAGGATTTCATCATAATGTGGACGTACATAGTCGCAAATATCTTCATCTCAATTTCGATGTTCATGCTTGGCTTTGCAAGGTGATTTACGCAGTGTTTTATCATCGTGGTAATATGAATTGTATGAAAAAGATGTTTCCTCTGTTTTTCCTTATTCTGTTTCTTTTCTCATCCTGCGGCTTCACTTCATACTCGGCGCTCCCTCCTCAGTGGTTGGAAGGGAAGTGGAGTGGAGAAGGCTGGAGCCTTGAGGTTACGGACGATAATGTCATCATTATTCCATCACCCGATGATTATCAGTATGAGACAATTGATCTCAGAGCGTGGGAAAGCTCCGGATACTGCTATGTTGACAGAGTAAGGGAAACAGCGGATGAGTGGGTCCTCGACCTGCTTGTCAATGAATCGATTCACGGACGGTATATCACGATAGTCTTCCGAGATGACGGTAATGGTGATCTTACGCTCACGATTTACCGATACAGAACTGGCGATAAACCGAAGATTATCAATATGAAAGAAGAAGCAGGCCTTTGATGACCTGCTTCAGCATTTTCAGATACCCATCTTCTGTTTCATCTTTGACCACGAATCCTTGAGTGTCACGGTCCTGTTGAATACCATGTGGTCCTCTGTGGAATCCGGATCCGCCATGTAGTATCCATTTCTGATGAACTGGAGATAATCACCAGGCTTTGCGCTCAGTGCTTCCTTCTCAAC
>JADIMF010000001.1 GCA_017694915.1 Candidatus Ornithospirochaeta stercoravium
ACAAGACGGAGATAGCCAAGGCTGTCGAGACGGCGCTCTTCGTTTCCCTCTATTCCATATGGTTCAGAAAGCGCCATGGCAGATGGGAATATGATTGCTATATCATTCGGCAGTTTCTTTCCGAGCTTTTCTACAGCTTCATCGAAAATGCCGTTCGCTTTCCTGAGATTATCAAGAAAGAATGAGGGCATTCTGTCCAGCATGCCACCATCATCCAGCCCATTGATACCATATGCCCTGTAACCTGAAACACCGGATGCAGCAATTGTTCCGATTATCTCCTCAGCGCTTATCTCGGAATAGACATCCCCATAAAGGAACCTTCCGAGGAATATGCCTCCGAGGAAACCCCTACCTCTGTTCAGAGAGGCCATGAACCTGTGATGATATGAAGCGACATAGCAGTCTGCCCTACCGTCAGGATCAATCGGTACAGAGATGAAGTTTATCGATGATACAGTATCTTTCAGGAGGAAGAGATCTATTCCCCTGTTCGCAGTATCCCACAGATCCGCAAGCCCTACTCCCGGAAGCCTTGATCCATCGAATGTAAGGAAGAATCCCCACTGGGCCATCATCGGAACAAGCTCATATCTGCCGAGACGTTTTTTCATATCAGAAAAGTATGAAGCGAGTTCGATGCTCTGCCATTCACGGTTATCAGCAAGGAGCGAAAGATTATCCTCAGCCGGGATATCTATCCAGAGATCCCCGATTCTGAGCTCATCGAATGAACGGTATGATGATGAATATACCCTGTTGAGATCATCGATTGACTCATATTTTCCTTTCAGAAATGAGAGGTATTCCCTCTCCCCATCCGTATCAAAAGATGGGGAGACTATAGGATCCCACATGGAGCAAATTCTTCCTGAGGCACCTTTGTATGTGGTCATAAGACCATTAACATGCCTTTCCATCGCATCTCTGGCTTCCTCCGACCAGTATCTGTACCAGCGTTTATCGTTTCCGTCACGGTCAGTTACGGATGAACCGAGAATCGGAGGACTTGTCCTTATATCAGGATAGAGATTGTCACCGCAGAGATAGAGGGCAAGGAAAGAATACTCCATTCCATGCTTCCTTATCGCTTCCATCATATGTTCCTGTGCTTTCACATACTGGCTTCTCTCTCCGTTCTCGAATCTTTCCCTGAAATCCTCCCAGGCTTTGGAATCAAGAAGGACAGATGTAAATCCAAGCTCTTTCACCATTGCAATCGTTTCATCGATATAGGAGAAATCGGAATACGCAGGCTCATAGAAATTCCCGAACCATATTTCCTTCACGCTTTTCATATCAACCCCTCGCACGGTGCATGCATACGCTCGGCTTCTCACCGAAAGTCTTCTGGAAGAGCTCGGAGAATGTGCGGGTATCCATTATCCCGACAGCTCTCGCGATCTCGCTTATACTCATATCGGAGGAGACAATCATCTCCATCGCATGATTCATCCTCACCGTCCTGAGATAATCCTTGAAGTTGACGCCAGTATTCTTCTTGAAATATGAGGAGAAATAATAGGCGTTCATCTTCACGACATCGGAGATGGTTTTGAGTCCTATCGGCTCCATGTAATGCTTCTCAATGTAATCGAGAGCTACGACGAATTCCTTCTGGCTGCCCTCACCTGTTCTGGAAAGCACTTCATCATACAGAACATTGTTCTCTGCAATGAACACCTCAGCCATCTCTCCATAATCCTGACTCTTCAGGAGATTATCCATAACGCTCCTCACATCAAGCTCCGGGAGGTTTATCATCGCGCTTCTGAGACGTTCAGACATATTGCGGAGGACGTTGCAGAGAAGAAATGCCGCATCGTTTTTCCTATATGATGAGTATAATGGTGCAATCTTTATAAGCTCTTCAGAAAGCTCCTCAAAGCCTTTTCTGTCATGGCTGATGATGGTCTGGAAGAGATTGTCCCTCATATTCATCATTGATACAGGGGATGCACTTTCACTCTCTGCCGAGAGTGACAATACAGGCATGCCAAGATAGGACGAGAAGAAGGAAAAACCAGAGAAGAGGAAACAGCGGTCCGTCTCGGATTTTATCGCCGCGACAGAATAGAACGGAGGAGAAAGCACGAAGGCCAGACTGCCGCCCTTCTCCTTCCGTAGTTCATCATTTAAAGAAGAAAGATACTCCTCAGCTTTCGATGCATCGCTATATGGGAATATCATGAGAGGAAGATTGCCCTCCGCTGAGAATACAACAGAAGAATCAGTATCTCTGACTCTCTCCTTGAGGCTTTCTATGAGCGAGAATCTCAGAAGCTTAGCCATTGGGCTGTCACCTGTTATCTCGGGATATACCGCGGCAAGAATATAGCCATCTGATGATGAAAGAAGGGACGAATAATCAGGTCGTGGCTCGTTTTTCTCCTCTGAAAGATCCTTTGAGATGCATTTCTCAATGGCATGAATCATATCGGCACGCACGACAGGCTTGAGAAGATAATCCTTAGCACCGTTCTGCAATGCTGCCTGGACGTAGGCAAAATCCTGGAAACCGCTTATGAAGATGACGGAAGTCCCGATATTCTGCTCTCTTATCGCTCTCAGGACATCTATGCCGCTCAGTCCTGGCATCGAGATATCAAGCAGCGCGATATCAGGCCGGAGCGCGATGATTCCCTCCAGAGCGCTCTTGCCATCGTTGTATTCCCCTATGATCTCTATGCCAAGGCTCTTCCAGTCTAAGAGCTTCTCAAGTCCTTTGATGATGACCTTCTCATCATCTGCTATCACCAGGCGTACCATCATATCCTCCTCTGTATGGAATGCGTATGGTAAACACAGTTCCTACCCCTGGAACCGAATCCACCGAAAGCGAATATTCATCCCCATATATCAGCTTGATTCTGTCATAGACATTCTTCAGTCCTATGCTCTTCCATTCATACTCATCCTTTATCCCGATTTCAGAGCTTCTGAAGATTGCATCAATACGCTCAAGCCCTGCCTTGTCTATACCGACACCGTTATCCATAACGGTAATCTCAGCAGTATCTTCCTTTCGCTGGACATCGATCTCGATACAGCCTTTCGACCCCTTCGGTTTAAGACCATGGATATATGCATTCTCCACGAGTGGCTGGAGAATGAGTTTCGGCACTATGATATCCTCAGTATCATCAGGGGCCTTGAACTCTATCGCTCCCTCGACGCGGCAGTTGAGAAGGAAAATATACTTCCTGACGATGTTTATCTCATGTGAAAGCGGAACAAAGTCCTTAACAGGCCCTATAAGATAATGGATCTGCTCGGATAGAGCCTCTATCATCTCAGCGGTATGGGTATTTCCATCATCGATGGCACTCATGCGTATCACTTCAAGCGTATTGTAAAGGAAATGGGGATATATCTGGCTCTTTATAGCTGTACATTCCGCTTCCTTCTGCTTCAGCTGCGCGCTGTATGCTTTATCGATATAAGCCTTGAGCGCAGTACCCATATTCCGGAAGCGGTCATAGAGAAGCCCCAGCTCATCGCCATTATCCTTAAGAGCCGGAACATCGAAATCACCTTTCTCGACCCTGTCCATTCCCCTGAAAAGCCCTTCCATTTGCTTTGAGAAGCGCTTTGATACACTCATTATTCCGATTGAGAAGAGAATGACAGAAAGGAAAAGAAGACCGAAAGCAAGCGTATAGAGCGTCTCGACAGCCCTGTATGAATCGTCCGGATCGACCACTATATTCGAAACCACACCATAGCGGCTGTCAGCTGAGTAGAAAAGCCTCTTGTCATCATCAATAGCAAAAGGCTTCCCGATATCCGCAGGATTATCGGAATACCAGCAGATACCATCATGAGTCAGGAGAATACCATCATTCCTGCCACCTTTGACGGATCTTACGATACTCTCTATTCTCCGCGCATCGATATTCAGATAAAGCGTTCCGACATAACCAAGATCCTGCACATTTCCTCTTATATCGAAATAGTTGCGGGAGACAGTGAATATTCGATGTCCTGTTGACTGCGTTCTGAATGGATGTATCTGCATCCTTCTGTCTGTCTTGTCATGGACGTTCCAATCCTGGATGAGGTAATAATCATCATACCCGAGGTGGAAACCGGTCGCGCTGTCAACACCGAACGAGAGCATCGAGCCATCGCTGTCGAGCCCTATGAAATATGCACTGAGAATATATGAATCGCTCCTGATGAGATTGAGAAGGAATGATTCGACATCTCTTCTCCTATCCTCCTCCATCGTTTCATCATCGTAGCCGGTTCCATAGAAGATACGGCGGAAGATGTCGAATGGAAGATAGTTCTCCTCAGGATCGAAGCTGTAGTAATAAGGCATCGTCGTTATCGTGTCATAAACGCCGAGCGTTGAATCCAGCCTGTCCTGCAATGAAAGCGTCATCTGACTGTAATTCGTCTCCATGACACCTATGAATTCATCATGCATGCGGGATGAGAGAATCAGGACGGTTATAATAAGCGGAAGGACCCCTGTTACCAGGGCAAACAAACCGAACTTCCTGAATATGCCGATTCTCACCGCTCCTCCCACTTTCCCATAGGCTGAAGTCTCAGCTTCGAGAAGAAATCCTCCAGCACAAACCGTGCATCGAGGCGTTCTGCGATTCTTATCTTACCATTCCTTTCATTGTAAATGTACCGGCCTTCAGGAGAAAATGAAGGAGCATTGATTTCCTTTAAAGAGGAAGCGCGCGGTGAAAGAAGCACTCCTATCGCGGCATTGTCACCGAGAATCCAGCTGTCTCCCGACCTTATGGCGCTTGTTCTCGGTCCCGGTTCCAATGAATGCTCGAAAAGCTGTGAGAGAAGATACTCTCCTGTTTCAGATTCCCCAAGACGCAGATAAAGTTCAGAGAAGGACACAGTTAGCCTCTGATAGACCGACCGCGGTATCTGTATGATGTCAGCACCTGATGAGAAGACATAAGATGCCGCCTCGATATCATTGAAGAGATTGTACTCCCACCCTCCATCGGGATAATCACCACCACCTGTCCAGATGACATGAAGAGAAGAAGATATCGAAGGCTCTGCCCGCAAGGCGGCAGCAATATCGCTCAGCGGGCCGAATGCGAGGATCAGAAGATCTCCGGATAGCGCTTCTTCTACGATTCTCACTGTCCCTTCCGAAAGGGCTTCATGATATCTTATCGGAGCTTTTTCGCCATGAAGAAGGATATTCCCCGGATAATGCATCACTGAAAGAAGCTTCTCTGTCTTCACGTAGCTTCTCTCCAAGCTGTCAGCGTGTCTGTCGATACCATAATGTGTCGCGATAATAGCTTTTACATCGAGAATGGGAGTCAGAAGCGCATGTGCAATCGCGAATGGATCATCCGCTTCATTTGCGGTATCTGCAGAGATGACAGTGCGGAGGATTTTCTCCTCCGCAACAGGATAAGGAGGGTTCCAGATCATCCCTTGGCAGCTCCGGCCATGATGCCTTTGACAAAGTACTTCTGGAATGCGCAGAAGATTGCGAGAGCAGGAATGATCGATATGATTGTTCCCGCGAAAACAATGTCCCAGCGTGCTGTGAACTGACCGACGAAGCCTGCAATCTCAACTGTTATCGTCTTTGCCTTTCCGCTTGGAAGAACAAGGTACGGCATCAGGTAGTCGTTCCATATTCCCAGTCCGTTAAGGATGACCATCGAAGCATTGCAAGGTCCGAGAAGAGGGAATGTTATCCTCCAGAATGTCCTGAACGGTCCGCATCCATCTATGACAGCCGCCTCCTCCACTTCAAGAGGAACACCTTTGAGGAAGCTTCCATAGAGAAGCGTTCCGAAAGCGATTGATCCCGAGATATAACAAGCGATAGGACCTGCCATGTTTCCATAAAGCCCGAGGACCTTCATCTCCTTGAAAAGAGGGAACATGTAGAGATGGAACGGAATCATCATGCCAGCGATGAAGAATGTATAGAGGAATGTCGAGAAACGGCATTTCCTTCTCTCTATGCCATAAGCAGCCATCGGCACGATGCAGATGATCAGAAGCTCGGATGCAACTGTCAGGAAGACAGTGTTGATGATTGCATGACCGAAGTCAGACATCTGGAAGAGATCCACGAAGTTCTGCGTATAAATGCTCGTCGGGAACGCAGCAGGAGCACGGAGGATATCGCCATTGCTCTTGAATGCGCTCATGAAAGCAAAGAGGACAGGATAGACAAAGAGGAATGCGAGAACAGCGGCGATGACGATAAGCACGATATCCACTGGCTTGTATTTTTTCTTTATTTTCTCGCTCATATCTGCACCTCCCTGCTTCTGAGGAACTTCTGCTGTATTGAATTGAGAATCAGGATGAGGATGAGAAGCACGACACCAACAGCCGTACCGAATCCCTGCCTTCCTTCATTGAATCCTACTTTATAGAGAAGATAGACAATGGTTTCCGATGTGAATCCAGGACCACCATCCGTCATAACATTGATCTGATCGAATACCTTGAGACCATTGATGAGGGAGAGCGTGAAATTGATCGTGAATGCGCCTGAGATAAGAGGAAGAGTAATCTTCGTGAACTTATGCCATGCTGTCGCACCATCGATTTCCGCAGCTTCAAGTATATCGGCAGATATTGACTGAAGGGATGCAAGATAGATGATCATATAGTATCCGGCACCCTTCCATACAAGAACCACACCAATCATGATGAGCGTCAGGTTCGTGTTGCCGAGCCAGTCCTGTTTCAGAGCCGCAAGTCCTATGTTATCAAGAAGCGCATTTATAACACCAAAGTTGTAGTTATACATGACCTTCCAGATGAATCCGGAAACAATACCGCTTATAAGTACCGGAATATAGAAAAGGCTTCTGAAGAGATTGCTGAATTTGATTACCCTGTCTACAAGAAGAGCCAGTGCAAGGGCAATAGCATTTTCGAATACCGAGATGAAAACAGTGAGAGCAATGGTGTTCTTCAGTGCATTGCCGAATCTTGCGCTTGTGAATATTTCCTTATAGTTCCCGAGTCCGATGAATTTGATGTTCGGGCTTATTCCATCCCAGCTTGTGAAGCTGTAATAAAGGCTTCCGACTGTCGGAACAACGATAAAAGCAAGATAAAATATGAGAGCTGGTCCGACGAAGCCAAGGAGAACCTTATCGATTCTCTTCTTTCCGAGTTTATTCATAGAGATTTCCCACCTAGGAAGCGAGGCCGGATGGCCCCGCTTATCGAATGATTATTCTATTCCGACGCCTGTTACAGGATTGAATGAGGATGCTGCAACCTGCCATGTCTTGTTCATCTCTTCAGTTGCGCTGTCGATTGTCCTCTGTCCGAGAAGCACTTCTGTAAGAGTCTTGTATGTGAAGTTTCTGAAGTCTGGCGGAAGCTCATTGATTCCGGACTTGCTGTTCCACATCGGTGAAAGGTTTGCAGCCTCACCTGTTGCTGCGATGACTTCCTGGAGAACATCAACACCCTCGATTACAGGAGTTGCCTTCGTTACAGGAATTGCGCTGAGTGTATTGCAGTAAATTGCATAGTTCTCAGGAGCATAGAAGAACTTGAGGAATTCGATAGCGACTTCCCACTTCTCCGGATCAGCCTGGCACTCTGTTGATACTGCAAGACCTGAGATGCCTGAACCACCTACGAGGCGGAGCTTTCCGTCATGAGAGTAGATCGGGAACCAGCCGAGCTCGAAATCAGGATCTGCAGAGAGAATCTGTGTGAACATATGTGTTCCGGAATACATCATTGCAGCCATATCATTTACGATGAATGTAGTAATCTGTGCATCCGGTGTTGATGCCCATCCTGTCTGAGCATACTGCATGATTTCCTGCATCTCCTCGAATACTGCCTTAACGGTAGGATCGGAGAAATTCTTAGAACCATCATAGCAATGTGCGATGAAGTCAGGATCCTGACTGATTACCATATCATCCCAGCACATATTGAAAAGGAAGCCCATGTGCCAGAGATCACCGCCACCAACTACGAGCGGAGCCATGTCACCAAGGTCCTGGATAGTCTGGCAGAGCTCGATGAACTCAGCATATGTCTTAGGCTCTGTAAGTCCATGCTCATCGAAATATGTCTTGTTGTAGATGATACCTGTCGTGTTCTCGCCTGCGAGAGCAACAGTATAGATGTTTCCATCAATTACCATCGGAGAAAGGAAGAGGTCAGTAAGCTCTGCGGGAAGCGGAGCAAGCTTACCAGCTCTGATATACATAGCAGCCTCACCTCTCATCTCGACGATGTCTGGGAACTCGCCTACGCTGTCTCTTGTTCTTACGAACTCGGAGTAGTTACCGCCATTACCAGGCTGGATTACGACTCTCATGTCATCATGAGCAGCGTTGAAGCGATTGACGATTTCATTTATTGACTGCTTTGCACCAGCATCTCCATCAGCGAATACGAAAGTTACCTGAGTAACGCCGCTGTCAGCTGCTACAGCCTGTGATTCCTTGCTACCACCTGCGAATACTGAGAAAACCGCAAGTGCCATTATGAGAACGGATACGATAGCCTTTTTCATCTGTTTCTCCTTTTTTTACGCTACTATCGTCACCCCGCTTTTCCCAATCCGCAAGATTCCGTTTTTTAATATCGACTGTGGATTTTTTAAGGTCGCGCAATCTTAAAAACACCGTACACGATATGAAATTTCCGCTATGCATAATCAGCAAAAGCGGATTTAGAATCATAGCAGAGGAGATAATATGGACAGAGTTTGGGCTGAAGACAGACTGAGTCTTATCGATAAAAAGCTTCGTACTGTCATTGAAAGAAATAAAGGTGCGATACCAGCTATCGCAATCAACGGACATTATGATAACCGCGCAGACATGACAAGGACATGGAACGCAGATGATGGTCTATGCTGGTGGACCAATGGGTTCTGGGGCGGAATCATGAATCAGATGTATGCATTCTCTGGTTTTGATGGCTACCTTGAGGAGGAAAAGACATCGGAAGAGCTCCTCGATGGATGCCTGCCGTCGCTCTTCAAAGGGCTTCATCATGATACAGGTTTCATGTGGCTTCCGCTTTCAGTCGCACGTTATATGATCGATGGCAATGAGAAATCGGAGGACAGAGGACTTCTTGCCGCAACGCTTCTCCTGGGAAGATATAATCCGAATGGTTATCTTAGAGCCTGGAATGACAATCCAGAGACAGGGGTGAACACCAGAGGCTGGTCAATCATCGATTCCATGATGAATATATCGATTCTCTACTGGGCTTCGACTGAACTTGATGATCCACGTTTTGCGATGGTTGCAGAGAAGCATGCAGATACAACGATGAGGAATGCGGTGCGTGAAGATGGTTCTGTAAGACACATAACCGAGTACGATGCCGAGACAGGTAAATACTTAAGGGAATATGGCGGACAGGGTTATGCGGAAGGAAGCGCATGGACACGAGGTCAGGCATGGGGAATATATGGGTTCGCAAACAGCTTCTGCCATACAGGGCGTGAGGATTTCCTTGCCACATCCGAGAAGATTGCTTCATTCTTCATGAACCATATGAAGGAAGATGGACATATTCCTGCTGACTTCCTCCAGCCAGAAGAACCTCATATTGAAGATTCCACGGCAGCTGCAATCGCATCATGTGGCTTCATTGAGCTTTATAAGCATACAAACAAGGAAGAATATCTCGAAACCGCTATGAAAATGCTGAAAGCTCTCGATAAGGACAGATCAGATTACTCTCCTGACACCGATAACATACTTCAGAAATGCACAGGCTCCTATCATGGTACAAAAGACAGGGAGATAGGCTTCGTATATGCAGATTACTACTACATAGAAGCACTTCTGAAGCTTGCGGGGAAAGCAATAGAGATCTGGTGAAAATAGAAGATTTTCAGGATTCAACATCTGCTGCTTGTTGCAAAATCAGCAGAAACCGACAAAACAGAATCCAAAGCTTAAAACACAAAACGGCCTGAATTACAGCAGGCCGTCTTTCATAATCATTTCTGGATTAATTCACCCTGAAATAATCGAAATCAGCATAACCAACGCTGTCATTATTCTCCTTATTGGCACACCACAGCATGAGCTTAGCGCCTGTCCATGTAGCTGCCTCAAGGGTGAATATATGATTGATTGTCTTATATGTCACGCCATCAAGAGAGTATGAAAGGAAATAATTCTTATCCTTCCTAAGGTCGATGCGGAGATATACCTTGTCCGTATCTATTCTCTCAGAATACAGAAGCTCTTCCTCTGCCTCCCCTTCATATGTGATGGCTGTCACATGCCCGGAATATACACGTATGCTGTATTCGCCTTTCTCATAATACAGCCCGATATACCCATATCTGTGACCAATCATTCCGATAGCAGCGAAATCACCATCTTTCTTTCCATTAAGCTCAAGATATGATCCCGCGATGAAAGAATCGCTCTGAGGTATCTCTGTAAGCGCATTCGGAGCATACCAGAGAAGATTATCCCTCTTATCATTCTTCCATGGGTACATCCTGAGATAACCCTTCCTCTCAGTAAGCGAGTAATTCGACTCGTCGGGATTCGCCTGCCACTGCCACTGCAGCGAGAGTTTATCACTATCGAACCCATCGGATACCTTTAGTGAATAATGCGGCCCATCCTTTACCGGTTCCGGCCATTCATATACAGGCTCTCCGATTCCGTCCCCGTCCTTATCAAAGCCTATAACAGGCCAGTCCTCTTCTGTGAATCTCATAGGCTGGAGATGGATGATGCGACCAAGTTCATATACATCCTGGAAATGGAGGAACCAGTCGCTGCCGTCCGGTGCTGATACCCAGCCACCCTGATGCGGACCTGTTATAGAAGTCGGTCCCTGATGCATTACAGGCTTATACTCATAAGGGCCATGTATATCCTTCGCCCTTATGCATGCCTGCCAGCCTGACTTTACTCCTCCTGCTGGGAATAAGATGTAATAATAGCCATTTCTCTTATATGCCTTAGGGCCTTCACAGGTGTCTGCAATGAGCTCACCGCGGAATATCACGGAATAATCACCAATGGTCTTTGTGCATTCAGCATCGATTTCAATAAGCGCAAGTCTGTTTTTTATACCGGCTCTTGAACCTGCAAATGCGAAAACCATGTATGTTCTGCCGTCATCATCCCATAGCGGACATGGATCGATCCACCCCTTAGTATGAGTGAGCATATTAAGCTTGAACTCCCCTCTTATATCCTTTGATCTTGCTACCATTATTCCTTCGTCAACAAGAGGAATGAAGATGAAGAACTCTCCATTATGATATCTGATGGAAGGTGCCCATGTACCTGAACCGTGTGATGGTACCTTGTATTTATCGAAAGGAAGACTCTTCACCGCATAGTTTATAAGTTCCCAATGCACGAGATCCTTCGAATGAAGGATAGGAACGCCTGGAAGGTACGTGAACGATGAAGCAACCATATAGAAATCATCACCGACTCTAACTGGATCGGGATCTGAATAGTCCGCATAGATTATAGGATTCGTGTACATAATCAACCTCTCATGAAATGTTAGCTCATTGTATTTCATGGAACAAGAAAATACAGCTGGCAGAACAGAGAATACTTATGTCTCTTTGATGAATCAGAGCTTTACAGTCGCTCCCCCTGGAATCTTCACAGGGGCATCATCGACAGTAATCCACAAATCCAGCGCGCTTGGATTGTATACAATCGAGAGATCTGCAGTGAAAATAAGATTTCTTGATGCGTTAAGATAATCGACTATCTCTATATTTGTCGCATACCAGATCTCATCCCTGCCGCTTATTCTGGAAGCAAACTCCTCGATAAGCCCCCAGTTGTCATCTTGCGAAAACTCATAGCTATGGCCCCAGACATACATCAGCTTGAGATACTGAGATTTTGAGAAGGAAATGAAGGCATCTGCATTTTCCAGAAGATTATGATTATGATGGCATGTGGCTTTCCATCTAAGAAAATCTTCTGGGATATCGAAATTATCGGTATTACCGACAACGCGGGCATAGCTTATGCCGAGAGGTGGAAGCATCCTCACTATATCTTCTGTATATGATCCATTCGGATATGCAAGTCCCCGCACGGGATACCCTGTCACCTTCTCCAACTCTTCCCTGTCCTTGAGAATCTCCTCCGCTACAAAGGAAAGAGGACAACGGGAGATAGTCGG
>JADIMF010000059.1 GCA_017694915.1 Candidatus Ornithospirochaeta stercoravium
GCACATGGAAGCGAGAATCTCAGCAGCTATACATCATCATCCTCAGAGATAATCGCAGCAGCTTCGAGGCTTTTCGACAGAATCATAAACCCGGCGCTTCTCATAAGAAGAGCCTATCTTACAGCCTGCTCAGTACTTCCTGAGGACACGATTCCCGACCGCATAATACAGCGTGATCTCTTCGATAACCCCGAAGAGACTGAAATCATGGAAAAGGAGAACGAGGAAGCTGAAAAGAGGGAAAGAAGATTCCAGGAGACAGCTCTCTCGATAAAAAGGAAATTCGGAAAGAACTCGATTCTCCGAGGACTCGACTACGAGGAGGGTGCTACCGCAAGGGAGAGAAACAACCAGATAGGAGGACATAAGGCATGAGCGATTACAGTGACATAATAAATCACAAAGCACATGTTTCTTCCCAGCATCCGAGAATGTCCATAGAGGACCGGGCCGCGCAGTTCTCTCCTTTTGCAGCGCTTTCAGGATATGAAGAGACAATAGAGGAAGCAGGACGTGTCGCTGAGATGAAGACCATACTCGGCGAGGATGCGATAAATGAACTCAACACGAATATAGGCAATCTTAAAAAAGGCGATCATGTATCCATTTCGTATTTCATCGAGAAGGAGGATATCATAAGACATGCAGACTCTGTGATTTCAGCAATCGATACAGTCATGAACATACTAACTCTTGAAGATGGTAAGAAAATACCATTCGACTGCATCCTTGCAATTGAATGCGAAAATGATGAGAAATAAATAGTATTTACTATATGTAAACCGATTCCTTCCGCGTAATATGTAGGCATGGAAAAAATTGTTGCTGGTGAGTTCTCTGAATCCTATCCGCCTCTAATGGATGGTGTCGGACAGGTTGTAAAAAACTACGAAAGAATACTGAGAAATGACTTCGGATACGACACACGCGTTGTAACAACATACAGTACCCAAACAGGACTGCCTTCTGATGATGACGGTAACATCATCAGATTCCCGATGACACCCGTAAAAGGTCTCGGAGCATACGGTATAACCGTTATGAAAAGAGACATAAAGAAGAGAGCAACTGGTATAGATTATGATATCATACACACGCACTCGCCGTTCTCTATCGGCTCGCTCGGAAGAAGGATTGCCGCTAAACAGCACATTCCTCATGTAACGACATTCCACAGCCAGTTCAGGAAGGACATACTGGGATTCACACATAGCCGTATTCTTGCTGATATCGGGACATCATACCTTGTCAGACATTATGAGAAAGCAGATTGCGTCATTGTTCCAAGCAAGGGCTCGATTCCTGTACTAAGGGATTACGGTTATAAAGGTGATATCACGGTAATAGAGAACGGAACAGATCTGAAGCCGCCTACAGATGAAGAGAGAGCAGCATATAGGGCAAAAGCTCTTTCGCTTCTTAAAAGGGATTCCATATCCGTTCCTGTATTTCTTTACATCGGACAGCATAGCGATAAGAAGAATATCCCTCTTACACTCGGAAGCCTGAAGATTCTCAAGGAAAGGAATATAGAGTTCCTCATGATTTTCGTCGGAGGCGGTGAAGACAAGGAGAAATATGTGAAGATGGTCGCAGAGTATAATCTGCAGGACAATGTCATCTTCTATGGAATAACAAGAAACCGCGAGGATATAGCTGCATTCTACTCGCTTGCAGATATCTTCCTCTTTCCTTCCGCATACGATACGTCAAGCCTTACGACAAGAGAGACATCAGCATTCTCCCTTCCCTGCCTTTTCATAGAATCAGTGACAAGCGAAGGGTTTGAAGATGGAATCAACGGATTCATCGCACAGCCAAATCCTGAATCTTACGCAGAGAACATCATCAGAATCATTTCCGATGGCGAACTCAGGAAAACCGTCGGAAAGAATGCACTGGAGACAAGATACAGAAGTTTCTACGATGCCGCGAAGGAAATCGATGAATTATACAGGAAACTGATCTCACATTGAGCTATTATATAGCCATGTGCAGATACAGGCTTCTTGTAATCAATCCAGGTTCGACATCGACGAAGATAAGCGTGTTCGATGGCGACAAGAATATATTCACAGAGAGCATCTTCCACGATGCTCCTCTTCTTCTGAGTTTCCCGACTGTCAATGATCAGCTCGGCATGAGAAAGGAAGTCATACTCAGTTTTCTCGGCAAACATGGCATCGATATGGAAAGCATCGATGTATTCATCGGACGTGGAGGGTGTGCATACTCTCAGCCCGAAGGTGTAATGATCATCGATGAGAAGCTTTACGAGGATACGATGAATGACAAAGGCGGAAGCGATCATCCCGCGAAGCTCGGTGTAATGCTTGCCTACACATTCGGAAAAGAATACGGGAAGCCGATGTATACAGTAGATCCAACAAATGTCGATGAGCTATGCGATGAGGCACGTATCACGGGTATAAAGGGAATCTACAGAAGAGCGCAGAGCCATGTACTGAACCAGAAGGGAATCGCAAGGAAATACGCTGCCGAGAACGGGAAGAAATACGAGGATCTCCGCCTTATCGTCGCACATGTCGATGGTGGTATCACTGTCGGCGCGCACGTGAATGGCAGAATGATAGACTGCACTGAAGGAGCTGGTGGCGAAGGTGCTTTCACACCGACACGTATCGGTTCTGTTCCCGCGCTGGAACTTGCCCAGTACATAGAGAAACATGGCGCACAGAGCGTCCGCGATCTTTGCTGCAGATCTGGCGGTTTTGCAGATCTTTTCGGAACATCAAACTCTGATACGATACACAGAATGGTGGAGGAAGGCGACAGAAAAGCTTCCATCATATGGAAATCGATGATCTACCAGATTGCAAAAAGCATCGGAGAGATGAGCGCAGTCCTTTCCGGAGACGTTGATGCGATCCTCCTAACAGGTGGTCTTGTACGTTTCTCTGATATTGTTGACGGTATAAAGGAAAGATGCAGCTTCATCGCACCTGTCCATGTCTATAAAGGAGAAGTGGAACAGGAAGCGATGGCTGAATCAGTTCTTGAAGTCCTTCAAGGAAAGAAGAAAGCCAGAACATATACAGGTAAACCTGTGTTCTCAGGTTTCGGATGGGAGTGATTTCCCGCCTCTGAAGAAAAGCATGCCCATCAGTGCTGTCAGGGGTGTAACCATTACAATTCCCATGGCTCCGACCAGCGTCTGGAGTATTTCAGCTGCAATGGACTTCGATGTGAAGATATTCGGTATGGGGGTAGCCTGCGCCATATATACCATCATCAGCGTAAGATAGCTGCCCATATATGCCAGAAGGAGCGTTGTTATCTGAGTACCGACACCTGCCCTTCCCACTTCCATCGCGGATGCAAACAGAGCTTTTGCGCCAATTAACGGTGAATGCTCCTTCACTTCCCACATGGCGGCAGAGACATCAATCGAGAGATCCATGATAGCACCTCCCGCAGAGAGGCATACAACACCAGCGAAAAGAGATGTGAGATCGAGTGTCATGAATCCTGAATAAAGGAGTGCCTCACTGCTTTCCAGCACAGAGCCATGTATACGAAGTATCCTTGTCATGAAAAGCGATAGAAGAAGAGTGATCAACATACTCAGGAGCGCTCCGCATATTGCCGCAAGCGATCTTCTGTTCACCCCTGATACCATAGGAAGCGTCACGAGAGTCAGGAGAATCAAGGTAAGCGTACACATAAGAAATGGCGAAGCACCTTTCAGTACGGCAGGTATGAGCATCTTCCATATCGCGAAGAACGCAAAGACGAATGAAAGGATAATGCGTATTCCCCTGATACCAGCAAATGCAATAAGAATCAGAGCGAAAGCAATGACAAGAATCCACTCAGTTCCGATACGATAATAATCGATGAGATTTATGAATATCGGATTACCGTCCGTATCACGCTCAATCAGCACCCATGCCGTGTCACCCGGAACGAATACCTTATCTTCCTTAAGACTCCCTGAAAGCAGATTTATACCATCCATCTCAAGGCCCTTGTGCTCCCCTGAAAGAACACGGACATGGCATCTCTGGTCTCCTGTTCTGAAAAGTCCTGTCTGGATTATCCCCCTGTCATCTGTCGAGAGCACTTCTGCTTTTGCCCCTACCGCATTGACGTAAATAGCCCTCTCGAAGCCAGTAGGTATAAGCAGAAGAACAGCAGATGCAAGTATGAAAGCTATTATGAAGGCTATATCCTTCCTGTATTTTCTTATTTCCATAAACGAGAAAACGGGGAGCCGGAGCTCCCCTCTGAATCTATATCATCCTCACCTTGCGTCGGTAAGATCCATAAGGCGGAGAGCAACCTGTGTGTTGTCATAGCTTCCGATGAAAGCCTCTGCACCCTCTCCATATGCATATACTGGTACTGGAAGTCCTGTGTGGAAGTAGCTTGTCCAGCCGATACCAGCCTTGTTGTTGATGATGTGTGTGAGTGTTACGGAAATCGGGTTGTAACCACCATAGAGGAGTGATTCCTCATATCCATCAACGTTTCCGCTCATTGCGTCATCATATGCCTTCTGAAGAAGTGCGTACTCGTAATCATTCATTACAAGAGCCTCAACCTCTGCACTCTCACCAGGAGCAACAAGCCCGAAGTTCTCTTCTACCATATCCATGAGGACATCGAAGGAGAAATCACCTGCGGCAGTTCTCTCTGCGACCATCTCGTCGAATGCCACGAATGAGCACTTCTGGTTGCGGAGGATATCGAAAGCTGTGTCATAGCCAGTTGCTGCGTATCCGATTGTCATACCACCAGTCTCATGGTCACCTGTTACGACGATGAGAGTCTCTTCCGGATGCTGCTTTGCAAACTCAACTGCAACCTGGATTGCCTCATCGAATGCGAGTGTGTCATAGATGTTTGCAAGTGCGTCGTTAGCGTGGCCTGCCCAGTCGATCTTTCCGGACTCAACCATCATGAAGAAACCAGTCTCGTTGTCGAGGACATCGATTCCCTTTCTGACGAAATCCTTAAGCTGAAGCTGATCATCTTCTGCATCAAGAGCATACATCATTGCACCGTCATCCTGGAGAACCGGGCTGTATGCATATACCTTTCCGCTATCGGAGTTGAGGCTGAGGATGGTGTCACGATCATTCGTTACAAGATATCCATTGTCCTCGAGAACCTCGTAGATTGACTTGTCGCCATTATCTGCCTGATTGACTGAACCACCACCGAAGTAATCGAAATCAGAAGCAGCCATCTGAAGGCCGATCTCGTAGTAATCATTTCTTGAAGCAACATGTGCATAGTATGCAGCTGGAGTTGCATGGTTGATTGTTACAGTTGATACGATACCGATCTTCCAGCCCTTGTCACGGAGCATCTCAGCAATTGTCGTACCCTTTGTCGTCTTGTCGATTCCCATTCCGATAACACCGCTATGTGTCTTGAAACCTGAGGAAAGCGATGTTGCTGTGCTAGCTGAATCCGGAGCGAATGATGTTGCATCCTGTGTATACTGGATTCCTACAACAGGGAACTGTGTGAATGT
>JADIMF010000060.1 GCA_017694915.1 Candidatus Ornithospirochaeta stercoravium
TTCTTATATATTCCTGATATCCATATGGATGATACATAGCTTTGATACTTCCAGTGCAGATTGATATATGCATATGGAGGTGAAAGAGACTGTTTGGCGGAGGATATAATATCCATCCGCTGATGATTGAATGCTTTTCCTGCCTCTCTCCGGTTCCCCTAACCCCACAGAGCAATTGCCGGAGAGGGGCTTTATATTTGTTTTTATTACAGATTAATAATCATTTATCTGAAACAACTCTGAGTATTTCAGGAAGAAGCTGTTTCTTTCTGGAGAGAACTCCAGGAAGGGAATAACAGCCTTTTTCTATCCTGTCGTACATCAGCCTCGATTCCTTCTCGAATTCTGTGGCAAGCAGTACAGAATCCTCATTGATGACATCTGTGACAAGCAGCATGCACCAGTCGAGATCCTTCGCTTCCTTTACTTCCTCAAGGGCTTCAAGATATCTGTCTTTTATATCCCTGACCTCTTCGAGGTTCATTATCTCAACCTGACCGATGGCAAACTTCACTCCATTTTCCTCATAGAGCTTCATATCGCTTTCGACTACGCTTCTCGGATCCTGTTCAGCAAGACCATAATCAGCGGCGAAGAGATCTTTAGCGAAGGCATCGAAATCATCAATTGAGGCTATAGCCATAAGCCTTCTTGCTACATGCTCATCATAAGGTGTCGTAGTCGGGCTTTTAAGCATGACAGTATCGGCAACAAGTCCTGAAAGAAGGACCTTCGCTGTGAGAGGATCAATCTCAACACCCCACTTCTTGAACTGTTCATAGACTATCGAACAGGTGGAGCCCAGAGGTTCTGAACATATATAAATAGGATTACGCATCCTCGGCGCTGCAAGCCTGTGATGATCAAGTATTTCTATGATCTCTCCATCCTCAATACCAGGAACACTCTGTTCAGCTTCATTGTGATCGACGAGGATGAGCTTCTGTCTCGGCTTATCAAGGAAACAACGACGTGTGACGAATCCTGTCCACACACCATCATGGAATACAGAGAGTCCTCTGTATCCGCTATCCTGAAGCTTCTTCTTCGCATCATCGAAAAGCATATCGCCATCGATACGGTTATCATCAGAGTTATCTGGAATGATATCCGAAACTGGTGTTGATAATCTTAGGAGCCTCAGAGTTTCAGCTGTATCTAGCATAGAAAGATAAACGAAACCATGGAATGAGGAGAAATCAGTCGAGAGCTCAGCTGGATTAGAAACACCTGTTATGACGATGCCTGGAAGCTGCTGCTCAACAGCGGCTTTGAGATGCTTTGGCCTGTTACCTATGACGAGCACAGGTTTATCGCGGCATCTTCCAAGACGTTCGAGATACACCTGATACTCCATTGCACCAACCATATAAGGAGCACGGAGGACAGCATTGCCGCCCCTCTTGAGATACTCACCTTCGATGATTCTCTCGATGTTGTCCTCTGAAAGGAAGTAAAGCTGCCTTGCTCCGCTTCTGTTCTCCCTCAGGAAGAATGCGTTTATATCATCAGCGGAAATAAGAGCCTTGTAACCATCATCATCTATCACAGGCACAACCGATGGTTTGAGACGCTGGAATATATCCATCAGTATATACAAGGGATCGGAGCTTCTTACGGATGTTACAGGTCTCTTCTGCACGGCGGAGACACGAGGCCTCACATCGTGAAGGAACATTGGAAGCTTTATACCAAGATTCTCGAATGTTCTTACGGTATTCCTGTTTCCGGATCCGAGCATCACCGGAATATATTCATTATTCTCATCGATCGTATTCTTCAGAACAGCATAGGCATATGCTGAACAGACTGAATCCATATCGGGATTGCGATGACCTGTAATATAAACTCTCATGAAATAATGCTACGGTATTTTCCGGAATATCGGAAGAGAAACACATGGCTTTCCCTTATACACGTTAGAATGGTAGGATTGAAACATGGCAAAAGCAGTTGTAGCAAATGATCATGGAGCTGTTGAACTGGCAGCCAGAGTTGTAGAGCATCTGAAAAACAGAGGCTACGAAGTTTCATATCTCGGAACGGATAAGGAAGAGAGTATCGATTACCCTGATAAAGCAGAAGAAGCTGTGATGGAATACCGTAAAGGCGGTTATGACTTCGGGGTGCTTCTCTGCGGAACCGGAATCGGGATATCGATCAGCGCAAACAAGATGAAAGGAATCCGCTGCGCTCTTCCAGAGACCAAGTATGCCGCTACTATGGCAAAAGAGCACAATAACGCGAACTTCATAGCTTTCGGAGGCAGAATCGACTATAAGGAAGATGTACTCGATATCCTCGATGGCTATCTCGATGCTTCATTCGAAGGCGGTCGCCATCAGAGAAGAATCGACAAGATGATGGCTCTTGAAGGGAAATAATCAGAATTCGTAATCACGCCAGCTTCCACGCACATAATAATCGATGGAGATGAGCGAGAAGGTTATCACAAATTCCCAATTCACGAAATCATACCCGACTCCGGTGCGGAGGATTCTCTCCCTGTGCCCTGTGATCGGGCTACCGACAGTAAGCGGGGTAATGGCGATCATAGGTCCTGCCCCGTTGTTATCTATACGATAGAATCCTCCAACAGAGAGGAGGGTGTTTATTCCGCTTCCGGCCACACGGGATGCTGTCGATCTCGGCCCCATCAGAGCAAATGAAAGCTCCGCGCCAAGGAGATTCGATCCGAAAGGCCGGGGAACGAGTTCAGAGTTTCCCCAGATATCGAGCTCCATACGCTCTGTCAGTCCGATTGAAAGCGAATACGATAGGCTTATGCCCTTCTCCGGCCATTTATATGTCTGATGTCCGAATCCCAGCGCAACATCATGATAATCTCCTGCTGCAAGAGGGAGAACAGATAACAAAACAAGCAGAACAGCTATGAAAAACTTTCTCATCCTCACCTCCTAGAAGAAATACGAGAATTTCACGACATACATTCCCCATCCCCATTTATCCGATGTGATGGAATAAATGGCATATGGAGAAAGGAACTCATAGATGAAATGAGTACTCTGGAATGCAAAGGGAGAAAGCCCCATTGTTATGCTCCATTCGTTCATCAATCTGTACTCTGCACCGACACTGAGCAGAGGTGACCAGATTACAGGATTGGAGAAAGCCCATTCAAACGGATGATCAAGGAGCATGAATACCGGTGTTGAAAGCTTTACCCTTGCCCCTTCAAAGAATGGATAGACAGGAGATATATCAGCAGACAGCTCGATATCCCCGATATGAGTCTCCTTATATGGAGAGAATACTGCGGAAATCGTAAGAGCTCCGTAGTTTCCGGTAGGAGTCATAGCGCCGACAGGTGCCAGTGAGTATCCAAAGGAAACGGAGGAGAAAACAGGTATCGATGAAAGCAGGATCAGAAGGACTATCAGAAGCTTTTTCATATGATCATCCTCCTATATACATGAAGGCAGAGGCGAAGAAGCTTCCCTCTTCCTTCTTCCGCTTAACAGCTTCATCGTAATCAATATGCTCAGCAGCATCCCTGATGCTGATAGCATGCATTTCAAGCTCTTTTGCAAGTTCCTCAGAATCTATGACAAGCGCAAGCTCATGTGAAAGCTCCATCGATCTGACATTGAAGTTCGCGGAACCTATTACAGTGTATCGGGAATCAACAATCATCAGCTTCTCATGAAGAAGTGGAAGAATCTCACCATTCTCGTCATAGACGGAGAGGTAATAATCTGCTCCTGTATCCTCGATAAGCGAAGGCATTACCTGATATATACCGCTTGCCGCATATCCCCTGAGATCAACAGGCATCACGAAATCAACATCAACACCTCTATCGACAGCGTCTTTGACAGCCTTCTTCATGTTCTTATCAAGCATCGGAAGATAAGGGAAGAGAATCACATGATCATCCGCTTCATAAAGAAGAGAAGCATACATGCCGGAAATGCTTGTCTCATCCCCTATCTTCATGTTGAAAAGATATCCGGGATACATGCCTTCCTCTGTTGTTCCCCCAGGGAACATGCCATTATTGATTTTCTCCACACTGGACTCGTTCCAGATCTTCACGAAATTGTTTATCAATGTCTCTGAAAGAGAAGCCGAATGGAAAAGATACATGCTGTCACGCTGTGTCTTTCCGTCCCCTGCTCCAATTGAGATATAGTTGAGATTCATTCCTCCGATAGCCGCATATTCCCCGTCGATGACGATAAGCTTCCTATGATCTCTTATCACAAGGGACATAGGGTTTATGAGATTCATTGCAGTGACCGGATTGTATTCCAGAAGATGCACACCTGACGAGCGAAGGAAATACAATGGAGTCATGTATTTCTGCGACTCCGTCATATCGTATGATGAAAGACCATCGATTATGAAATAGACATCAACGCCTCTTTCAGCAGCCGCCATCATCGCATGGTAAAGCTCTTCCTCACTATCGGTAAAAGAACCAAGAAATGTTGATATGAGGATATAATCATCCGCTTCCTCTATAAGAGAAGTCAGCCTATCCATCCACTTCGTTCCCTCAAAGAATATCTCTGGATAAGGCAATGAAACTCTCTCGCCGCCGAATGATACAAGCTTCTCATCCAGGCTCATATCTTCTGAAACAGCAATCGGAGAAACAAACGCCTTCGTCGAAGTGCATGATGCAAGCAGTAATAGAATCGAAAGGGCGAAAACAATTCTACGCAACATCTACAACATTCTAGGAAAAAGAGGAAACATCGGCAACATAAAGAATCACTATATTTGACAATCCTAAATGAATACACGAATATAAAGACATAAAGAAGCACCGCAAGTGAACGGTAGCTTCGTCCTGTTTCATAAGAAAGTCGTTCTTACTACATAGGGTGATAGCGGAACGACTTTCTCATTTATTTCCTGTTGGAAACGGCAATGAGCAAGCCCATTACCGTGAATACAATCATCAATGTCTGATACGTATCCATATGATACCCCCTCTGAGCCAAAACACTGAGACTGAAGAGGGGACGCTTCTGAAGCCGATCTCAAGAATCCTTTTCGAGAAGCTATCGTTCACCGTACTGCGGTGTAAGAATATAAATTCTTGATGTCTGGAATCCCAGACCGGAAGGACACCAGAAGCTCACCTCGTACCGGTCTCTATATATCTATACGCATTTAGTCGTGTTTTTGGTCAGCAATTTTTCTAGACAGAATTAAGATCCTTCCGGTTTTGAATAACTTATTATTTACATCTCAACCAATTACACAAGCTATTACTTTTGTACAAAGTATTTTTCACGATACTGGCAAATGCAATATCCAAATTGACATAACCCATCTGATACGAGAATATATAGATAGAAAGAAGCACCGCAAGTGAACGGTAGCTTCGTCCTTTGAGTAAGAAAGTCGTTCTCACTTTAGACGATTAGCGGAACGACTTTCTCATTTATTTCCTATTGGAAACGGCAACGAGTAATCCCATTACCGTGAATACAATCATCAATGTCTGATACGTATCCATATGATACCCCCTCTGAGCCAAAACACTGAGACTGAAGAGGAGACGCTTCTGAAGCCGATTTCAAGAATCCTTTTCGAGAAGCTATCGTTCACCGTACTGCGGTGTAAGAATATAAATTCTTGATGTATGGAATCCCAGACCGGAAGGACACCAGAAGCTCACCTCATACCGGTCTCTATATATCTATACGCATTTAGTCGCGTTTTTGGTCAGCTTTTATTCTGGGGAATAATGGGAATTCTCAGATTTTATCAGCAATAATTGCTTTTGGTATAATGAAAAGAAAATTCTTTATGATTTTTATTCTGAATCATGAAAATAATGGGGAATATCATAAAAGAAAAGGACAATCACAGATGATGAATCCGCAATTGTCCTCAGGAAAATAGTGAATGAAAATCAGCATTTCTCTTCTATGAACTTACCTTCACCAGGTTTTCCGAAATACTCGCCATCCTTCATGATGAGATTACCCCTCAGATATGTACGGACAGCCTTTCCGATAACCTTCTTCCCCTCATACGCCGTATAGCCGGAAGCTGAATGGATTGTCTTCTTTGACAGCACCCACTCCTCTTCAGGATTGAAGATCACAATATCGGCATCGGTATTCTCTTTGAGAGAACCCTTCTCAGGATAAATTCCGAACTGTCTTGCAGGACCTGTGGAAATGAGATTCACAAGCTGTTCCATGGAAAGTTTTCCGCTCTCAACGCTCAAGGTATGGAGAAGAGGAAGAAGCTCCTCTGTTCCAGGTATTCCTGGATAAACCGTACGGCAATCACTTGATTCAAGCTTCTGCTCATATGTGAAAGAACAGTGATCTGTTGCGACAACCTGTATCTCCCCATTGAAAAGAGCCTCCTGCAGCGCTTTGTTATCTGCAGAAGTACGAAGCGGTGGTGTCATTACAAATGAAGATCCATCGGGTCTGTCGAGAAGCGAACGCTCAAGGAAAAGATAGGTAGGAGTTGTCTCCACAATCACTTCAACACCTTCCCTTCTCAGTTCACGGACTGCCTCCAGCCCAGCTGCTGAGGAAAGATGAACGATATAAACAGACATATCAAGCTCAGCGGCAATATGCCCTACATAAAGAATTGCTCTCGCCTCAGCCTCAGCTGGTCTGAGATCTGCATGTGCAGATGGCTTGAAATCACCTTTCCATGATGAAGCGATATCAGCAATCGTCTTATCATCCTCGGCATGAACGCAGATCATCATGTTTCTGTCGCGTGCATCCTTGAATATGGACTTCAGCTCTTCCCTGTCATCGACAAGGTATCCGACATCCTTATAAGTCGTGAAAATCTTGAGAGCTTTTACTCCATCATTTCTTACATCGGAAAGCTCTGTTCCTATGTCATCACGGTATTTATAGACACCCTGATGAAGAGCATAGTCAATTGCCATGTCCTTCATCTCTTTCTTTCTGGACTCCAGAGATGATTTCAATGAAACCTTATTGTCATCAGCAAAATCAACGACAGTCGTCACCCCGCCGAAAGCAGCAAGCCTTGAGCCTTCGACAAATGAATCTGCAGTAACAGTTCCTCGTGACACCAGATGATAATGCGTGTGGGCATCGATTATTCCCGGAAGAACATACATACCGGAAGCATCAACTACTTCCATATCATCACGAACTTCGATAGATGGAGCGACACGCTCTATCTTCGAACCATTTATGAGGATATCCGAGCGCA
Organism: Candidatus Ornithospirochaeta stercoravium; assembly: GCA_017694915.1. Classification (GTDB taxonomy): domain Bacteria; phylum Spirochaetota; class Spirochaetia; order Sphaerochaetales; family Sphaerochaetaceae; genus Ornithospirochaeta; species Ornithospirochaeta stercoravium. The sequence goes on from JADIMF010000060.1 coordinate 7,198, forward strand.
TCTTCCACTCGGTATCTACAAGCGTTCCATTCTTGATAAGTATTCTTGCCATATGATGAGTATATCACTGAATCACAATG
>JADIMF010000061.1 GCA_017694915.1 Candidatus Ornithospirochaeta stercoravium
CTATTGACGAAAAGTCTAAAAAAGCCTAAATTCTTGAAACGTCGAGCGGTCGTGGTGGAATTGGTAGACACGCTAGCTTGAGGTGCTAGTGGTGAGAGCTGTGCTGGTTCAAGTCCAGTCGACCGCACTCAGAAAAACCTTCTGTTAGAAATAGCAGAAGGTTTTTTTATTGATTAACGTATTGTTACTGTGAAATCTCCAGCTGTTCCGTCCCCATTGTATAAGAAGATGTAGTCAGGACGGCGTTTTCCAAAATCATATGAGCCATCGGGATATACCGACTGGATTCCTCCAGGTCCTCCCGCCTGTGAGACCTGTCCGATACGAAGCCTTGCATTTTCGATTTCGGTTGTGAGCGATACTGTTACTCCCTCTGGCACATTTTTGAGCATAATTGGGAAGATATACTGTCCTTCTTTTACGTTGAATGTCTTTGAACCGGTGCCCATTGTCTCAATTGGATATGTGTCATCGTTTGTTGTCAGGCTTACTGGAAGTGTATCTCCATCCCAGTCGAACATGATAGATTTGCTATGAGCTGGAACATTAACTATGACGCTATCTTCTGTTATCGCAATCGGGAATACTCCGGAGAAGCGCTTACCATTGTCACAGTAGCGTGCACGTACGTCATTGATCAGTACACCAAGCCCCCTGTTTGATGATCTGCTGAGGCCGACAATCATATACTGTGGCGTTGCTGATGGCTCTATGATATATGTTCCCGGGTTCGATATTGTCGTCGTTCCAGTAGCACTTATCGTTTGTGGAGAGAGCAGGAATAGTGTACTCGTCTGATCATCGTTGTCGGATTCATACACAGTCATCTGCTGATAAAGGTAAATGACGTCCTCTCCGCTGAGATCGAGAATAGCCTCTGCCGCTCCCGGTATTTCTTTCCCGTTCTCATCAACGAACATGAAGTAATGAGAACCTGAGGCAGAACCCGTATGAGCGATGACTTCTGTTACAACAACCCTTGAAGCTGTCTCGATATCGGTAACTTCCACTCGATAGAATGCCTCATAGTGCTCCGAGCCATCATTACCGATATAGATCGGCTTTGTGACCTTCTGTCCGATTGTCATGCCATCCGCACCATTCTGGAAGCTGATCGAAGGTGTTGCAACTTCACCGATTCTGAATTCTCCGCCATTCTGAAGACCTATCTCTCTGGCTGTAAAGGTAATCTCTGTCACTCCTTCTGGAAGAACGAATGTATATGCGCCTTCGCCAAGTTATGTAAGAACCACACTAGCTCTGATTGCAGCTTTGGATTTTGTCTCTATGTGACCATCAGCATAAATTGTGTAGAGTTTGCCGCTTTCGAGGCCCGTTAATGTTATCTCCTGATTGCCTCCTGCGACTTTGATTGGCTCTGATACCGCTGTATCAGAGGCTGATGAACCTGTGATTGCTGTTGTGATATCGACTTCTACAGGGTTAGCTGGTGGGGTATTAGTGCCACCTGAACATGATATTATGATAAGTGATATGAGAACTGCGATGAAAGCTGTTGATTTCCTCACGATTGTGATCCTCCAATAATGATTTCATAATAAGTCAACTGAAATCAGATTGCTAGTTTTACAGGAATGGTTGATGGTTTTTAGCATAAGCAAGGATTTAAAGATTCCGTTATTTCCAGTTCAGTCAATCATCCTCTTTTCGGAGAAATAGTCTTTTGTGTTGTTTAATCTGGTTGAATCTTTGCTTGACAAAATGTAACTTAAATTTTACTTTTTAGTTACAAAACGAAATGACTATGAATGCGATGCAGACAATAAGGATACAAATAGAAAAAGCTCCTAATGGCAGTATTTTTACGATGAATGACTTCTATGGGATTGCTGTCTCAAATAATATCAAGCAGTGTCTTAGTCGTCTTATTAAAGAGGGGGTATTGAATCGTATCTCAAGAGGAATCTACCAGAAGCCTAAGTATATTCCTATTATCCATAGATATGCATCTGCAAATCCTGAACTTGTTGTGCAAGCCCTTGTACGAGAAAATGGGTGGAGTATTATTCCCAGCGGAAATGCTGCACTTAATATTCTAGGACTGGATACACAAATTCCTACACAGCTTGTCTACATATCCTCTGGACCAAATCGCAGATATGTATTTGGTAATGTTTCTATAGAGTTCCTGCATCGTTCAAACAAGGAAATCGGGCCATTTTCGGAGAAAACGGCTTTGGTAATCCAAGCACTGAAAGCTTTAGGCCCAGAACGAATTCTTGATTGGCATATAGAGCAGATTAAGAATCAACTGACGGATAACGATAAGATTACCATTCGCAAGGAAAGTCGGTTTGCTTTCAAGTGGATGCAACCGTTTCTGATGAGAATCGCAGAAGGAAAATACAATGGATAGAATTCTCAGAATGCCTAAAATTGAGCTTAGTGATATATATGGAAACAGCAGCTGAACTTGGAATGTCAGGAGCTGCCATAGAAAAGGATTTGTGGGTCTGTTTCGTACTTTCTATTATTTTTTCGGACTCCAATATGAAGGATATCTTTCGTTTTAAAGGTGGTACAAGTCTTTCGAAAGCATATGGTCTAATACACAGATTTTCCGAGGATATTGACCTTATTCTTGATTGGCGTAAATTGGGATTCTCTAAAGATGAACCATGGCAGAAAAGATCAAATACAGCACAGGATAAATTCAATAAAGAAGCAAATACAAAGGCTGCTTTATATATAAGAAATAAAATCTTTCCAATATTTAGGGACGCTATAAGGAAATCGCTGGAAGCAGAACCTGATTTGATAATCAATCCTATAGATCCGCAGACAATTATATTCAGATATCCAAATGTATTTAAAAGTCAGTATTTGTCTCCTTCTGTAAGACTTGAAATCGGCCCTCTTGCTTCATGGACGCCCACAGAGAACCGGCCAATACAGCCGTATATAGCGGATGTCTTTCCTGAGGTTTTTTCTGAAATGTCTTTTATAGTAGAAACAGTTCTGCCAGAAAGAACATTCTGGGAAAAAGCGACAGTATTACATCATGAGGCAAATCGACCTCTGGATAGCATTATGCCAGCCAGATATGCCAGGCACTATTATGATTTATTCATGATGACAAAATCGGATGTAAAGGATAAAGCTTTCAGGAATCTTCAGCTTCTTGATGATGTGATTGCGTTTAAAACCAAGTTCTATCCAAGGAAATGGGCAGAATATGAAAAAGCGGTACCTGCAACAATCCGAATCGTTCCTCCAAAAGAACGCATTGCGTATCTGATGGAGGATTATGAGAACATGAAAGAAATGCTGTTTGGAAAAAAGCCATCCTTCAGAGAAATTCTGGAAGGGTTAGAGCAGCATGAAAATGAAATGCATAAGCTGTGATCTATTCATTCAGCTTTGATTACATTCTCCAATATTCCAAGTCCCTCAATCTCTATTTCCACTTTGTCACCAGGTTGCATTCCTGAGATTCCTCCTGGTGTTCCTGTAGATATGATATCTCCAGGAAGAAGTGTCATCACATGTGAGAGATATGAAATGAGATAGGGGATAGAGAAAATAAGATTCGATGTATTCGATTTTTGCTTCATCTCTCCATTTACCCGGCTTGTTATCATCAAGGAGCTTCCATCAACTTCATCTGAGATATAAGGTCCGAGAGGCATGAATGTGTCGAAGCCTTTTGCTATCGTCCACTGTCCGTTCTTTGGCTGCAGATCGCGCGCTGTCACGTCATTGGCAATCGTGTACCCAAGGACATAAGAAAGCGCATCTTCTTCGGAGATGTTCCTCGCAGTCTTTCCTATGACAACAGCAAGCTCTGCTTCATAATCGAGGCGGTGGCACATCTTCGGATAGATTATATTGCTTCTGTGGCCTGTTGCAGATGTTGATGGCTTGAGGAACACAACTGGGCTTTCTGGAATCGGAAGTCCGAACTCGACAGCATGATCCCTGTAGTTAAGGCCGATACATACAGCTTTTGAGAAAGGAACCGGCGCAAGGAATACAGCATCGTCTGCATTGATTGCCTCATCCTTGAGTATGGGCTTGCCATCAAAAGGCGTATTCTCCATAAGCTGTATCAGACTGTTCTTGAGTATTCCGTATTCTGCACCTCTATCTGTCTGGACTCTGACGTACTTCATTATTGACTCTCCTTGCGTAGACGATATCTTCAATATCTTCAAATCCTAAAGCTCTGTAGATATCACCTGCTTTATCAGAAGAATACCACAGCATCAGGGATTCCATCATGTTTTCATTGAGGGATATATCTGCCAGTTCCGATACAACAGCTTTCGCATAGCCTCTGCCCCTGTATCTGATCTCAGTTGCAACTCCGACCACAAAGGCTGTCTTCCTCGTCACTCTTCCAAGATATGCCCCTGATACGAGCTTATCGTCTTCATATAATCCGACTGCGGTGAATGGAAAAGGTGAGGAGAGAAAACGTTCGGCATTATCCTCATCATTTCTTTTTCCGAAACCTTCCTTCATTTCAGGGATATTCCTGTACAGTCTGAAGAGGTCGATGAAATCTCTTTCGGTACGTAGGACTTTCAGTTTTTCATTTCTATCGGTTTTCCTGAATGTTCCCCTTGTGAGCAGCATCAGATGCCGGTTCTCTTCAGATACTCCGGGAATGTTCTGAGAAATTGCTTTTATGTTTTCCCTGCTACCAGCAATCGACGACCATTCCTTATCCTTCAGAAAGGATGCGACGCTGGATACATTCTTGATATCCCCCCTGATTACAGCTTTTCCACCTCTTATAAGGAGGATATCAAGATAACCATCCGAATAGAGATCCAGGCCATTTCTGTCCCAGTTCTCAAGTATGGAGAAGAAGAGGGGATTTTCCCTCTTCTCCTCATTGCCATAGTGTATCTCAGAGAGATTCAGATGTTTCACTTCTGCCTTCTGATGAATACATGTAATCGAAATAATCGAGCGATGTGGATAATGTCTTATCCTTGATTCCAGGAATTGTCTTCCTGTAGCTTTCAAGGAGCGTCCATAGACGGAAGAACTCAGGATCTGCAGAGTATGCGTTGCTGTATATCGCGGTTGCCGCGGCATCTGCATCTCCTTTTATCTTCTCGCTCTCGGCATAAGCCTTGGAGAGTATGTTCTTCTTATCGTTCTCGGTACGGCCCTGCCATGAAAGAAGCTGTCCTCTTCCGTATGAGCGGTATGTTTCGGCAATCTGGCTTCTCTCCTTTATCATTCTTGAGTAGACAGAAGCTGTCAGGTCATCTGAATACCTGATCTGCCTGATGATAACATCCTCAAGCTCGATGCCGTATCTCAGCGTGAGAGGAGCAGCATCCTGAAGCATCATGTCAGAAAGCCCATCTCTTCCGATCTTTATCTCTTCCTGAACGGCTCTGGTTGATGTCAGCGATCTTAAAGTCTCCGCATCTTCTGCATTCTCGACTTCGCTACCCACATTCTCCTCTATCTCCATGGAGTTAATCCTGTTCGTCGAACGGACGGCTTCGTTGAGATAGTTCTCGGAGATGACTGTTCTTATCGTTGAATCGAGAACATCATTGAGGCGTGCGATTCCGCCTTCGACAGTCTTCACTGTCATATAGAAGAGGGCAGGATCATTGATCCTCCATCTTGCTGTCGCATCGACCCATATGAACTGGTTTTCCTTTGTCGGGATTCTCTGAGCATCTCCATCCCAGGATAAAAGCATCTTCGGATATTTTGTCACTGTGTCTATCACTGGCATTTTCAGTTTCAGACCTGATGTGGTTTCCGTATCGACAATACGTCCGAATCTTGTGATTACAGCCTGTTCACCCTCATTGACCATATAGAAAGGTCCGAGAAGGAGGAAAAGAATAAGCAGTACAATGATTACGATGAGAATCGTCCATAGCTTCTTCATACGGATCCTCCTATTGCCTTTACAGGGAGCATGTTCTCAAGATTGCTGTCTATGAGAGTGATGGAACCATCGGAGGTGAGCACATCCTCCATCGTCTCGATGTAGAGCCTTTCCCTTGTTATCTCCTTGTTCTTCTCATATTCGTTTCTCACTGCATTGAATCTTGCGGTATCACCTTCAGCTCTGTTGATACGCTCCGCAGCATATCCCTCAGCTTCCGCTATCATCTTCTCTGCCTCACCCTGAGCTGCAGGGATTTCCTGGTTGTAATACTGCTTTCCCTCATTGATAAGCGTATTCATATCCTGGATTGCCTTGTTTACATCCTCGAAGGCATCCTGAACTTCTCCCTCAGGTGGCATGATGTTCTGAAGCTTCACAGCTACAATCTCGATTCCGAATCCGTAGCTGTCGAAGAGTTCCTGCATTTCCCTCTGGGCTTCATATTCTATATTCGTTCTCTCACTAGTCATGATCGCGAGAATCGGAAGATCTCCCACAAGCTGGTTCATCACGGACTGAGAGATATCGCGGATGGTGGTCTCCTTGTCGCGTACCGAGAAAAGATAAGCCTGAGGATCGTTTATCCTGTACTGGACTATCCACTCGACATCAACGATATTCAGATCTCCTGTGAGCATCATCGATTCATCGGTGTTCACGAACGCTCCAGAAAGCGATGTGCCGGAAATATCCGTGGCCCTGTATCCGAACGTAAGTGTCTTCACTACAGCTGTCTCAACATTGTAGTTCTTCTCTATTCCAAGCGGAAGCTTTGTCTGCAGTCCCGGGCCCACTGTCCTGACATACTTTCCGAATCTGAGGACAACAGCCTGTTCTGTCTGGTCAACGGAGAAAAAGCTTGTTGCGGCAATTGCAAGAAGAATGAGCACAACAAGTATCGATACGACAAGACGGACTGAAATCTGCGGTATTCTCATCAATACCTCCTTCTGTTCCGAAATATAGCAAAGAAGTTTCGGAAGGGCTAATGAAATCAACCGGGGTAGGGTTGTTGATTATCGGTCCAATGGCTATAATCGGTGAATATGAAGAAAAGATTGATTACATCGGCTTTGCCATATGTGAACAATATCCCTCATCTGGGGAATCTGATGCAGGTTCTATCCGCAGACGTTTTTGCCCGTTTCTGCCGCTCTCGCGGTTATGAGACGATGTATATCTGCGGTACCGATGAATATGGGACAGCCAGCGAAACAAGAGCGCTGCAGGAAGGAGTCACGCCTCGTGAGCTCTGTGATCGCTATCATGAGATACATAAGGCTATCTATAAGTGGTTCAATATCGATTTCGATTATTTCGGGCGCACGTCGACTCCTCTCCAGACTGAGATTGTCCAGGCTCTTTTCAAGGCCTGTGATGATAACGGTTATATCGTTGAGAAGGAATCCGAGCAGCTATACTGCCCGGAATGCAAGCGCTTCCTTGCAGATAGATTCGTATCAGGAACATGTCCTCACTGCGGTTATGATGGTGCAAGAGGAGACCAGTGCGAGAAGTGCGGAACGCTCCTCGATCCTACAGAGCTCATTGAGCCTAAGTGTTCTGTTTGCGGTTCAACACCTGTTCTGAGAAAGACGAAGAACCTCTATCTGAACCTTCCGAAGATCCTGCCTCTTCTTGATGAATGGATGAAGAAGGCTTCCGTTGAGGGCTTCTGGGCTAAGAACGCAATCCAGATCACATCCTCCTGGATCCGTGACGGACTTCAGGAGAGGTGTATTACAAGAGATCTCAAGTGGGGTATTCCTGTAAATAAGCCAGGTTATGAAGATAAGGTGTTTTATGTCTGGTTCGATGCTCCTATCGGATACATCTCGATAACCGCAAACAAGACAAAGGATTGGGAATACTGGTGGAGAGATCCAGAGAACACTGAGCTTTTCCAGTTCATTGGAAAAGACAACATTCCGTTCCATACTGTAGTATTCCCGTCAACGCTTCTTGCTTCGAAAGAGAAGTGGACGATGCTCTATCATATGTCATCCACTGAGTACCTGAACTATGAGGGAGGAAAATTCTCCAAGAGCAAGGGGATAGGTATATTCGGTAATGATGTAGAGGAGACAGGAATCCCTGCTGATGTATGGCGCTTCTACATGTTCTATAACAGACCTGAGAAATCTGATTTCACATTCACATGGCTCGATTTCCAGGAGAAGGTGAACAAGGAGCTGATCGGTAATCTCTCGAATCTCGTCAACCGTACACTCACATTCGTCAAGAGATTCTATGATGGCAACCTTGGAGCAGGTTCTCTTGATGAGAGTCTCTGCAAGGAAATCAAGGAGAAGGAAGAGGCAATCACTGCAGCTCTCGAGAAGGCTGATGAGCGTGATGCAATTCGTCTTATCTTCGAGCTTTCCGATATCGGAAACAAGGCTTTCCAGGATGGTGAGCCGTGGAAGGTGAGAAAAGAAGATCCTGAGAAGGCTGCTGTGCTTCTCCGCACGCTGATGTATCTCATAAGGGATCTTGCGATTATGATCACCCCATATATGCCGACAACCGGTGACAGGATTCTCTCATTCATCTCTGCTGACGGCATGAAGTGGGATTCAGTCGGAAGCTTCGAGGGCAATCTTGAGGTGAAGGAGCCAGAGCTTCTTTTCCAGAAGCTTGAGGATGACAGGATCAATGAGCTCAGAGAACGTTATTCAGGTTCTCAGAGTGAGAGAATGGAAAGAGAGAAGAAAGAGGAAGAGAAAATGGAAGAGAATGCAAAGACAGAAAGCATGGAAAGCCTTGCAGATCAGTTCGCAAGGAAGGTAATACTCAAGGTTTCGAAGATCGTGAATGTTGAGAAGCATCCTGGTGGAGATAAGCTTTTCATCCTCACGCTCGACTGCGGTGAGGAAGAGCCGAGAACAATCGTCTCATCCATCGTGCCTTTCTATAAGGCGGAAGAGCTTCTCGGAAGGAATATAGTTCTTGTCTCGAACCTGAAGCCTGCGAACTTCAGAGGCGTGAAGAGCAGGGGAATGCTTCTTGCTGCATCTGACCCGACAGCCGAGGATCCGCACTCAACATGTGAGGTCATCTTTGCTGATGACATCGCACCGGGAACAGTTCTGAAGCTTGAAGGTGAGGGAGAGGTAGAGAAGGTTACGACTTACATCAAGCCTGATCATTTCTTCGCACTTCCGATGAAGACTGAAGACGGTTTTGTCACTGTAGATGGAAAGAAGCTCGGATACGAGGGAGCTTTCCTCCGCGTATTTAAGTACGTGAACGGTAACGTAGGCTGAGGAGGCTTTATGGCTCTCGATAAGAATTCGGTGCATGTAAGATTATCAAAAGCGGTTGGGCAGATTCAGGCTGTTGACCGCATGATCGCAGCAGATGATGATCCGGAGAGGATTCTTGTGCAGATCAACGCGGCTAAAGCTGCGCTGCACAAGATTGCGCTCATGGTAGAAGAGGAGGCAATTTCTTCTGTCATAAAGGATGAGGACAGGGAGAAGGCTATTACTATCCTCGAGCGCTTCTCATCACTTAGCTGATTCATCAATGAGGCAGAGAACAGATGATCTGAATTCTTTGCCTCTCTCGAATTCATTTGCATAGAATTCATCGGCATAAGCTCCTGGGGAGAGAAGGATTATCTCTGGTATTTCCCTCTTTCCCTTGTGGCTTAATGCTTTGCTGTATGCATCCCGTACAGCATCATCCATTTTCTCATAAGGCCCTGTAAATTTAATATTATCCCTTCTCAGTTCAGGAATAAGCTTATCAGTGAGACTTCCTGAAAGAAGTGTCAGCGAGACACTTTCATCTATAGGTGCCTCAAGTTCAGATATATCTATACGGCTTTTATCCGTTCCTCCGAGAATGAGATGAACAGGCGTTCCTTTCATGCCTCTCATAGAGAATGATACCGATATAGGCAGAACGGACGAGGAATCATTGATGAATGAAATTCCATCCTTGATTGCGATAAGCTCGAGTCTGTTCGGTATACCTTTGTATCTGTCAAAGGCTTTTGAAGCATCCTTTCTTCTGAAGCCCAGTGCCCTTATGCATTCCCATCCAAGTTCCATTCCCGGTTTGTTCCTGAATGGATTGAGGGGGGATGGATACATCTTTACGCTTCGTCTTCTTATGATTCCGCTGAGCATTATCCTCTCCCACAAGATTCTGGGAGCTATCATCTTCCTTATCCATGGACCGATGAATAGAGAGCCTTCAGCGCTCATATCCGAAGGGGAAGTGGGAATGGGAATCGTGTCTGTGATTCCAAGTATGTCGATACGGGGCCATACGTGGCCTAGCGCGGTATCTGTATCCTTGATCTGCCATAGCGACATCTCGATTACAATCGCATCATATGCTTTCTCCTCGTTTTCGATATCTGAAAGAAGGTGGAAAGCCGAGTAACCAAGACCTTCGGAGAAGGCTGCGTTCATCCCGAGATTATTCAATGCATCCGAGAGCGCAGATGCGGTGCTTGTCTTGCCTTTTGAGCCCGCGATAATGATCTTTGTCATCCGTTCGGTCTTCGGATTCTCCAGAAGAGCTGCGATGTCATTAGTGATATGCTTTGCCTTCTTCTTCACAAGATAGGGAATAGGAACGCCGGGAATCTTCACAACGAGGTCAGCTTTATCCACAGCGTCCATTATCTCATCTTTTGAGATGAAAACAGCGCCTTTCGAGGACAGAAAATCAATCATGGAATCCTTGTCCCTCTTTTCCTGAGGACTTATGATTTCCACGTCATGACCAAGCTTGAGATAATAGTCGGCAGCTTCTGCACCGCCGCCTGAGGCTCCTAGCCCGAGAATCAGGACTTTCACTGAAACCATAGTATAGGATGTTTTTTCCTTGAAGTGTTGTTAATTATTTTCGGAAAATATAGTGTTTTCTAACTATCTGGATGAGATGCCTGTTCATTTATCTGTTTGTCGTTTCCATCCCCTTGACAGCTATTGGCCAAAAAAGCAGAATAAACCGGTAATTACAACAAATCCAATTGGATATAAGGAGCAATACTGTGCCTTGTGGAAGGAAAAGAAAAAAGCATAAGATAGCAACGCACAAGAGAAAGAAAAGACTCAGAATGAATAGACATAAGAAGAAATAATTCTTCTTGCTATCTTAGACCACCGGTAGAGATGCCGGTGGTTTTCTGTTACCGTATTATTCATGAAAAGGCTTCTTGTCCTTGGTATTCTTCTCTCTGCACTATGTTCGCTCTCAGCTTCATGGTATATAGGAGGCGAGGCGGGGTACAACCATAGCTTCGTATCTTCTGCTACACGGTTTCCGTCTACGGAAATGAAGGGATTCAGCGGTTTTGACCTTTTATTCATTGCTGGTTATGAACTGACGGATTGTATCTCATTTGAAAGCGGCATCAGGTACAGCATGAAGAATATGCATTACAGCAAGGAAGATGTTGATAATCTGACGGTGATGCATAACTTCCTTGAGCTTCCTCTTTCCGTCTCCTTCTCCTTCGGTTCAGACAGAGTCCGTGGATTTGTCGGAGGCGGTGGTTACATAGGAATAAGGTTCCTGCAGGCTGTAGCCGGCCGCACAATGCTTGGCTCCGAGTCATTGGAGAATATGACTTCGGTTCCGAATAGCTCATATGTGTTCACGTTCATCGATTTCAATTCAGGAGATAATCTTTTCGATGCAGGTCTTGAAGCTTATGCTGGAGTCTCTTACTTCCTGCCTTCTGAGAATAATACGGAGATTTATCTCAAAGCGCGCTATCAGCATAGTCTGACAAGCCTTTCGAAAGGACAGAAAGACAATGTTGACACATACATCGATGCGCTTTCCGTTGATATCGGGGTGAGGGTAGGTGTATGAGAAAACTGTTCTTCATTCTGTTCATGGTTGTAATCCTTCTGTTTTCTTCATGCCGTGCTGTACCTCATTCCTATGGGGAGATAACAGCAGGTGATACTTGGTCATCACTTTTTGATGCCTACTGGAAGAAGATGAATACCAACTACATATTCTGGGATGTGTATGATTCAGAATACGGCAGCTGGGATGGTATCTATGACTATTTCATGCCACGCTTCGAAGGTCTTGGGAAGATTGGAGAGAACGAAGAGGAAGCATTGCGTCTTTTCTTCGATGCGTCGAAGGAGCTTGATGACGGGCATTATGCTCTGACTGTCTTTGCCAAAGATGGTTTTCTCTATATGTCATCAGCTACATACAAGGTAATGAAGGATCTTGGTTATTCCGATGATGAGATATTCCGGTATTCCATATACGATACAACACTCGATTATAGAAAATTTGAAGAATGTGATTTCAATGCAGAGAATATAAAGAATACATTCAGCGCATTCGGAATAGAATTGCCTGAAGATGCGGCAGTTCCCCTGACTACGGTATCAGGCAGAGGGCCTTTTGCTGCATTCACATACTTCAGGACATATGATCCTGAAACAATGAAAGGGATGACAACTGGCTACGGTATTACAGATGACGGGATCCTTTATCTCGGATTTTCCGGCTTTGATTTCTATTCTTATTTTGAAACCAGAAATGAGTTCACCGAAGATGTAACATCTTTCCTTTCAGGCCTTTCGAAAGCAATTGATGATAATCCGGAAGGGATAATCATTGATATGAGAGGAAATGGTGGCGGATATATCGTTGATCTTGATATCCTTCTTCCTGATTTTCTGGAAAAGGGAGTCGCTGCAGAGTTTGCAATAAGTCGTAGGAAGCTTGGTGATAACCGTCTCGATTATGGCCCATGGCTTCCGTTATGCGTTTACAGCAATGAAAGGTCATCCTTTGATAAATCCATACCGATTGCAGTTCTCACAAACAAGGGAAGTGTATCAGCCGCGGAGATGACGACCTTCTTCTTCAAGGCGCTGCATGATGAATATGGGTATGATGTCACGGTTGTGGGAGGTACCACTCTAGGCGGTCATGGTTCACTTGTCAGCAATGAGAATGAATTGAATGGCGGCAGTTTCAATCTGTCGTCTCATATGGTATCCAGTTATACTCCGTCTACCGAGATAAGGTACATCGATGGGATTTCCAGGGAAGGCAATGGTATAGAACCGGATGTTTCTGTTCCATTCGATTACGATGAATACATAAACAGGAAGAACGACATACGATTCAATATGGCGCTGAAGATTATCAGGGAAAAGCTTTGATGATTATTTTCTTGCGTTCCCTTCAGCCCTTCCGTCCAGTGTGCCATTCGGGAGAAGCTTTCTGAGCGCAAGGTCAGCCATAAGCTCCCCGAAGACTGCGGTGACTATCGGAAGAGAGCCAAGTACTCTTCTCTTTCTGCCGCTTTCAGCAGTTTCGGCTTCTTCATCCTCATCTGGATCGATGTAATTGAAATCGACCTTCTCAGGGGAGAATACCGATTCGATTCCTTTTCCGACTCCTTGCTTTCTCAGTCCTGAACGGATCTGACGGGCCAGTGGACAGCCCCATGTATCCATTATATCTGCGGTACGGACAAGGCTTGCGTTTCTCCTGAGTGCAGCTCCCATTGAGGAAACGATAGGAATTCCCGAATGATACGCATCGGAGAGAAGAGATATCTTCGCACCGACGCTGTCGATGCAGTCGAGGACGATATCTGCACCATCAAAGAGTTTATAGTGGTTCTCATCAGTTAGGACTTCAGGGAAGGCTTCGACATGGCAATCTGGATTTATATCAAGAATACGTTTCTTCATGACATCCGTCTTGAGCATCCCAATTGTAGAATGAAGCGCGATTATCTGCCTGTTTATATTCGTTTCCGATACTGTATCGAAATCGAGAATGCGTATGTGCCCGATTCCGCAGCGTGCGAGCATCTCAACGGCAAAGCCGCCTACAGCTCCGATTCCCGCTATGGAAACGGTTTTTCCAGAGAGAAGCATTACATTCTCTTCTCCGATCAATCTCGATATTCTCTGAAACTGCTTATTCAGAAAGGGCCTCCTTCATCATCTCCTCGCTTCTCTTTTCTATATCGATGCCTGTCACCGCTGAAAGCTTTTCATTCCATGCTTTCAGGACAATCATTTCCTCTTCCCCTGTCTTCATGTCTGTCTCGGTGACAAAAGGAAGCGATAGAAGCCTCCCGAATGATTTCAGCCTTTCAGCTTTCGGTGATAATGATATCATTCCCCCGGCTTTGATGATATCCTCTGCAATTTCATAAGAGGAAGAGAAACCATGTACCATGAAACGCTTTATCCCATAATGTTTTATCTCATGGAGCGCTCTGTCATATGCCCTTACGACATGAAGGATGACAAATGAATTGCAGTCTGCCGCGATGCTTAGTGCTTTACGGAATATCTCAGCCTGAACCTCGATATCAGAAAAGCGCTTATCAAGCCCGATTTCACCGATTGCCCAGCCTTGCTCCGCATAGGTTTTCATTGCCGAGAAGTCATTAAAAGGGCAACCTGGAAGAATGCCCGCAGCCTTATATCTGAATGGCTGAAGCTTATCGTATTCATCGCAAGAAGATGAACACACCAGGGCTTTATCCGTGATTTCTCCTATATGAGCGTGCGAATCGAACATCTGAACAGCGCTTTTCCTTTCTAAACTTCATATTAGCATACATTTATTGTTAAAATCTTCATTAAAACCGTTGACTGCTTAACCTTATTTTTAGTAATATCGAGTGACCTCTTTATCCGGGTGTATATCCGGATCGAATCTAAGTCCACAAGGAGGAACCATGATCCAGAATTATGAGTTCACAGTCATCTTCGACGCAGATGAGGAGAAGACAAAGTCAGGCCTTGAGCTTGTGAAGAGCACATTCGAGCGCTTCAATGCAGAGATCACAAAGGAAGAGGATCTCGGAGTTAAGACACTTGCTTACGTTATCAACAAGCAGGAAAAGGGCCACTATGTCTATTTCGAGCTGAAGGCTGATACTTCCGTAATCGGACAGATGAACAACATCTTCCAGCTTTCAACACTCGTACTCAAGTTCCTGTTCGTTAACCCAGAAAGGAAATAAGGCAGAGCATGGCTAGCGATGTTAATGTCGTAGTCCTTGTTGGTCGTCTCACAAGGGATTGCAATCTCAGATACACACCTTCAGGAAACGCTTTCATATCCTTCACGATTGCCGTCAACAAAGCAAAGAGGAATGCTGACGGAACATGGGGAGAGGAAGCATCTTTCATCGACTGCACCTATTTCGGGAACAACTCTCAGAATCTGAGCCAGTTCCTGCAGAAGGGCAGACAGGTTGCTGTATCAGGAGAGCTTAGGCAGTCTAAATGGGAAGGCCAGGATGGACAGCCAAGATCGAAACTTGATGTCATGGTGAATACGCTCAACCTGCTTTCATCCCCTAATCAGGGACAGGGTGGCGGCTTTGCCAGCCAGTATTCACAGCGTCCTCAGCAGAACCAGGGTTATCAGGCACCGCAGCAGCCACAGGTTGTTGAGAGCATGCCAGAGCCGCAGGTCGGAGGACCGGAATCATTCGAGGATGATTCCATTCCATTCTGATAAGGAGTCAGACAAATGCGTGAAGATAAGGATTTCGCAGAGAAAGACGGAGCCCTCAAAGACAGAAAGATGGGGGCAAGAAAGGTTGGATTCAAGAAGAAAGTCTGTAAGTTCTGCCAGGGTGCAGCACCAGCAGATTACAAGAATCCGGATATGCTTCGCCGCTACATAACAGAGAGAGGCAAGATTCTCCCTGCTCGCATCACTGGAACATGCGCAAAGCACCAGAGAGCACTCAACAGGGAAATCA
This sequence comes from Candidatus Ornithospirochaeta stercoravium, assembly GCA_017694915.1. GTDB lineage: Bacteria > Spirochaetota > Spirochaetia > Sphaerochaetales > Sphaerochaetaceae > Ornithospirochaeta > Ornithospirochaeta stercoravium. The sequence continues at coordinate 15,633 of JADIMF010000061.1, forward strand.
AGAGAGCAAGAGTTCTCGCATATCTTCCTTTCGAGAAGAAGTGATTTATGGCTGATGGGAAGAGAAGAGCGATCATAGAAGGTTTAGTGCTTGTCGTAATAAGCACTCTGCTTGCCCGTGTCGGGGTAGCGCAGCTTATCTTCATTGCTCCTCTTCTTCTCTTTGCCGTATCACACGGACGAAAGAATGCCATCCTGCTTATTGTCCTGGAGTTTCTCCTGCTGACGGCAATCAATCTTGCCATGTCAGAGGGACTGCCATCGACGAAAGAGGAGTGGGCACTCTTTCTCATTGTTCTGTATATTCCCCTGTCGCTGTCAGCGGCTGGGATTACATGGCTTGTAACAAGCGGTATGGGGCTTATGAAGCGGCTTTTCGTGTCACTTCTGCTGCCTGCCATATTCCTTGGAGCAATCAGCGCGTTCATCGTTACCGATAGGGCGCTTTCATCTCTTCTTTTCGAAGAGTTCAGAAATGCGTTTGCTGTAATGCTTGGACCTGTATTCGGAGAGCTTTTCCCCTCTATTGATATGGATGTGCTTTCGTACATCGTAATCGTCGGGATCCTGTCTTTCCTTATGCCGGTTCTGTTTTGCGGCGTCTGTGCTTCTGCGTTCATTTATGAGACCGCGAAGCATTCAAGAGAAAGTGAGTGGGAAGAGGCAGTCATGCGTTTTTCGTTTCCGTCAGACGCAGTCTGGGGCTTCATAATATCATGGGCTCTGGTTCTTCTCCTTCGCTTTGTATCGGTACCTGTGGCTGTCCCTGTGATAGTCCTGAATGCAGCTGGTGTATGGACAGTGATATATGCTATCCAGGGTTTCTCGATAGTATATGCACGAGTCCGTAAACATAGCAGCAATGTAAGGAGCATGACTGTCCTCATCGTGCTGCTGCTTCTGGGCACTGTGGTCCCTGGGATAAATTTCATAGTTCTCTTTGGACTGCCGCTTTTAGGCGTCCTTGGGAATTTCTTCGATCTGAAGAAACTAGGAGTCGAAAATGAAGATCATTCTTAATCAGGATGTTGTACACCTCGGAGAAGAGGGAGACGTCGTAGAGGTAAAGGACGGTTACGCAAGAAACTACCTTCTTCCTACAAAGACTGCTGTAATCTACAACAAGGCAAATGCAGCTCTTTTCAAGTCAAGAGCAGCTGCTATTGAGAAGAGAAAGGCAGAGAAGAGAGCAGCTTCTGCATCTCTCAAGGAGAGACTTGACGGAGTTTCTCTTGCAATCACAGTTCCAGCTGGTGAGTCAGGAAAGCTTTTCGGTTCTGTTACTTCTTCAATGGTACAGGCTGAGCTTGCAAAGCTTGGTTTCGATATCGAGAAGAAGAAGATCGAGGTTGCAACTCACGCAATCAAGATGACTGGTACATATTCAATCACAGTTCACCTTTATGAGAACGATCTTTCTCACATCAAGCTTGTTGTCATGTCAGAGGCAGAGAAGCTTGCTGCTGAGAAGGCAGAAGCAGAGGCAAAGGCTAAGGCAGAGGCTGAAGCTGCAAAGGCAGCAGAGGAAGCAGCAGCTGCTGCAGCTGAGGAAACTGCAGAAGAAGCACCTGCAGAGGAGCCTGCTCAGGAAGAGACAGCTTCAGAAGAGAACTGATTTTCTCTTTTTATCCAATCCCCCTCCTATGCGGCAGGGGGATTTTCTGTTAGCCTAGAAGTCTATGAGAACACAGCCACATAACGATGAAGCAGAGAAAGCGATACTCGGCGCGATACTGATGCGCGAGGATGCTTATGATACGGTCTCTTCAATTATCGGAGCAGAGGATTTCTACCATCCGATGAATGGTGAGATATTCCGTGCTATTACGAAGATGAAGGAGATGTCAAATGAAGCTGTTGATATCATCACGCTCATTGACTATCTCAAGAAGAACGGATCCCTGGAGAAAGCTGGTGGAGTCGGATACATAGCGGGCCTCACTGAAAGCGTCAATGTGACTTCAAATGCAGAGCAGTATGCGAGAATCGTCAAGGAGATGTCTCTCCGCCGTTCTGTGCTTTCCATGAGCTCAAGCCTCTCGGAGAAGGCCTTCGATGCCACTGAGGATATATACAAGACTCTCGATGAAGGGCAGGGCAAGATGCTCCAGCTCTCGCTTTCCGGTTCCACCGGAGAGGAGGAGTATTCCATCGACAGGGCTGTTTCCTCCGTTGTGGACAGGATCATAAAGAAGATGGATGGCAAGCTTGCCGATGATTCAGTCCGCTCTGGCTTTGATGTTCTCGATAAATACACAAATGGCGGTTTCAAGCCGCAGGATTACGTTGTTGTAGCGGCGCGTCCTTCCATCGGAAAGACAGCTTTCGGTGTTTCGATGATAAGAAACATGCTCAGGGATACCGATCACCCGCAGCGTGTCGCTTTCTTCTCTCTCGAAATGCCTGCCAGCCAGATAACAGAGCGTCTTCTTGCAAATCTCTCGCATGTCAATCTGAGGAATATAGCGCAGGCTACGTTTGCAGAGGATGAATTCAATCGTGTTCTCAATGCCGCTGACATGCTTTATTCAAAGGAGCTGTATATCGTTGATGTCCCGAACATAAAGCTTAATGACCTCAGAGCAAAGGCGAGGATACTGAAGCGTGAGCATGATATCACTGTGCTGATGATTGATTATATCGGTCTTATCGATCCAGAGCTCGGTGCACAGGTGCCACGTCATGAGGTAATCGCGACGGTATCAAGATCACTGAAGAGCCTTGCAAGAGAGTTGAAGATTCCAATCATCGTTCTCTGTCAGGTATCGAGAGACAGTGAGGAGAAGGCTCCGATTCTTTCAAACCTGAGGGATTCCGGTTCTATCGAACAGGATGCCGATGTCGTAATGTTCCTTCACAGAAAGAGAATCCTCACAGAAGAGGAGAAGCAGAGAAACGCGAAAGACTCTGAGGGAAGGGCCACGCTTCAGGTAACGAAAGTTATTGTCGCCAAGCAGCGTAATGGAGAGACGGGTGAGTTCAAGGTAGGCTACAATGCTGCGACGACATCATTTGAGCAGGTCGTGCAGACTGCGGACTTCATCGAACCTGTTCCTCAGGAAAAGAGAAGTTACGAGAAGAAGTGAGATTGATGAAGCAGCCTGAAATAGGGCTGTTTCTTTTCAGCAAATCATTTGCTATCAGGAGAAGAAGTAAGCCTTCACATCAAGTGAATACATCATGATCATGATGATGAGGGCAAGTATCATGCCTATGATCTGCAGAAGCACATACGACCTTGGTGATAACTCTCTTCTATATATCATTTCCGTGATGTTTATAAGCATCTGACCGCCATCGAATGTCGGAATCGGCAGGATATTCCCGACGGAGAGGGAAATGGAGATGATGGAACAGAGGAGCAGCAGGCTTCTCAGTCCGCTTGGAGCGCTTGTCTGGAAGGCGATGGCTGTAATATGTCCGATGCTCTCTGCAGCCTTGACAGGTCCTGTCATTACCGTAAGCGCGTCTTCAAGATGGAATGTGATGAATGCTCCCAGTGTTCTGAGTGCAGACACGAACATAGAGGCTGAGCGTTTTAATCCGTAGAGAAGGGGGGATACAGAATCCCTGCTGTCCCTGATGTTGCTGTACCATGCGAAGGGAAGATGCCCATTCTCGATGATGTTTTCAATAAGCTTGCCATCCCTTTCGATGAGAACGGTGAAATTATCAGAGGTAATCGAGTAGATATCGAGCGTGCATTCGATTTTCTTTCCATCTGCTTCGATAATCCTGTCTCCGGGAAGGAAAAGGCTGGATTCAGAACGTCCTATCACTGGTTCCTGAAACAGCGTTATACCATATGCATATCCACCTGCTGTCTTTGTCGGGATGAGTTCCGTTTCGATGAATTTATCATTCCGGCAGACAGTTACTGGGATTATCTCTCCGCTGTGTGTTTTTATGAAATCCTCTGCATCCTGCCAGTCCTCGAATATATGCTTTCCTGATGCGATGAGGATATCGCCTTTCTGTATATTGCTCTGGATTATATTGCTGTTGAAAAGAGTCCTGTATTCGCTTATCGGTGTGACAACAGCAGGATCTGAAAGCCTTTCAACTGGTATCAGGGAAGAGAGTGCAAGGAGGAGTACAGCAAGAAGGAAATTCATCAGAGGTCCAGCAAGATAAATAAGGAATCTGACGACAGGAGTTGTTCCGAAGTATGAGCCAGCCTCCGTTTTATCCATTGATCTGGCATCGTCTTTCAGTGCTTTCATCAGATCCAGGGAGCCTTTCATACGGCAATATCCACCGAAAAGGAATAAAGAGATTCTGTACTCAGTCTTGGGGCCCTGAAACGAGAAAATCTTTGGTCCCATGCCATATGAAAGGACTTCAACGTCAACGCCAAGAAGCCTTGCCGCTGTGAAATGTCCAAGTTCATGAAGGAAGATAACAAAGCCTATGGCAAGAAGTCCGAACAGAAGGTACAGAAGATATATCAGCATAGAGCTTCAGCCTTTCTCTCTGCATCCTTCCGTATTTCAAGGATCTCTTCGAGTGTATCAGGTTCGGACGCTGGATAATCAGAAGAGAGGACTTCTTTCGTTATGCGCGCTATATCCATGAATCCGATTCTTCCATTAAGAAATGCATTTACCGCAGTTTCATCAGCAGATGCATATGCAATCCTGTATCCAGCTCCCTGTCTTAGTGCTTCATATGCATATTCAAGCATCGGGAATCGCTTTCTGTCCCATGGACTGAATGTAAGCGATAGTCCTGAAGAGAAGGAGAGTGGTTTTACGATATCTTTCATACCGCTGCCTTCTTCGATTATCGCAGTGAGAATCGGTAGTGTCATATCAGGTGGTGACATCAGCGCGTAAACGGCACCTTCAGCTGTTTCTATCATTGAATGTATTATCGACTGAGGATGGACGGTCACGTCGATTTTCTCCGGTGGAAAGCCGAAGAGAAGGGATGCTTCGATAACCTCGAGTCCCTTATTTGCGAGAGTTGCGCTGTCAATAGTGATCTTCTTTCCCATCTTCCATGTAGGGTGGTTGAGCGCTTCCTGAATCGTGACATCCTCAAGATTCTCAAGAGTCCGGAAAGGACCGCCGGATGCTGTTATAATCAGTCTCTCTGCTTTCTTTCCCATCAGAAGGTGATAGATAGCGCTGTGCTCGCTGTCCACTGGGATTATTCTTGCATTGTTATCCTTTGCTTTATCCAGCAGGAAATGTCCTCCAAGGACGATTGATTCCTTATTCGCGAGAGCAAGATCCAGACCTGAATCAAGTGCTTCTGCAGAAGCTGTGAGCCCATCTGTACCTGCAATCGCATTCAGAATGATATCTGGTTTTGTTTCATCAATGATGGCTTTGAGCTTGGAACGGTCAGAACCCTGAAGATAGAAATAAGGGGCGTTGAATTCTCTACCGAGCTGCTCCAATGCCTTGTTTGAAGAAGCTGTCATTCCAGCAATTCTGATATCAAGTTCGGGTTGGTTTCGCAGAGCTGTGAGGAATGTCGTTCCGATTGAGCCTGTAGCTCCCAGAAGCAGTACGGATTTCATACTCCGAGAACAATCGTCAGAATAGCGACATATACAGGCGCTGCCATTATGACGGAATCGATTGAATCAAGGATTCCTCCGCGTCCAGGGATTATGCTTCCTGAATCCTTTACCTCAGCGCTCCTCTTGAAAGAGGACTCTATGAGATCACCGATTGCAGCAATTGCTGATGTCAGAAGACCAAGTACGAATCCTTCACCAAGAGAGTAGGTGAATACCTCCGGGAAAAGGTATGCGGAGAGCAGACCGCATACAGCTGGTATGAGAAGACCTCCGAGATAGCCTGCAACAGACTTGTTCGGACTGACCTTGATGATTCCCTTGTTGTTCTTTCCGAAGAGTATTCCGAAGAAGAATGCAAATGTATCGGAACCGAATACAAGAAGGAAATAGAATAGGATATACCATGCTGCATTTGCGATGAATGCAATGCGAATGATGAATGACGCGAAGAGACCAGGATAGATGATTGTCGTGATTGTCTTCGCATTTCTTTCCCATGTTCCCCGGAAGTTGTCATGGGCACCGAAGAATACCTCAAGAAAGAGGGTAAGCCCGATAAGGAACATCAGCGTATAGAACGTAAGTTCCATCTCCGGAAAATATGAGAACTGTATATACTGCGCTAAAGGAAGAAGCGCCCCTGAATACGATGTAAAGAGAAGCTTCTCATGATCTTTAGAGAGAAGCGAGCGCATCTCGATAGTTCCAAGAAGCGTGATGATTACCATCATCAGGCAGAATGCCAGATGATTAAGCTGGGGAAATAAAAGCACAACTATCAAGAGCACAGGAATAGCTATGACGGCTGTAAGGACTCTGCTTTTTAATCCGCTCATATCAAATTCCTCCGAATCTACGGTTCCGTGAATCATAATCTCTGATTATCTCATCAATCATGGAACCGTCCCAATCTGGCCAGAGCTTATCATAAAAACCTATTTCTGCATAGCTTGATTGATATAGCATGAAGCCAGAAAGACGCTTTTCACCCCCTGAACGGGCGATATAATCGGGAGAGGGAACCTCCGGGTTATCGAGATATGAGAGGATGCTTTTCTCTGAAAAGTCATGCTGTCCGCTGGAATATGCTTTCCGTACAGCTCTCGTTATCTCATCATGCCCGCCGTAGTTTATGGCTAGCTGTAGCGTCAGATTTCTGCACTCTGATGTTTCCAGCACTGCCTTATCCAGCGCTTTAAGCACGGCTTCTGGAAGACCTTCCCTTGACCCGAGATGAAGTATCCTGATTCCCTTTTCTTTTGCCTCAGGTATTTCAGCTATAGCTCTGTCCGCGATGAGATTCATAAGGTAATCGACTTCGGTTCTCGGTCTTTTCCAGTTTTCCGTGGAAAAACAGAAGAGTGTCAGATATGGAATACGGCCAAGGCATGATGAAATGACCTTGACCGCTGCTTTTCCGCCCTCAAGATGTCCGCTGGAACGAGGCAGGCCTCTCTTTTCGGCCCACCTTCCGTTCCCGTCCATTATGATGGCAAGATGCTGGAGATCCATTTTCAGATCTCCATGATCTCCTTCTCCTTGTCATCAGCAATCTTGCCGATATCGGAGATGGCGTTATCTGTAAGCTTCTGGATTTTTGTCTCGCCTTCCTTCTGCTGATCTTCACTTATCTCGCCGTTCTTCTGGAGCTTCTTCAGCTCTTCCATCGCATCGCGGCGGATGTTGCGAACAGCAACACGTGCGTTCTCAGCAGTAGCCTTGGCACTTTTTGCAAGTTCCTTTCTCCTGTCCTCTGTAAGAGGTGGGAATGCTACACGGATAAGCTTTCCATCATTGTTCGGATTGAGTCCGAGTTCTGACTTCTGGATAGCTTTCTCGATAGCAGGGAGAACTGTCTTGTCCCATGGCTGGATAACAACAAGACGAGCCTCAGGAACGCTGATTGAAGCAACCTGTGAAAGGGGAGTCTCTGCACCATAGTAATCGACCTTGATCTTGTCGAAAAGCTGTGCAGAAGCTCTGCCTGTGCGGAGTGAGGCAAACTCCTGAGAGAGTGCCTCAACCGACTTCTTCATTCTGGTGCTGCAGTTGTCGATGACTGTCTGCATGCTTCCTCCTTAGGCTGAAACTCCAGCCTGGTATACACAGTATGCCTTGATGGAGAGAGTAGCACCATGTGCCTTTCCAACCTCTGAAAGCATCTGGCTGATGGACTTTGTGTCGTCCTTTACATATGCCTGATCGAGGAAGCAGACTTCCTTGTAAAGCTTTGAAAGCTTACCGCGGACGATACCTTCCTTAACCTTGTCCGGCTTGGAAGCAAGCTTCTCGTCTGTCTCAACCTGCTTGCGGAAGATATCGAGCTGCTCTTCCTCATATTCCTTGTTTACAGACTGCTCGTTGAGGAACTGAGGCTTGTATGCTGCTGCGTGAAGAGCGAGGTTGTGTGTGAAATCCTCGACATCAGCTTCCTTGAATACCTCTGGCTTGTCGGAATCAAGAACTACAAGTACTGCTACAGCACCTTCGCCGTGGACATATGTTGATGCATATCCAGTTGAAGGAATGTCGAATACTTCGAACTTAACAAGGTGCATGTTCTCCTTGATGATAGCAATGAGATCATTGACCATGCCCTCGAGCTCTGCGTTGATTTCTGTGTATCCCTTCTCAAGAATAACTGTGCAGAGATCTTCACCAAGCTTTGCGAAATCCTTGTTCTGTGCAACGAAGTCAGTCTCGCAGGAAAGTGAAAGAACAACAGCCTTTCCATTTCCAGCCTTTACGAATACGCGGCCGTTCTCAGTTGCTCTGTCCTGGCGCTTTGCAACTGCTGCAAGTCCCATTTCCTTGAGGATCTTCTCAGCCTTTGCGAAATCTCCATCAGCTTCTGTGAGAGCCTTCTTGCAATCCATCATGCCTGCTCCGGTTGTGTCCCTGAGCTTCTTTACATCTGCTGCGCTGATTGCCATATTTCCTCCTGATTACCTAGTGAAGTATTCCTCTTCCTCTTCGTTCTCCTCTTCTGACTCTTCCTTTGTATCCTCTTCGGAAGGCTCATAATTGGAGTAATCAACAACCTCGTCTTCTTCTGCCTGGTCCTTGTCCTCGACAGGTGCGTTTGCGATAGCTGCCTCTTCATCCTCGTCATCGAGTGACTCGACAATCTGGATACCAGCCTCGCTGTCTGCATCGATAACAGCATTTGCAATGATCTCTACGAAGAGAGAGATTGCTCTGATTGCATCATCGTTGCCCGGAATAGGGTATGTGATGTCTGTAGGATCGCAGTTTGTATCAACAACAGCGATTACAGGAATTCCGAGTCTCTTTGCCTCTGCAACTGCAAGTGCTTCCTTCTTTGTATCGATGATGAAGAGAGCTCCCGGGAGTTCCTTCATGTCCTTGATACCGCCGAGGTTCTTCTCGAGCTTGTTCTTCTCTTTTGTATAAAGTGCAACTTCCTTCTTTGTGAGGGAATCGAATGTGCCGTCAGCCTCCATTCTCTCAATCTTCTTGAGCTTTGCGATGCTCTTCTTGATTGTTGTGAAGTTTGTGAGCATACCGCCAAGCCAGCGATTTGAAACATAAGGCATGTTGCATCTCTTAGCTTCTGTCTCGATTGTCTGCTGTGCCTGCTTCTTTGTTCCGACGAAAAGGATCTGCTTTCCGTTCTTTACCTGTGTTCTGATTGCTTCATAAGCCTCTACAATGCAGGCTGAGGTCTTCTGAAGGTCGATGATATGAATGCCGTTTCTCTCTGTGAAAATGAAACGAGCCATCTTCGGGTTCCACCTCTTTGTCTGGTGGCCGAAATGTACACCTGCTTCAAGCAGGCTCTTCATGGTTACTACTGCCATAGTAATCCTCCATACGCTTGACGCTATGCGTCTCCAGCACTATATCTCACCCATACGGGCGGAAATTCTGCATACTGCAGTCTGAGGTACTATGACATATTCCAGCGTCTTGTTCAAGATAGATAAAATTATGTAACCTTAATATCGAATTTGTGTTAATCTTATGATTAAAGCGGTACTTTCTGCCTTTTATCGCTGGAGGGAGAAGATAATGAAGAAGCGCATACTGGGGGCAATGCTGATAATCATGGCCCTGCTGATGATGCCATCATGCAGTCTTGAAGGAGCTCTGCGTGCCTTTGGTTCGAATATCACAGGACCATCTGAAGAGAGCAAAGCAGCTATCGAGTCGACACTTGCTTTCATCGAAACAGATTTCAATGAAAACTGGGATTCTACGGAAGCTTTCAGTAACTTTGCTCAGAAATTCAGTTCCATCAACGGTAACCCGGCTGCTATCAACCAGCTTGTGAAAGAGCTGAAGGAAAAGCTCCCTGAGGATTCTGCGGCAATCAAAGAATCCAAGGAGTTTATCACTGGCGTCGTGGACATGATATCCGATATGTCCGGTAGCGATTTCGATCTCAATACCGTTGAAATCCCTGATACAGGTAATGCAGTTCTTAATGATGCAATCGATAAAGCCTTGAAGGGCTTCAGGACTCTCAACGATCCTGATTACATTCCGTCATATGGTGATGCGCTTCTTCTGAAGGTTACGGATTTCGCCCTTGATATGGCTCAGGATATCTCATCTTCAGGCAAGCAGCCTGATATGAATGAAATTCTAGATCTTGTATCTGGAGCTATTCCTGTAATCACTTCGGTTCTTCCTTCAACTGTTCTCAAGGATATAGATCTTGGTGCAGTGCTTAATGAAGCTGTGAAGATGGCGACAAGTAGCAATACATCAGAAGAAGGAGGTGAGGCAGTATGAAGAAGATAATCTCTGTAATCCTCATCACTTTTACCCTTCTTTCAGTTCTCCCGGCTGCAGATGGTACAACAGAGCATTCTGTGATTCCTGCTGTAGGCGATACATTCGGTTATCTTATTAAGCCTTATCAGCCGCTTACGGCACGTGCTCTCGGTATGGGCAGTGCTGGTGTTGCTCTCCCTGGCAGAAGCGATACTTTCTATATCAACCCAGCAGCGCTTGCTTC
>JADIMF010000062.1 GCA_017694915.1 Candidatus Ornithospirochaeta stercoravium
ACGGTTTATAACGATGCTTATAATCAGGGGAATGCTGCGTATAATATAGCTTTTGAACTGGCCTCCGGACGTATTCCGACAGAAGAGAGCATTGGTTATGAAATGAATGGGAAATACGTCTGGATAGCACATAGCAAGCTTGAATGAGATTTAGTCTTTCTTTGGATACCTTGCTTCAGGCATAAGATTTTCCGGAGGTGGCGGTAATGGGTCGTCAGGACTTCCTGCTGGATTGTATCCCATGAAAACACCTCTCGGCCTGCACTTCTTCATATTTTCCTTTTCAGCTTCTCTTTTTTCTTTCTGCCTCTGCCACCAGTGCAGCATCTTTTCCCTCCTTGATGTTGATTATCCTTATGTACTCAATGTTGCTTCGTGAAATAAGTATACTTTCGTTATCCTGTTTAATCCACTTTCCGCTATCACTGACATAGTATAAAGAAAACCATATGCCTGGTTCATTTCTTCTTCCATCGGATATGTAGGCTGAAGAATCAATACAGCCGAATATCTCAGAACCGCTTTTGAGTTTCACTTTCAGGTATGCTTTGGTAAGGCTGTAGAAAGCCCTGTCCCATGCGGAAAACAAAGGAATTATCGACCTCCCTCGTTCCATGATGTATTTTACATATTTCCTGCGAACTAATCCGACAATGATTGATGAAAAACAGAGCGGAATAAGCGAAAGCAGAAGCTCTTCAAGTTTTGTAGTTTCCGAGAATTCTGAAGTCAGAAACAGAATTGCCGGGTATGACACGGTGAAGATTACAAGACTGAAGAACAGATAGCGGAGAAGCATTTTCGCAGAGGGGGTATCATCACCTGATGGATATGCATTTTCGACTATCTGCTGGCTTATATATCCGCCAAGCAGAAACAGAGATGTGTAATATATGGTATCGAATGTTTCGAGCAAATTTCCTCCTTTTCCTAAAACATTGCATATTTAGAGAGATAAAGGCCGGTGGATCATTCCGGCCTTACAGAGCAAATCATGTCTTTCCCTTCTGCACCTCCTTTTTCACTCTATGTCTGTTTTCAGTTACCTGCATATGAGTGAGTGAGAGGGTAGATGCAACGAAGGGAGTTGCGACATCCCCTCTCATTATTCTATACGCTTTTAGTACCCCTTTTTGGTAAGCAATTTCGGGCTTAGAAATGTGTAGTTTTTGTGAAGATTTGCTATCTCTTTATTACAACAGGAGTTATAGGATTGAGCTTTGGTATGGTTATTATTACTTCTGTGCCTTCATCGAGTTCTGAATGTATTGTAAGGCCATATTCATCTCCATAGGAGAGTTTTATTCTCTCGTCTATGTTCTGCAGGCCTATGCCATTACCATCTGAAAGATGCTGATGACTGGAGTTCTTATCAAGAAGGGAGGCCGCGACATCTGCACTCATTCCGACGCCATTATCCTTTACTGAAATTGCGATTGTCTTTCCATCCTTCTCCATGACGGAAATGGATATGAGACCTTCGTCCTGCAGGTATTTGATTCCATGATATATTGAATTCTCGACAATGGGTTGTACGATGAGTTTTATCGTAGGGCAGTTTTCAAGATCTTCCGGGAGTTCTATCACGAAATGGAATTTATCCTTATAGCGCATGGACTGTATTTCCAGATAGCTTCTTACATGTGACAGCTCTTCCTTGAGCGTTATCGTGTCATGGCCTTTCGCTATTGATATCCTGAAGAGGCTTGCCAATGCTGTGACCATTTTCACAACCCCCTGGTTATTTCCTCTTTCTGCCATCCATACGACACTATCGAGGGTATTGTACAGGAAGTGTGGATTTATCTTAGCCTGAAGCGCATCAAGCTCTCTCTGCCTCTTCACCGCTTCTGTGTTCTTCACCTTAGCGACAAGCTCCTGTATGCGGCTGAGCATTGAGTTGAATGATCTGTAAAGCGACAGCACTTCCTTTGAGATGCTTTTTGGAATCGGGATGGTTGTTGATACACCTTCTTTGATATCCCTCATTTCCGCTTCAAGTATCCGCAATGGTCTCGTGAGCCTGTTTGAGATACCTCTGGAAACAAAAGTGGCAACGATGATTGATGTGATCATCAGGAAAACAAGGGTAAGACGGAAGAAGAAGAGAGGATGCAGAAGTTCATCCATGAAAGCGACACCGACGATTCTCCATCTTGTCTGGCTTACGGTCTGGATTATCGTGAGTCTCTTCCTTCCTTCGAATTCGGAAATATATGTTCCGTAAACATGCTCTTCAACGCTTTCAAGATCTTCTGAGAAATTTCCTTTCCCTATTTCTCCCATCCTTGGATGGAATACGATATTCCCGTCATTCGATATGATGTAGATATACCCGGATGAAGAGAGGTTAACATTCTCAGACAGGTTGGAAACAGCATTGAAATTGAGGTCTATGAGAAGAACCGCCGGAGATGTCTTTCTGTTTATGTCCCCATAATTGATGACGGTCGAGTAGGAGATGACAAGATCTTCAGAGGGTGACAGGCTCTGGGTGTGAGGACCTGTGAAGAAGAAATCGCCCTCACCATCCCTTGCTCTCCGGAACCATTGTTCCATAACTACATCTTCTGGTTTCCAGAGTCTCTCGGATTCTGTCGAGACAATGGTCCGGCCATCCATATCGAAGGCCGCAATGCGTATGAGGTCGTCTCTGGAGTCTATCAAAGCCTCAAGACGCAACCTTATATCATCAGCGGCGAGGTTTGAGGTTGTACGCGCGAGATTTCTGGCATAGTCGGAAACTCCGATGATATCAGAGATATAGAAATCAAGGTTGCTGTTGACCTGTGTGATTATCTCCTCTGTGGAAGAGAGCGCGGCTTCCTGCATCGAGTGGGCAAAGAATGTGCTGAGGAGGCTTCCTATTATAAGAACGAACGTGACTATCATTGCAGCCATCGCAGCGGAGAAAAGCGTTCTTATCGAGAAAACCTCCCTCTTCATTGACGCCTGCCTTCATTTCTGTACTGAGAGGGGGAAACCCCGACATTCTTCTTGAATATGAAGGAGAAATAGTTTGGCTCTGAGAATCCTGATTTCTCCGCTATTTCATATGTCTTCGCATCGCTGTTCCTGAGCATCTCCTTTGCTTTCTCAAGACGCACATTCGTCAGATACTGCACGAATGATATCCCTGTTTCCTTCTTGAATGTCGTTGAGAAATATGCGGGGGAGACTGATATCTCGTCTGCAATCTGATCCAGACTGAAAAGAGGATTGCTGTAACGTTCCTTTATGATTTTCTTCGCGTTTTCCACGAATCTGATATGAGAATTCTCTCTTACCCCGGATGCCGTTCTGTTTGCTTCTACTGCGAGTTTTGTAACGAGCTTTTCCGCTCTGGAGAGGGTATTGGCATGTGAAAGCGCGAGGAAGAGATCCTCTCCATCAAGAAGTGTCGCTATGTTCTTTCCGTATGCTGAGCATATCTCCGAGATTATCGTCAGCAGTGATAGGACTGTGTTCTGTATATTCTCAGTCTCGGTAAGTCCGTGGAAGAATGGATGTACGGCTTTTTCCGTATCCTCTGCATTCCCGAATTTTATAGCCATCACCAGCTCCGAACGGTTTTCCCCGCTTCTTTCATCCCTGTCGTTTTCGATGGTCTCAACGTCCCTTATCCCGATGATATGCTGCTCTGGGTATATCGCGGAGTAGTTCAGGGCCTCCATTGCTCCTTTATATGAGTCAGGGAGAAGGGGGAGGGTGTTCACTATTTCTCCCAGCCCTATATTGAACGGACGAGAAAAATAATGATTGAACTCTGACTGGAGAAGCGACAGTGTTCTGTAGATCTGCTTTGAGAAGAGCGAGGAGAATTCCTTTTCCATCGAGGATGTGAAGATAAGGACTATCTGGCTTTCGTATTGGAAATGGATTATATCTTCCCTGTCCTTCGTCGCCTCTTCGATGATCTCTACAACAGCTACGGATGATAGTATTTCCTGAGGCAGATCTATTGCAGCCACGGCGAAGAGATTCCCTCTAAGTGGAATTTCATATTCTTTTGCTCTTTCGTATATAAGGGACTCATCGGCTTTTCTCGCGGGAAAGATTAGGGATACGAGGAATTTCTCTCTATACAGGTCAATTGCATCATGATAGAAGGCCTCAAGCTTTTCCATGTCAGAGACCTTCGCTCTGTCCTGATCGAGTCTTTCTTTTGCTCTTTTGAGCACTTCCTTCATCGATTCGATGCTCACCGGTTTCAGCACATAATCTGCGACATTTAGCCGCATCGCGGTCTGTGCAAATGTGAACTCATCGTATCCGGAGAGTATTATGACATCCACAGATGATGAGTATTCATTTCTTACCTTCTCTATGAATTCTATGCCATCCATGTATGGCATTCTTATATCTGTGATGATTACATCCGGGAGTTTTTCATCAATAATCTCAAGCGCTTCCATTCCATTGGAAGCCTCTTTCGGAATCTCGAATCCATATTCATTCCACGGTGTGAAATCCTTTATGGCAACTCTTGCATCGTCTTCATCATCAACAATAAGAATCGAATACATCAGCGGTACATCCTCAGAATGCTGTCCAGAAGGGATATGAGCTTCTTCCTGAAGCTCTCCGGCTCAAGTATACGCACCGATGTGCCACTCTGGATTATCCTGAGCAACAGCTCAATTGAATTCTCTGCTTTCATCCTGCATATCCAGCTGCCATCCTGTGCTTTTTCAAGGACAGGAGTATCGTGGATGATTTCGGAGAATGAGTTGAGGGCACTCTTCTCACTGAGCCATAACTTCAGGGGAATCATATCGATTGCGTCGTATTTCTTCTCCTCTGTGTGGAGGAAAGGCTTGAGGTTGTCAGGAATCGTATATGTCTCATCGAGCATCCGGGCTTCTGTTATTGAAGCGATATCGAATGTGATTATGTCCTTTGTATGCCTTAATCTGCCTGTAACGGTTATAGGCTTACGGCCATCTCCCTCATCCTTATAGCCGATGAAGTAGGGGGCTATCTCAATCTCCTCGTTATCTGGCAGCGTTGTTGAAAGGCGGGCAAGATGTCCGGAGACCCAGCAGTCTATAAGGACTTCAAGTATCTCATTGTAATGCCCGGATAATGATTTGTTCTTCTGGACTTCCTTTTCTATCTTGTCTGCAAGGAACAGTGCGTTGTCGCTGATACGTGGGGCATATGAACGCATGTTCATTGCAAGCTTTCTCAGCCCTGACGCAAGGTGGGGGTTTGCAAATTCAGCACTGGAAGCCAGAGCCTCTGCTCCCATATTAAATGCAAGACTTTCGTAGACGGAGAGTTCCATCGGAGAGA
This sequence comes from Candidatus Ornithospirochaeta stercoravium, assembly GCA_017694915.1. Taxonomy (GTDB): domain Bacteria; phylum Spirochaetota; class Spirochaetia; order Sphaerochaetales; family Sphaerochaetaceae; genus Ornithospirochaeta; species Ornithospirochaeta stercoravium. The sequence goes on from JADIMF010000062.1 coordinate 5,296, forward strand.
ATTCCTCATCCTTGTCACGGAGTTTTATGAGATTGTTTTCCTCATATATCTCCATCCTGTCTGATAGTGCAGCGACGTATCTTGAGATAGTCGAGCGATGTACTCCGAGCCGTCTGGCGATTTCCGCTCTTCTTATTCCCTCCGGGTGGGATCTGAGAAGAAGCTCAAGCTGTGCAACACGTTCACCTTTCATCCACGCACCTCAGCATATGATTGTATCAGAGTTTTGGGTATGTTGCATCTTTGTTGCATTCTTTCATCCTTGATTGCTTTGCCTTTGAAAGCTAGCATTAGGATATGAATGAAGATCTTGAACGGCTTGAGATAAAGATAAGCTATCTTGAAAGCCAGAATGCAGAGCTTAATGATGTTGTGATTGATCAGGGAAAGTCGATTGCAATTCTTGAAAAGCGTATTGAGATGCTTGAGAAGAAGGTCGAGGATCTGATTGAGGAATCAGGGGAGGCCAGACCGAATAGAAGACCGCCTCATTATTGAGTTTTTTAGTCTCGAAAGAGCTTGGTGAAGTACGTCATATATAGACGGACGTGCTTCATATTTCCATAAGAGCTTCAACGGAGCAGTCAAATTCTTTTGCAAGGTTGTACAAAGTCAGTGCCTGGGCTTTATTTATATCCTTTTGTTTCTGCTCATACTGCTGTATTGATCTGAGAGAAACCCCTGTGCGTCTTGCAAGTTCTGCCTGTGAGATTCCCTTGTTCACTCTGAGTACTCTTAGGTTAGTCTCAAGATTCTCCGCTTTTTCCCTTCTTTTCAGCATATCGACAAACCTTTCTTCCGGAGCTTCATGCAGCGTGGGATATAAAGTCTCGATTTCCTTTATCGTGATGATTTTCGTAATCCTTCTGAATGTGTATCCGGTACTCCACTGAGCATAAGCAAGAATCCATCCACACCAGAAGTCCTTTGTAGGAACAAGCATATCCAGCGGATCCGGAAAATCAGTTCTGTATCCGCATTTTGCAAGCGTTTTCTGGACAAGTTCTGTCCCGGACATTCCTGCAATCACCATTGGATTCCCTCGCTCGAATGAGTAGGACATGTCTGTATTGATGAAAAAACTCATGAAGAGGTCTTTGTCCATATTGCAGGCATTAGCAGCATAATCAAAGGCCTCTCCCAGATTATTCATAGCATCTTCGAGATAAAGTTCAGAATAAGCGCGGGTCATCATTCCTGATTTTCTCCCTGAGGATATCCCTCATGAAAATTCCTTCAAGATCTTCTTCTGCAAGCTGTTTCTGATATGATTTCCTTGCAGCAGTATCTCGTTCTTTTTTCTTTGTGAAGTAAATAAGGCTATTTTCTGCTTCATAGTCAAGGAAATGTATGTGCTTAAAGGCTTTCTCGCTTTTAATGACAATCTGTTCTCCGAGATTGCCAAGTTTCATGGCCTTCGATAGCTGATTGAGTGATATAGTGTTGTTGAGAAAGGCTTTTGCGAATGTAAAATACGAATCATCGGCTCTGTATCCCTTGATTACATCATATGCCGAAATGTCAATGAGGAAATTCTCTTTCAGATAGTCCTTCCCCAGTTTTCCCACGGAGGAGGAAACTGCGAATTTCCTGTTGTCAACAAGAAGAGCAAGCCAGTTCAGAATAGTGTATTGGACATCGGATAGATTGAGCAGTTTTGCATCCGGCATATCGAAAATGTAATGGTTTGCGTAGCCATCAGTAATGTCTGTTGCCGCCCATTCCTTTGCAAGCTCAATATCTTCTGTACAATAAAACCCCTGCCCGTAATCATTGAAAGAATTGCCATGTCCGTAGATGGGTTTTTCGATAATATTTACTGAACCATGCCAGAGTTCTGTATACATCAAGTGCCCCTATATCTCTGTAGAGATACTGGTATGATTATAACTCTGGAGAGTCATAGCGTAAAGTGAAAGATACATTGTGCTTGAAAAAGGGAGTGCAGATGTTCCGCACTCCCTTGCTGGTTTCCTTATTCTGGCATTTCCAGAGGTTCCGTTACCGGTTTTGTCTTAAGTATGTATTTCTCGTTGTAGTCCCTGTAAATCTTCATGAATACGCCGGAAAGGGCGAGAAGAGCTATACAGTTAGGAATACACCAGAATCCTGATACGATATCAACAATGGTCCATATGAGCTGTGGTGTCTTTCCAAGTGCAAGGAATCCAGGAACGAGCCAGAGAAGCCTTATGAAAAGCTTGAATGCCTTGGAATTCTTTGCTTTCGGGAAGATGTAGAAGAATGCAGATTCATAGTTGATTTCCCAGCCAACCATCGTTGAGAAGGCAAAGAGTGCAAGCGGTATTGTGACCATGATACCTGCAAAGCCTTTGTATACAGTTGAGAATGCGCTGATTGTCAGAGCTTCAGCCTGAAGTCCAGACTGATAAACCTCAGGTCCTGCTACGAGAATTGAAAGGGATGTCAGGGAGCAGACCACGATAGTATCGACAAAGACTTCGAAACAGCCGTAGAGACCTTCCTTGAAAGGATGGTCGGTAATAGCTGTTGCGTGTGTGATAGGGGAGGAACCGCATCCAGCTTCATTTGAGAATGTTCCTCTTGCAGCTCCCTGCCTGAGAGCGAGCATCATCGTTGATCCTGCAAGACCTCCGATAGCAGGCATCGGTGCGAATGCATACTTGAATATGCTGGCAATTGCCCATGGTACGTTCTTTATGTTGAAGAGGATGACGCCGAGAGCTCCGATAGTGTAGATGATACACATCGTAGGAGTTATGCGCTCGCAGAAGCTTCCGATTGATTTTACACCGCCGATGAGGACTATACCGCAGATCAGAGCTGCCGCTACCGTGACAACCCATGTCGGGATACCGAATGTCGAACTGATTGCTGTGGACATCGTGTAAGGCTGTGCGAAAGCTGCTGTTCCAAGACCTCCGAGGATAATCGTGATTGAGAATATGATAGCCAGAGGCTTCCATTTCTTACCCATACCACGCTCGATGTAATACATAGGACCGCCATAATAAACACCATCTTCACCCTTGATCCTGTAATACTGTCCGAGAGTAACCTCTACGCACTTTGTGAGCATGCCGAGAAGAGCGATGACCCACATCCAGAAAACTGCGCCAGGGCCGCCGATGACCATCGCTGTTGCAACACCTGCGATGTTTGCTGTGCCTACACAGCCAGCGAGTGCTGATGAGACAGCCTGAAGAGGGGTAAGTGTTCCTTCCTTTCCGGAAGCTCCGCCACCTTTCTTAAACATCTGTCCTGCAGTGTTCTTCATGATGTGACCGAAGTTCCTGAACTGGAAGAACTTCGTACGGATTGCAAACATGATACCTACAGCTGCAATCAAGATGAGAACGGGTGCTCCCCAAAGAAAAGATGCTATTGCGCTGAGAATGCCTTCCATATCCTACCTCCTATTCAGTGAGCTTTTTAAGTATTGACTGGAAGCCTTTTGCCGCCTTTGTAAGCTGTTCAGTCTCGATATATTCATCTCTGACGTGTGCAAGTTCCTCAAGAGATGGTCCATAACCGATTGCAGGAATGCCGGCTTCACCTGCGAAATGGCTTCCATTGGTGCAGAATGCGAAGTGGGAAATAGGTGCTTCGATTCCTGCTTCCTTCAGTCCCTGAAGCGATTTCTGCACGAATTCGTTCGTTTCTTCCGTAAGCCATGCCGGGAAGTATCTCTTTGCTTTGATTGTCTCTCCCGTCCAGCATTTCTCTTCGCCTTCCGCGAGATAGCATCTTGCCTTTATTTCAGGATTGCGGCTCTTTGCTCTTTCTATGGCTCCATTTACCTGTCCGAGTATGACGGCTTCGTCTTCTCCTACAAGCGTACGTCTGTCGAATGTCGCACGGCAGAGAGAAGGTACGACGGAAGCTCCAGGGTATGGGAAGCTCTTGATGTCAGTAAGCTCGAGGATTCCTTTTCCGAGTATCGGATGCTCATTAGGCACGATCTTTCTTATTTCCTCTATGACCGTCATCATATGATAAACAGCATTCTTGCCTTTATCAGGGTTGGAGGAGTGACAGCTTACGCCCTCTGTCTCAACAACGACCTCGGCTCTTCCTCTCTGTCCAATCTTCACCGTAGTCGATGTTGCCTCTCCGATTATGACGAAATCTGGTTTCGCGAGTTTTGATATAACTCTTGAGGAAACGCCTTCGAAGCATTCTTCATGTACTGTGCAGGAAACATATATGGTACCTGCGAAATCATGGCCTGTCTCTTCCGCATAGCGTGCTGCTGCCACAATCATCGCGGTGTCGCTTCCCTTCATGTCGGAAGTGCCCCTTCCGTATATCTTTCCGTCTTTAATATCAGCTGAGAACGGATCATGGGACCATTTATCCCTGTCTATGACATCAACTGTATCGATATGGCCATCCATGAGAATCGTTGGTCCCTTCCTCTTTCCTTTTATGCATCCAAGGACGCTGCCGTATTCGACTATCTCCGCGGAATCGAATCCGAGCTCAAGCATCTTCTTCTGAATCATTTTTGCCACGTTTTCTTCATGGCCGGACATGCTAGGTATTCTGATTGCTTCCTGGCAGAAACTGATGAGATCGCTATCGCTGATCATACGTAACCCTCCTTTTTGCTATCAATAATACTTTGAAAATTGCATATTTCAACATTTTTATTTTGTTTTTCAGTACATTTCATAAAAATTTTAATAAAATTCTGATGATTACATAAAAACTCGTCATAATTAGTTGCAGAATGTTGCATTTTTCCTCCTGAAAAGAAAAAGGCGTCATAGCAATTTCTGCCACAACGCCTTTGTTTGTTGTTTCAGCTTTACCACCTGTTTGGGTAGCTAGTCAATGAATCAGGAATGCACATCCGTCCATTTTGTGAAAGAATATTCACCTCTGTAGTTTGAAGCATTGTAATCAGGGTATTTAAGAGGAGTGTATATCTTCCCGTTGATTGTTTTCGTAACTCCAGATGGTGTGTATACATACATTTTCTTTCTGTCCCACAGGATTATTTCATCCCTGTTATCCCCAGTGATATCAAGAACTTCCGCAGTGAGAGTTGGATGACCGTCATCTGGAAATGTGACAGCTTCCCTCCCGTATCCATCTATCATGTCATCTTTACCGTTTAGGAGAATCAGATCCTGCCCAGAACCATCCCAGTTGACCGGAGAGATGAGATTACCGTTGTTCCTCATCTCCTTTGCCCAGAGTTCATTACCATCTGAATCATGCATGTAGATGATTCCGTTATTTCCCCAGAATGTTGTTGTGCAGATTTCAAGCCCATCATTCTCAGGTATGAAATTCCCGATGCTTATTCTCTGAGCATGGCCATTCACATCTTTAATAAGAACATTTCCTGCAAGATCGAGAAGCATGAAGCCCTCCCAACCTGAGACTATGGCGATTCTTTCCTCATCCTCAGGGTGGAACCGGCCTATTATGATTTCATCTGTATGATCATTCTCAGATGGCAGAGACCACAGAAGACTTCCATCATGGTCAATCATGTTATAGCAGGAGAAAATCTCATCCTTGCCATCGTTGTCTATATCGATGGAATAGGGGAAATGACCTGTGTTGTATTTCGAGAAACTCCATAGCAGATGGAAGTCAGAGTCATATATCCAGATACGCGTGTATCTGTCCTTGATGAGGATGTCAGATGGTCTTGGTTTTCCGCTTACATTCACAATCCGTATTGCATCTGCATTGAGCCGCTTGAATGGATGAGCACCGGATACAAGGCCGATTATCTTCTCTGGAGGGTCAGTGATAACCGGGGTTTCCATTTCTTTTAATACCTGACCTGTTCTTCCATCGAGTATGCATAATCTGAAATTAAGTACAGCAATCACTTCATCGATGCCATCATCATTTATGTCATAAACTTGGAAAGGCAGATCCGTAGTAAGTTTTACAACATCGTCAGCATCCCTCGGTTCTCCTATCTGCCAGAGTACATCGCCTGTCCTGAAGCTGACTGCGGTGAGGCAGGAGATGAATGGATAGCTGTCTTTGTGAAGTACTCCATCCTTCGCTAACGCTTAGAGGATGGAGCTTCCGGCTTCAACGCAGATCTCTTCCATGCCTCATACGAGACATCAAAGTCTGACATCCGCTCCGCCGGAGTACGTATCCCTTCCAGACACGTGCAGGCTTTTTCATGCTCACCTGCAAGGAGCAGTGTTTTCGCGGCTTTCACATCACGGTCTTCCGTGTATCCGCATACAGGGCATTCGAATACCCTGTCTGAGAGCGTGATGCTTTCATTGATGTGCCCGCATATGCACATCTTCGTCGAGGGGAAGAACCTATCGATCACGATGACGTGCGGGTTAGCCTGAAGCTTCCTCTTTAAGGTGCCGAGCGCGGAGTTCTGCACCTCTCTCCCGAGGAATCCCTTGTGCCATCCCTTGATGTTCTCATCCTGCATGGCGATTAGCTTTCTTCCCGTGACGATGTCGTGGTATGCCTGGTTGGCCTTTGCCCGTCGCTTGTTGGCGATCTTCTCATATTCCCTCTGGATGAGCCTCTTCGTATCATACCAGCCCTTGGAACCCGTGATCTGACGGGCAAACTTCTTCTGCAGGCCCTTGAGGCGTTCCGATTCTCGGATTGATATTTCGTATTTCTCTCCTTCAGAGGTAGTGATTGTAGTTTTGATTCCGAAGTCGATGCCGATATCCAGCTTCGCTTCCTTCTTATCCTTTCCTTCATGCTTCGGGATATAGCATGTCAGCATCAGGTATATGCCTGACGGCTTCTTCACGAGCTTGGCATTCGCGAACTCCGCATCTTCCGGGATCTGGTCCATCCCGAACATCCTGATGGGCCGCTTTATCCCTGCGATGTGCACGGTATTCCTGTATCTGCCGTTCCTGTCGCCTTCATCGTCATAGCAGATCCAGTGCGTATTGCCATACTGGTTGAGCTCTATCGAATCATATGCTGCGCGGAACTTCAGCTTCCCGTTCTTCTTTCCAGTCTTCTTCCGCTTGGCTGCAAGCGCCTTCATATCCCTCTTAAGCGATGAGCACACGGACTGCATGAACTTTGCGGGCATTGTAAGCTCGCGGGCAACGGGATTGCCATCCTTATCCAGCGATGTGATGCTCCTCGTCTGTGTGTTGAAGTTCCGGAAGCTGTCGGAATCAAGCGAGATGAGGTAGTTGCAGAGCCAGCGGCATTCCACGAAGAAATGATAGGGCTTATTGAGTTCGGCTTTGTTCAGGCACTTAAGGTCAAGCTTGAGCTCGACGACAAGAGGACGCATTGTGGTATGGCAGAGAATCGTTTTCCTCCTGCTTTCTCCGATAGTTTTGTTCTTTGCAATCCTTACCTGGTCGTCCATGGCTTATTATATCATATAATTCCTTATACTGAAAATGATTTCATTGCTATGATCATCTTGAAGATAAGGTCTTTTCAGCAGTTCCTCCTGATTCATCTCCACCTTATGCTGCGCATTGAAGGTGGAGCATTCTCAGGGAAATTGGTAAAAATGCTCCCTTTTTTTGGGAGCATTCATTTCCTGATCAGCTCAGCGCCTTGTCCACTTCGTTTCAGCCTCGAATACAGAAGAGAGGCTTCCATCCTCTTCCTTTCTTACGATGCGTGTGAAGAATGTCGGTTCATCTTCATTGAGCGGATCATCGTGGTCTGAGTATGTCTCTACTGTCACATCATCTCCGTCGAATGTCTGCTTTACCCAGTGGCAGTCAAACATCTTTATCCTGTGGCTGTCATGGAATGAGAAGGGGAATGCGTCGCATGCCCAGTTCACATAGCTTATGTTGTTTATGTGACTATTGGTGTCTGTGTCGTAGTAATTCATTACAGGCTTGAAATCAGGAAGGCGGAAACCTTTGAAATCATCTGCGATACGGAGTTTCCCGATATCAGGATCAAGATACTTCTGGCTTTTATCAGGTATCTTGAAATAGGCCAGAGCTTCCGTAGGTCTTATCGGACGCTTCCTGTCCATGTCGATGACAACCCAGTGGCTTATTGCTGTGAATACATTGCTGCCGTCCTTTCCTGTAGCTTCTACCATACGTGGGGCGAACATCCTGTACGGTTCTTCAGGCCATGTGTCGACATACAGTGTCTCCATCCAGTCAGGAAGTCTGTCTACCTCGATTTGAGCTCTTACGATTACCCATGTCTTATGTTCTTCCATAAGCTGTGGAATGCCACATCCTACAGCCATTGAATGCGTTGCCCCGACTTCCTGGAGAATCGAGAAGAAAAATGGAATCTTTGCCTTGAAAAACCTGTCTGTGTCTGCACTCCAGACTTCTATATTATCGTGTCCGATACCATGTTCATCTATCTGAATCATCTTTTACCTTCCTGTAAAACAGCAATATAGAGCGGCCATATTTCCTTTCATCTATCAATGTGAATGAGCCGATCCTGTTTTCCCAGAGCTTTCTGTCTTCCTTTGGTATGTGGATGATGAATAACCCGTCATCCTTCACTGTATTGTTCTTGTCGACATTCTCGAGTATCGAGACCTTGTTTTCCATGGGGAACGGAGGGTCTGCATATACAATCGAGTAAGAATAAGCACCGGTAGAAAGGAAGCGGAACACATCCATCGTGAAAAGCCTGTTTGATTCCTCTATGATCGAGAGATTCTTCTCGATTGTCGCTTTCTTTCCCCTGTCCATCTCAACAAGATGAACAGGCTCTGCCCCTCTTGATGCAGCTTCTATGGCAACACAGCCAGAACCTGAGAACAAATCAAGAAAGGAGAGGCCAGAAAGGTCTCCGAGGATTGCAAACAATGATTCACGCATCCTGTCCATTGCCGGTCTTATCTCGCCGGGAGGGCAGGTTATGATGCGTCTTACATATTTTCCACCTGTTATGCGCATGCTCTGAGATTATAGATAATCAGGCGTTTTCTTCAACAGGCCAGAGCCCGAGTTCCGGTGCGACCTTTGTCATTCCATCGATAGCCATCTGGATGATTTCCGAGAGCTCGATGCCAAGCATGTCAGCTCCCTGCTGTATTACATCCCTGTTTACACCGGCTGCAAAGGATTTATCCTTCCACTTCTTCTTTATTGACTTTACGGAGATTCCCTTCATCTTCTCCGGTCTCATCAGGGCAGTTGCCGTGATAAGTCCCGTGAGCTCATCAACGGTGAAGAGAATCATCTCCATCTTCCTCTCTGGCTTCACGTCGGTGACAAGTCCATAACCGTGGCATACGACAGCATGGATCATGTCATCAGGTGTGTTTATCTCTTTCAGAAGCTCCGGAGCCTTCTTACAATGTTCTTCTGGGAACATCTCCCAGTCTATGTCATGCAGGAAGCCTACGATTCCCCAGTATTCCGGATCCTCGCCATACTTCTCCGCCGCTTCTCTCATAACAGCTTCTACAGAGAGCGCATGATGATAAAGACTCTCGCTTTTGTTGTATTTCCTGAAAAGCCCTAAAGCTTCATCTCTTGTGATCATATTCTCCTCCAAAGCATGTTGTATTCCTGTTTCCTTCAGAATTCAAGGAAACCCTGCTCGGTCTTTTCCTTCTTTTTCTGAGCTTTCACGACCTTCGGTTTCGGCTCTTCTTTCTTCTGTGGCAGTTCGCTTTCCTTCCTGTAGAGCGGAAGATTGTTCCTCAGAACGGCATTCTCGGCTTTCAGGAGTCCTCTGTCGTCCTTTATTATCCTCTCCGCTTCATTTCTGGCTTTTTCGACTATATCGAGATCGCTTGTTAGCGATGCGAATTTGAGACGCAGAAATCCTGATTGCTTATCGCCGGTGATGTCTCCGGGACCGCGTATCTCGAGATCTTTTTCCGCAATGCGGAAGCCATCTGTGGTTTCCTTCATCACCTTGAGACGTGCTTTCGCCTCATCTGTTAGATTCTTTCCATACACAAGGAAACAATATGAGGGAAGAGAGCTTCTTCCGACTCTTCCTCTGAGCTGATGAAGAGCAGCAAGTCCGAATCTCTCTGCATGTTCAATCACCATGCATGTAGCATCGGGGATGTCGATACCGACCTCAACAACGGAAGTTGACACAAGGTAGGCGAGCTTCCTGTCCTTGAAATCATGAAGGATTCGCATCTTCTCATCATCAGGAAGCTTTGAATGGAGAAGCGCTGACGGGGTATCTGGATACTCTTTCTTCAATACCTCGTACATCGTCGTGACATCCCTCAGCTCGCTCTCTCCATCGTCATCGATACGCGGATAGACAAAATATGCCTGATGGCCTCTTGAGAACTCAACGCCGACAGCTTTGTACATTTCCTCCCTTCTGTCTTCCCGCACAAGGTATGTTGTAATCGGGCGTCTGCCGGAAGGCATTGTGTGCAGTGTTGAAACGCTGTATGCGGCATAGAGCGTAAGTGCAAGGGAGCGGGGGATAGGGGTTGCGGACATTGATAGTATCGATGCGCCTCTGCCTTTCTTCATTAAGGCTTCTCTCTGCTGTACTCCGAAGCGATGCTGCTCATCGATTATGACGAATCTGAGATTCCTGAACTCCACATCCTCGGAGAACAGGGCATGGGTGCCTATGACAAGGTCCGTGCTGCCATCCTTCAGGGATTTAAGCAGCAGTCTTCTGCTTTCTCCCTTAACGCTTCCTGTTATGAATGCGATTCTTATTCCAAGCGATGCAAGAAGAGCGGCCGCTCCATCTGCATGCTGCCTTGCAAGAAGCTCCGTCGGTGCCATGAACGCGACCTGTCCACCCTGTGCTATCGCATGGAGAGCTGAAAGCCATGCCACAAGCGTCTTTCCCGAGCCTACATCTCCCTGAAGAAGCCTATTCATCGGAATTCCGGAATCCATATCCTCCCGTATCTCCTCAGCACTCTTCTCCTGGTCAGGAGTGAGTCTGAACGGAAGGGCTTCAAGGAGTTTTCTTTCTATCGGGAATATCGTGCTTTTCTTCTTTTCCGCCGGCTTGATGCTTTCTCTGAGAACCATGATTTCCATCATGAGAAGCTCTGTGAAGGCGAGAGTCCTGAGGGCTTTCCCCGCCTCCTCGAGAGTGTCAGGGAAGTGTATTGCTTTGTATGCCTCGTCATGGTGGAGAAGCGAGTATTCCTCATAAAGCCTCTGTGGAAGTTCGTCAGGTATCGGAGAGAGCGCCATCAATGAGTAATAGGCCGCTGCTCTCATCATCTTTTCCGTGAGATTGCCCGTAAGGGTATAAACGGGAAGTATTCTTCCTATTCCCGCTTCTTCCTTTGTCCTTTTTATCTCGAATGAGGATGTCTGGAAGCGTCCGCGAATGCGCTGGACTTTTCCGAATATATACCATTCAGTACCAATGGCAAGCTGTGCTTTGAGATACCCTCTGTTGAAGCAGAGTATCTCAAGTCTGGTACCATCATCATCTTCTGCTGTCACTTTAAGCGTCAGACCTTTCTTCGTAGGAAATTCCGAATGGGAGAGAATCACGATGCGGCATGAAATCGTGGGATCTGAGACGGAAGCCATTCTGACAGTTCTTTCATCTCTTCTGTCATCATAGGCACGTGGCCGGAAGAGAATCATATCGCTGAGCGTTCTTATGCCTAACGATGAAAGATCTTCTGCCGCGGCTTTTCCTATTCTCGGTACTTCTGTGATTCTTCTCTCTTTTTCCATCAGATCGGCAGCTGCAGTGCAAGTGTGGCGAGAATCAGGAAGATTCTCTTTATTACGAAATAAAGGGCAACGGTTATGACAAGTGAAATCACGGAAACCGTGCTGTCCTTCGGAATCCTATTGGTGAAGCATTTACGCACCATGTTCGATATAGGATCCATGATATGGAGTGAATTCATCGATGCGTACATCATCGGATTGTGCGTGAATGATGCGATTGTACGGAATATGAGGATCATTATCGAGAAGAAGAGGAAGATAGACACTCCGTATGTCCAGAAAGCGAGTATGAGGCTTGAGAGTATCATTCCAAGCGTGAGGAATCCATAGTATCCGAAAACCGAGAGAAGTGACTGGACAACAGAGAGAATTCCTATCGCGATGATAGGGGAGAAGTCCAGCATTCCTATTCTCGCTTTATCGGAACGGAACAGATTGAGATAAGGATCGACTATCCTCGCGATATAGTATGTAAATGAGCCGACTCTCGGATAAGGCCTTATCCATGAAAGGATTATCCTTACCCAGATCAGAAATGAATAGACTTCCAGAAGCCGCGCGAAGAATAATGCGGCAGACATCATGAAATTCATAATACTCCTTTATGAGACCCAGACTTTCTTTACAAGCGGATCTTCCTCCAGCTCGGTTCTGAGGATATCTGAATAGGTGATGCTGTATACACCACCAGCTCTCAGTTCCTCACCGTCGATACCATCGATTGTGAATGAGATGGGCGTGTAGCCTTCATGATCGTGCAGTATGCGGGCCAGACTTCTCAGCTCATCCTGGGCGTATGTTTTCCTCTGTCCCAGCTGTATGTGAATCATGTTTATCGCTTCCGGTTTCAGCTCATAAGGCGAAACAACCTCTGAGATAGCAAATGAAAGCTTCTCCTCTCCATTTTTCCTCTTGAACTGTCCCTTGAATCCGTAAACCTGGTCTTCTTCTATCCTGTCCCTTATGGCTTCATATGTCTGAGGGAATGCCACGGCATCGATATCTCCCGTCTTCGTCTGCAGAGTGATGATTGCCATCTTCTCCTTCTTCGCTTTCGTCAGCACCTGCTTTATCGATGAGATCAGTGCGATGACAGCGGTATCCTGATCGACGGGGATGGTGTCAGGATCTGAGATATCAGCTCTGACGCAGGCCGCTATCTGGTCGCTGTATGCGTCGAGAGGATGACCGGAGATGTAGAAGCCAAGGTAATCCTTCTCCATCTGGAGCACTTCCATCTGCTGCATCGGTTCTGCATCCCGCATTTTGAATTCACCCACGACAGGATCATCCGAACCGAAAAGGGAGAGCTGTCCATATGCTGTCGCTTCCTTAGTATCCTTGTCGAAACGCAAGGCATCCTCAAGGTTCGCAAGAAGCGTTGCCCTGTCTATGCCGAGTTCATTGAATGCACCTGCCTTTATAAGGGATTCTACCGTCTTCGAGTTGATACCTTCTCCCTGACGTGAAAGGAAATCCATGAAATCTTTATAAGGACCATGTGCATTCCTTTCCTTTATGATTTCCTCAACGACGTTCTCTCCGACATTCTTTATGCCTGCAAGTCCATATACGATATTCCCGTCAACAACGTTGAAGTGTTTTTCAGAATCGTTGATGGATGGTGGAAGTATCTTTAATCCGTAGCGCGGTGCGAGGTTGAGGTACTCGGTGAACTTCGCGGGATTACCCATTTCATTTGTCAGGTTCGCCGCGAGGAACTCAGCAGGGTAGTTCGCTTTGAGGAACGCTGTCTGGTATGCGACTACCGAATAGGCGACAGCATGGGATTTGTTGAATCCATAGCCTGCGAAAGGCTCGAGGATATGGAATATCTCCTCAGCATGTTCCTCTGTGTAGCCGTTCTTCTTCGCTCCAGCCTTGAACTTCACAAGCTCCTCGGCAAGCTTCTCGACCTTCTTCTTACCCATGATACGTCTCAGATTATCAGCCTGACCGAGGGTATACCCTGCAATGATCTGGGCAACTTTCATAACCTGTTCCTGGTAGACGATGACGCCGTATGTCTCCTTGAGGACATCCTCAAGAATAGGGTCCGGGTATTTGATAGGAATGCGGCCGAACTTCGAATCGATGAACTGGTCGATGAACTGCATTGGGCCTGGCCTGTAGAGCGCGTTCAAAGCTACGAGCTCTTCAATCGTCTGAGGATGCTCGCGTCGGAGGATGTCGGCCATTCCGTCCGATTCAAACTGGAATACGCACTTCGAGTCTCCTCTGCAGAGCATCTCGAAAGTCTTCTCATCGCGTTCATCGATCTTGTTTATGTCGAAATCAGGATTCTTCTTGTGTATAAGCTCAACTGTATGTTTTATGAGCGTCAGCGTCTTAAGGCCAAGGAAGTCCATCTTTACCAGTCCGCAGTTCTCAATCTGCGTCATCGGATACTGGGTGGATATTGCCCCGGTTTTCGGGTCTGCATAGAGCGGTACGTATTTATCGAGTGTTTCACGGCCTATGACAACACCTGCCGCATGGAGCGATGAATGTCTGTTGAGACCTTCAAGGCGGCGTGCTGTGTCAAAGAGCTCAGCATATATTCCACCCCTGCTTTCTATCTCCCTCAGCCTTGGTTCCTGATCAAAGGCCTTTGCAAGCGTCATCTTCAGCTCATCAGGGATAAGCGAACATATCTTGTTCGATTCCTCGTATGGGATGTCGAGAACACGGGCGACATCCTTCACGACAGCTTTCGGTTTCAGCGTTCCGAATGTGATGATCTGTCCGACTCTGTCCTTTCCGTAATGCTCCGTAACATATTCGATGACCTGGCTGCGGCCTTCGAAGCAGAAGTCAACATCGAAATCTGGAAGCGATACGCGTTCAGGGTTCAGGAATCGTTCGAAGATGAGGTTGTACTTGATTGGATCGACATCTGTGATCGTTGTTGCATATGCGACAAGGGATCCCGCGCCGCTTCCTCGTCCCGGACCTACCGGTATGTTATGTGTCTTGGCCCAGTGGATGTAATCACGAACGATCAGGAAGTATGCAGGGAAGTCCATCTGTATGATGATTCCAAGCTCGTAATCGAGCCTTTCCTGCAGTTCTGGAGTCACTACGGGGTATCTTTTCTTCAATCCCTCGTTTGCAAGGTATGTAAGATACTCCGCATCATTCTTGAACTCTGGCGGTATTGTGCATTTCGGAAGGATAGGACCGGGGAAGTTTATCTCAAGATGACAGCGATCTGCGATTTTACCTGAGTTCTCCACGGCATCGGGGCACCATGAGAAAAGCTCCGCCATCTCCTCCGGCGTGCGGAAGTAGAATTCGCCTTCCTTGTACCTAAGCCTGTTCTTGTCATTCTTCTTGGAAGCTGTTCCTATGCAGAGGAGGGTATCGTGGGCATTCCAGTCATCTTTCTCGATGTAGTGGATATCATTCGTACACACGGGAGGAATGTCGCATTCTCTGGCAAGACGAAGAAGAAGAGGAAGTATCTTCTTGTCCTCATCAAGTCCGTGATCCTGCAGCTCGAGGTAGTATCTGTCTCCGAAGAGATTCTTGTACCATAGCGCTTTCTTCTTCGCCCCCTCGTAGTTGTCATGAAGCAGCAGCTGTGCGATTTCTCCTGCAAGACATGCGGAGAGGCAGATTATATCCTCGCTATGAGCAGCGAGGGTTTCATGATCGATTCTCGGTTTGTAATAGAAACCTTCCTTATAGGAGATTGAGTTCATCTCCATCAGGTTGTGATAACCTTTGTCGCTCATCGCAAGGCATATGAGATGGTAGTATCTGTTGCCTTCTGATGATGGGGATCTGTCTTTTCTGTTGTCGGCGATATAGAACTCACAGCCGACTATCGGGTTGATGCCTTCCTTCTTGCATGCCTCATAAAAGGATACGGCGCCGAACATATTGCCATGATCCGTGATGGCAAGGGCTTTCATGCCCGTTGCCTTTGCCTTCGCGATATATTTTGGAATGGACGCAGCTCCATCAAGGAGAGAGTAGTCCGTATGATTATGAAGATGAACAAAACTCATGTAGGAATGATTATACCCAATGCCTTTCCGTTTTGCTATCGGGAAAGGAATCTACATGCAATCTCCATTACTGCCTTTCGTCTGGCGGAACAGTCAGTGAATCCTCGTTGAGCGCGTCGATGATATTTCTCAGAAGGCCTCTGGTTCTTGTCCTCTGAAGAGGTGAAAGATTCTGGAAGGTTGAATCAATGAATGTGAAGATTATCGATTCAAGCGTCATGAATTCCGAATCATCGAGAGGGAAGTGCAGTGTGGTGAAGATATTGTCGATATCGCGCGAATAGCAGATGCCGTGATTGGGGAATGTGAATGCGATTCTCGGGTTTATCAGGATGTCCTGCTCCAGCGTTCCGGCAAAAGCTGCCGATAC
Source organism: Candidatus Ornithospirochaeta stercoravium (assembly GCA_017694915.1). Lineage (GTDB taxonomy): Bacteria > Spirochaetota > Spirochaetia > Sphaerochaetales > Sphaerochaetaceae > Ornithospirochaeta > Ornithospirochaeta stercoravium. The sequence continues at coordinate 21,279 of JADIMF010000062.1, forward strand.
AGCGTTTCTCGGATCAGTCATGAATGAGCCTATCTCCTCAAAATACTGGAAGTTCTTTTCTGAGAATGCGATTCTCACTCTCGATATCATTCCGCTCTGGGGGAGTGTTATCCTGCCGTTCTTGTCAAGGAGTCTCGTCATCTGCATCCATCGCGAATGGAGACGCTTCTTCTTCAGGAACCTTACTTCGGCAGAGGCATCGAGGACGATGAGAGTGCCAGGGAATGATGTAGTGAAATCGTGTGTAGCGATAGCACCTCCGATGGTAGCCCTTCTTGTTATCACTCTGGATCCAATTGATGTGATGTTGTCGATAAGAACTCTTGGCAGTACCGATTTTCCAGTGTTCAGTATCTCATCAAGCGTTACCATCGCGCCGAATTCCGCGGATCTGTCATTTCTCTGGAACCTGTGAAGCTCTTCCATCTCTCCCAGATAAATTATCTCGGCATTGAGAGCTTTTGATGGATAGGCATCCGGACGTGTCATTATGAAAGTGCCGCCTGCCCATATCTTCGAGAGAGGATAGTGAAGCACGATGGAGGCATACTCTGATATGCTTTTCGGCGTATGTATATTAGGCGAGCTGAGTCCTTCGTACATTCCTCTTCCTCCTTATCTCGATTCCTTTCTGGACAATTTTTATCTCAGAAGCAGCATCCATGCAATGACATCGTACTATCGAGAGCTCCTTGAGTATCTGGTTCTTATCCGTTACGCCTTCATCGATCAGGGAGTGGAAGATGAGGGAGCGGGAGGCGTAGCAATCCGTGCAGGGATAAGCCCCGACAGCTTCATATGCCTTTTCTATATCTTTCATCTCCTTTGACCTTCGGAAGCTTTCGAAAGTGGTGACGGTCTTTCCTCTGATCTCAAAAGCCGGAACCATGCACGAAAGCACGGCTTTGCCGTCAACAAGCACTGCGCATAGTCCGCACATTCTTCCGCTGCAGTGATTCACATATCCTTCATCTCCCATATTCTCCCTGAGAATGAGGGAGAGAGGTTTATCTGAATTAAGCGATAGCGTCAGTGTCTTCCCGTCAATAGTACAATCTATCTTCATAAGTCAGCATCCTCTGTGGTGAATATCCTGTTGATTCTCTCCGCGTTTATCGGGAGAACGGCTTTTTCTCCAAGTGCCTGTGCAAGCGCGTTCATCGCCGCTCCCAGCGTAAGGCCTCTTGCAAGCTGCTGGACTGAGGCGACAGTATCTTCCGTTCCCGTCTCCGAGATGTCGAGATGGATGGAGAAATCTGCTGGGAGCCTCATGCCATTTTCCGACAAGGTCATCATTATCGTACGCTTTATCGAGTTTCTCAGGGATGTCTCATCCATGATTGTCGGGAAAGCGAAGGCTGCCCATACATTCCTTGCAACGGGTATCATGCTTTCCTTTTCGATTATGATCTCCGCAACGATGGCTCCACAGCCGGAATTCTCGAATTCGCAGGGATAGTATGTATTCTCGGCATCCAGCCTTATCGAGACAGGGAGTTTTTCCGTATCCTTCAGCACGCTGAGCCTCTTTGCCGCGCTCTCGAGCTGTGGTGTAAGCGATGCGACAAGACGGGAAAGGACATCGGGGCCTGTATCGATGGTATCAGGACCATGATCGAGGAACATTACGCCTTCAGGACGGCCTGGTATGATTCTCTCGGCAATCCTGTCCTTCCATATCTTTATAGTTCCCGGATGGTTCAATGCCGATGTGTTCACAGTGACATTGTGCTTCTGAGTGAATGTCATCATCAGGGAGAAACCAAGTTCCTTTGAAAGGGTTGTCGAAAATCCTGATATCCCGACTCCTGAGGAAATACCGACGCCTCTGAGGTAGCCAAGAAGTCCGAATTCATCCTTCTGGAAGGAATTTGCAGCCCATTTCCTGTCATAGGATGCCTCGTCTGCAGCCTTCTTGATGCATTTCTTTGTTTCCTCGAGATCATAACCGGGGATGTAATCGGTGAATTTCCGCTTCTCTTTTTCGATTGAAAGACGGTACAGGGCAGGTGTGACTCCAGATTTATCCGCAAGCCGCGATATATGATATTCAGTTGCGGCAAGAGCCTCGCTGTAACCAAGGGAACCGCAGAAAGCCGCGGGGTAGTTCGAAGAAGATGCGATCCTCACGCTGGCTCTGAAGGCTTTCAGCGGATAAGGGGGGATAAGCCCCGTCATTGCCTGCCTCTGATACTCTTCAGAAGCGAAGAGGAATGCCCCCTGATCAACAGTCATCACCGCTGTCTCGTAAACAGGCTTTCCATCCTCATCTGTCTCCGTTGTCCTGTCAACTTTTATCTCAGGCCTGGAATACATGCCTTCTGTCCTTATCTCGGAGGGAAGCCCTGATCTTATTGCCGCTGTTGCCGCTATTGCCGCAAGTATTGCAGGTTCTATCAGATACTCATCATGGCGGGCTGTATATGGCATTGTATGCACTGTGATATTCCGCTTTGGATAACCTGTTGCTTTCTCCACGGTCTCACGGACAAGTTCCACCCATTCGGTAGGAGCTTCGATATGCATGTTCGCGCCATCCAGCCAGGCCGTTACGGAATAGATTCTTCTCGTAGGCCTTCCGATATGCTCGAGGGTGAAGTGTGATGTCACTTCCTTGTATCTGCTTTCCTCTTCCTGTCTCTCTCCCCAGCTGTACTCCAGACTGTCAGGGACATCAACAGGGACTGCATCTTCAAGATGCTCCGTCTCCAGTTTTATGTTCCTCATCATGAGGGATGCAGATTCGTAATCAGGGGCGAAGAGCGCGAGAACAATCTGGCCGGGGTATGACAGTGTTTCCTTGGCTATAATGGGCATATTCCCTGAAAGGAAGGAAAATGTATTGTTCCCAGGGATATCATTGCCTGTCAGTGCCAGATACCGTGAATCCAGCTCCGGAATTGATAAATCCGTAATGCGGCATTGTCCCTCAGGTGCTCTCAGAAGGATTCCGCAGCGCATGTTATAACGTGAGAAATTCTTGCGCTCAGCCATAGATTGAGCTTAGCATCTCTCTTTCCACAGCGCAAGGATAAGGGGCTTTGTTTTCTTCTTAGGTCCTGTAGGAAAAGCCCCAATGCAGATGGGCAGAGGGGCTTGCTGGTTATCTATTTATTTTTAGATTGTAGCGAAATCTGATGTTGCAATAGTCCTGCCATTGTTATCTCTTGCAATCAGAATTGCCTTTGATAATTCAGAGTAGGATGCAGCGTCGTTTTTTAGCCCACTTGCTGAATACATGAATGCGTATTCGATTCTCGATGAGTAATCGATGACAAGGTATTGCATTCCATTGTCTTCTACAAAAGTAAGAGGGTATCCTTCATCTGATGTCATCCACGTTGCAGAATCAAGAGTAGCAAATCCGTTTCCTTCATTTGCAATATGCTCAGCTTCAAGCAAAGTTAGTACTTTTGCTTTGTAGATAGCAGTTTTGGTCAGTTCATCGTTCGACTTATAGTTAAGTGTGATTGTGTTTGAATTTGTCTCGGTTATGCATGATGAGCTGCTTTCATCCGTGTACCAATACAGCGTTGGCAAACCAAGTTTCACCTGATAGGAAGCTGTCCCAGATGTCGATGAATTCTCGAATATGATTTTACCAGCTTCATCCTTTTTCGGGGAAGTAAGTGCATAAGAATTATCTATTGTGAAGGTGCAAGAGATATCGCCTATGGAAGGAAGATTGGTTGCATTGCTGTATTCTGCGGAACCTTTTCCGGAGAAGCTTGTGACAGTACCTCCTGTGATGCCTGAAACTGCAACTTTTGAGGACGTTGTTTCTGTTGAACATCCACTGCTATTTGCTATTGCAACTGCTACATTCCAGCCTTCAAGGAGGCCGGTGAAAGAGCAGTTTGTTATTGTTACCTGTGTTCCGTATAATTGCCCTCCAATGAAGATTGCCGCACCGGATCCGCTATACCCACCTGTGAAGTTTCCAGAGACATCGCAGTTATTTAAATTGATATGATAAACAGTCCAGTATTCTTCGGCTGACGGAGTTATATTTTCAGTAGTATAGACACAGGACATAAATGTATCTGAATCAATCTCATTATTGTATAATGCTGCTGCTACACTGCAATTATCTGTTGCATATAATGCTGCGTTGGCATCTCCAAGATAGCAGAATCTGCTTTCTGGCCCGATGAAATCTACATCATTCATTGTGATTGTCAATGTAGGTTTGTCGTAAATATATGCAGTTGCGCTGGAAGGGCTATTTTTCAATCCCCTGTCGTACCCGTTGAAACTTCCTGTTGCAAGGAAGGCAGGAGCATAGAAAATCTTTGTAGGATTTGTATCGCCAAGAACAATGTTGAAATCAGAAAGCGTGGTGTCTTCAAAGAGATAGTTGAATAAATAATTTATCTGATTGTTTACATATATCCTGTGATTGTTTCCGCTTAGATTGCCGGAGAAAAAGTTTGCAATGACTGTTTGCTCACAGTTTCTAAGATCGATGTCGCTTGTGAGTTCAAAATAGATGCTGTCATTTTCGCCTCTTTTGAACATTTCCTGAACTCGTTCATCTGCGATATTCATGAACTGAACTGCTGTACGGATTTCATAAGGATTTTCTTTGGTTCCATAACCGTCATCAAATAAACCATCAAATCCAGCAGCTGAATCCTGCTCACCTGAGACAGAATCGACAGGAACTTCTGTATTATCAACAATGATAGTGGCACCAGAATGGGTGGGAGGTGTAGATATTGTGATGTTTGAAGCGCTTATTTTATCGTCAATAACTGTTATGTTGGCTTGGATTTCTGCAGTCGGAATCGTTATCTGGACATTATTGTTTGAAGTCTGGGTTCCTACAGTAGTTGTAATTTTAAGCAGTGTTGTCGTAACTGCCGAATAAGAAGCAAGCTCCAGTGTGGTAGCGTT
>JADIMF010000063.1 GCA_017694915.1 Candidatus Ornithospirochaeta stercoravium
ACCTCTCCCTGACAACCGACTTCCGCTCCTGATATCGAACCATTTTCCTTAACGATATTCCCAACCATTCCTGCTGTGAGCAGTGCCCTGAGGATTCTTATCTCAGGTATCTGATACTCCTGCATCATGTGGTATAGAACTCCGGGAAGAACGCCACAGCTACCGCAGGTCGGAGCCGTTACGATTTTCCCGCCTCCAGCATTCTCCTCAGAAACAGCAAGTGCATAAGAGAAAGCCAGTGCTGTACTGCCAAGAGGTCCCGAGAAATCCTTTGCCTTCGCATATGACTGACAGGCCTTTCTCTGAAGATGAAGCCCTCCGGGAAGAACACCTTCTGCCTCCAATCCGTTCCTGATGGCATCCTTCATGACAGTCCACACTTCCCGCATGTAATCAAGAATATCGTTACCTTCAGCTTCGATGGCAACTTCCCAGAACTGGTAGCCATTAGAATCGGAATACTTCAGAAGACGGCTCATCGAGCCAAGCTTCTCATTGTCATAAGGTTCCGCGGTTTTTTCCTCAGCATCTCCCTCTTTTATGACCTTTCCACCACCGACTGAGTAATATGTTTCCTCTGCAGTTTCAGGCTCCGTCTCGATTAGCGTGAGCGCATTTGGATGAAATGTCTTGAATTCATCGGGAAACCATTTTATCTCGGCATTAATACCATGAGCAGAAAATACTTCCCTTATCGCATGATCCGTTAAATGTCCTTTCCCTGTCGCAGCAAGAGAACCATACAGTTCGGCCTTAACCGTCTTTGCTTCAGGATGTGATGATATAAACATCTCGCAGGCGCTTCTCGGTCCCATTGTATGAGAAGAAGATGGACCGTATCCGATTCTATATAGCTCTCTTAAGGATTCCATAGAACGAAGCTTACCACAAAGGAAGCTCGGAAAACATCTCACTTGTCTCACCTTCTTCGGTTATTATCACAGTGAGGAGAAGAGACTTATCGAATTCCGCATAACGATACACCCCAGGATATAGCAGAAAATGCACAGGACGGGAGCTGAACGGCACCTCGAAAGAAGGAACATCATATCGTTCAGACACCCACATGCCTTCCGGTATCGTGTCGGATGACATCCCGGTTTTATCTGAAATGGTTATTCCGTATCCAAGAGTTCCATTGAAGACATCTTCCAGAAATGATGGCTCATCAATGGACTGCAAGTCATCAACTTCCTCCATTACCTTCACTATAGATAATCGTCTTACTGAATCTGGCCTGTAAGATGCTGCACTTAAAAGCATATCGGAAAAAGAACCATTCTCAGAAAGCATATGAACTTCCTGGCTCTCTCCCGGTTCATAGAAACCTCCAAGGGACCCAAACTCTCCCAACGGTTTCAAAGAGAAAACGGAAAGCCCTCCGGCTTCCACTCTGACGTTCAGCGTTCTTGTACCTTTGGGGATATGCCGTTCATTTATCGTGCGACCATCGAAGCAAGTCAGCGTATACCAGAATTCACTGTCCGCTGCGATTTCAAATGGATGGTATTCCGGAACTACAAGAGTCACTGTGACATCATGCTGGAAAGAACATGAAGAAAGAACGAGAAATGAAATGAATAATAAAAGCCTCATATATTATATACGCCGTAAGACGCATTTTTGGTCAGCTTTTCCTTAACTGAAGATATTCTTTCCTGAAAGAAAGCAGTATATCCTGCACTTTCTCGCTTTTATAATCCGCGTAAGTCCAGGGAAGCGCATTGTACTTATGATTCTGATAAATAAGCGTTACTTCCCCATAGAGATTCTTCCCGATGGCGATTCTGTGAGATCTGTTCTTCGTCGTTGCAAGTATTATGTTGGCCTCTGTCAGGATACCAGGATCGAGATTTATTTTTCGTTTTCCTTCTTCCGCATATTCAAGCTCAATCGCATCCGTCATCGTTTTTATATCAGCAAGACTGTCAGGAGAGATGAGATTGGGGAAAGCGATGAAGAAGCGCTCTATTCCTTCCCCCATTTCCTCAACATAGTAATCCGTGAAATCAAAGGGGAAAGGGGTGCTCTTAATAAGAATAGGGCCATAAAGAGTCTCCAGCTTATTCAAAAGAGACTCAGGGAATCCTCTTGTTGAGAGGACTCCCATGAAAAGCATTGCTTTATCGTACTCGCGAGCAATCATTCGATTACCGAGGTATAAAGCCCGAGAACCCTGAATGTCACGGTATTCTCCTTCATCTCCTCACAGAGCGCGGAGAAAACATCATCCTGAGGAAGCTGAAGCTCTACGAAGAACAGATACTCCCAAGGCTTGCCCGGAATCGGTCTCGATTCAAGCTTTGTCATATTGACGCCTTTATCGGCAAGAAGGCTAAGGACTTTCATAAGCGATCCTGATTCATCTGAAACCGAGAAAGATATGGCAGCCTTATCAAGAGGAGCCTGAGATCTGTAGACAGCTGCATTCTCTTCACGTGCAATGATGTAGAAACGAGTATAGTTCGAGGCATCGCTTTCAATACTGCTTCTCAAGCTCTCAAGGCCATAGAAGGCCGCCGCTGGTGCACCTGCTATCGCTGCGATGGTTTTATCCTTTGCTCCTGCAACGAATTCTGCAGCTCCGGCTGTATCGAAGAACGGAACTCTTTCTGCATCTGGAAGTTCCTTATCAAGGAAAGCCTTGCACTGCTTAAGGCCCTGTGGATGCGAATAAACCTTCTTTATCTCATCAATCCTTGTTCCCGGCATGACAATAAGATCATGCTGGATTCTCACCTGAACCTCTCCTACTACCGTGAGTTCAGGATGCATTGCAAGAAGATCGAGATTGTCGTAAATCGTTCCGCCAAGCGTATTCTCAACAGGAAGAACCGCATACTTCGCATTTCCAGAGGAAACGGCATCGAAGGCATCTGCAAAATTATGGCATGGAAGAACGGATACACTATCATCAAAGGCACGACGCACAGCAAGTTCAGAGAAAGCTCCTCTTACTCCTTGGAAGGCAACTGTGATGGAAGATGTGTCATTCTTCTTTGCCTCTGCTTTCCCTTCAGATGAAGTCTTCTCTGTTCTCGGAACCCTCTCAAGGCTCTTCCCGACAACAGGGCAAAGCGCCTGGATGTCGTGAACAAGCTTTCTGAACTGCGATGGATAAAGGGACTGTGGACCATCCGAAAGGGCTTTCTCCGGAGCATTATGTACCTCGACAATGATTCCGGATGCACCCGATGCGACAATGGCAAGGCTCATAGGAGCGACCATGTCACGGATACCGGTTGCATGTGATGGATCTCCGATTACAGGAAGATGCGTAAGCTTCTGGACGACAGGAATCGCAGAACAATCGAGGGTGTTTCTTGTAGCCTTCTCATATGTCCTTATTCCTCTTTCGCAGAGAACCACCTGATCTGTTCCGGAAGCCATAAGATACTCTGCGGCCATAAGCCATTCCTCGATAGTTGCAGAAAGACCTCTCTTGAGAAGAACAGGCATACCGGTCTTGCCTACTTCCTTCAGCAGCTCGAAATTCTGCATATTCCTTGCTCCGATCTGGAACATATCGACATACTCTGCCATCATCTTCACGTCCGAAGGAGAAACCACTTCCGATGTGATAGGCATATCGAAAGCATCGCCGGCTTTCTTAAGAAGCTTAAGACCTTCTTCACCCAGTCCCTGGAACGCATACGGGCTGGTCCTTGGCTTGAATGCACCGCCACGAAGCATCACAGCTCCTGATTCACGGACAGATTCTGCGATAGTCATGATCTGATCGTAATTCTCAACCGCACAGGGACCTGCGATGACAGCAACTCTGTTGCCGCCTATGCTTACCTTACCGACGCGGACTATCGTATCTTCCTTCTTGAGTTCTCTCGATGCCAGTTTATAAGGTTTGGAAATAGGAACGACAGAACTTACGCCCGGAAGGAGCTCCACGGTTCTTGGATCAAGGGAAACCTTACCAACCGCTCCGAGAATCGTGTCCTGCTGTCCTACGATTTCCTTGACGATGAAACCTTTCTCAGAAAGAAAGGATCTTACTTTATCTTTTTCCTGGGGTGTTATACCCTGCTTTAGGATTACAATCATAGGAGAAAAACTAGCTTTATAAGCTGTTTTGGTCAATAAAAAGACAATGCTTGAAGAACGATATATCGATGAAGTTTTCAATGAATTCTCGGAAAAACTTGCAGAGCTTGGTTCTCCCCTTCCTTCTGTAAGCCTCATCGCAGAAGAAGACAAGGATCCATACAGGGTCCTTGTATCAACGCTTATAAGCCTGAGAACGAAAGACGAGGTCACTCTTGAAGCATCAAAAAGACTGTTCAGAATAGCCCCTGACATAAAATCACTTTCACAGATGCAACCAGAACAGATTGCGGAATTGATAAAACCCGCAGGTTTCTACAAACGCAAAGGCGAGCAGATAAAGAAAGTCGCAACAATCATAGTGAATGATTTCAATGGCATTGTTCCTGATGATATGGACACGCTGCTATCGCTTCCCGGAGTTGGAATAAAAACTGCATCGCTTGTTCTCAATCTGGGATATGGGATAGACGCGGTATGTGTTGATTGCCATGTACATGAAATAGCAAACAGGCTGGGCTGGGTTGATACGAAAACAGCAGAGAATACCGAAAAAAGACTGAGAGAAATACTGCCCCAGCGTTTCTGGATACCACTCAACGAGCTCCTTGTACGCTATGGGCAGAAGGTCTGTACTCCTGTCTCCCCTTTCTGTTCAAAGTGTCCTGAGAATGGACGCTGTCCGAAGAAAAGGGTAACGAGATCCAGATAGCTTACTTATTGCCGAGCTTTTTGACAGCTGGGGCCGCTACCTTATATACGCAGGAGAGAATCAGAAGATGATAGACAAGATCCTCAATCCAGAGGAACCATTCATCTCCGTTCACGCCTTTGAGACCATAAACGAAATCATCAAGGATAATGAAGATAATCCATGCCACGAGAACGACCAGCGTGGAGATCTTTACAAAGGATCCCTTGATACCGCCGATAAATGACGGAACGATAAGCAGAAGACCTGCTACAAGAAGAACAACACCTACGATAATCTCGAAAACCTCGTCGAGCTCATCATAGATTGCATTGCCACCGAATCCACCGATACCCTCGATTCCGATTACAACGAAAAGGATACCAACAAGAATTCTGAGGATGAAATCCCCACTGAGCTTGCTTGTTGCCATAATGCACCTCCAAAGTACAATGTCACATCGCTATGATAGCCCGAAAGAACAAGAGGGGAAAGAGAAAACAGTTTTATGGCTATTGAGAATTGACCTTAACTCTTTTCTTTCTGATACTTTCACCGTGATAAAGCTCATTGCATTTCTGGGAAATCCAGGGAAAGAATACAAGGATACAAGGCATAACGCAGGGTTCATTCTCTGCGACTACCTCTTTCCTTATGCCTCATGGCAGATCAAATTCCACTCGCAGTTCACAAAGGAAAACGGAGTCATGATCCTGAAGCCGATGACGATGATGAATCTCTCAGGCACGGCAGTCTCAGAGGCAGCATCATTCTTCAAGCTCAAGGATGATGAGATAATGATTGTCCATGATGATCTCGAGCTTGCTGTCGGAAAAGCAAGAATACAGAAAGGCGGCGGGCTTCAGGGACACAATGGACTCAGGAGCATAAAGGATCGCCTTGGTTATGATAGCTTCTACCGTCTCAGAATAGGAATCGGAAGACCTGTCCATGGTGATGTGAGGCTTTATGTCACAAGTCCCTTCAGAAACGAAGAGAAGATAATGCTTTCCCAGCTATTCTCGAAAATTACGCCAAAGATGCTTATCGCGGCGGAAAACACGGAGCTTTCCATCTGAAATTTCAGACAGAATGCTTTTCCTGTGTATTATTGCGTGGCTTTTTGCTGAAAACACACTATCTTTGTGATAGGATAGATATGCACTAAAACAAAAGGAAGAGTTTTTATGGAAAGAAGGGACTTAAGAATACCTCTCATCACCAGAGAGAGGATTAAAGTCAATAATGCAATATTCCCGACAGATGAAAGCATCGATCTTCTCTATAGGGAAGCTTCGCTTCTTGCCTATAGATATAACAACGAGCTCAAGGCAAAGGGTGCAGAAGGAGGCTTCGTATCTCCAGGACGCCTTCATGCCTCCGCTGTTCTTCATCTGATATACCAGATTGTCCTTACAGCGAGAATGAGCGACGGCCAGAATGACTTCTTCTCTAGAAGAATCGCAACTGTAGCGGCTAACGAACAGCTTTCAGATGCTCTCGGATTCTACTCAAGGACCTTTCCGTCACCTGCACTGGAAGAGAAGAAACCCTCGCCAGCAACGCGCATGGAAGAGGATATGCGAGGCTGGTTCATACATCAGGTCCTGATGCAGAACCCTGCTCTTCTCGCGGCATCCAAGCCTTTCGTATCTCCCGATGAAATCATATATCCGGAAGAATGCAAGGCTCTATCATCCATCCTCTCATCTTTTGTGAAGGATGATCTCAGGAATGGAAAGCCGAACACCGAAGACATCTTCACCATGCTGCAGCTTCCAGCAAGGTTATATCCGGACTCACTTGAAGAACAGATCAGATACATCCTCAGGGAATGGAGCATGTTCCTTCCTGACTATCTCATACGCCTTCTTGAGACTTCTCTCGATTACATCCGCGAGGAGGAGAAAGACAGAGGTGGTGTCGGCGGAGGCGGCGGACCTACACATGTTATCGACTACTCGGAAAGCGAGCTGAATGAATACGAGGCATTCTCAGACGATTCAAACTGGATGCCGCGTGTAGTCATGATGGCAAAATGTACTCTCGTCTGGCTTGACCAGCTGTCGAAGCAGTATAAGCGTTCCATAACACGCCTTGACCAGATTCCTGATAAGGAACTCGATATCCTTCATGAAAGAGGCTTCACCGCTCTCTGGCTGATAGGCTTGTGGGAAAGATCGGAAGCTTCCAGGAAGATCAAGAATCTCTGCGGAAATCCTGATGCTGAAGCATCCGCATATTCACTTAAGGATTATGAGATATCATCGGCTATCGGAGGATGGTCAGCTCTTGAGAATCTCCGTGTGCGCTGTCAGCAGAGAGGCATAAGACTTGCCTCGGATATGGTTCCGAATCATACGGGTATCGATGGAAACTGGGTCTACGAGCATCCTGATTACTTCATCCAGCAGGATTGGCCGCCTTTCCCGTCATATACGTACAACGGACCGGACCTCTCGAATAATCCTGATTTCGAAGTGAAGATCGAAGATCACTATTATGATCGTACCGATGCTGCTGTCACATTCCGTCTTGTCGATAAGAGAAACGGAAGAACAAGATATATATTCCATGGAAACGATGGAACGTCGATGCCGTGGAATGATACTGCTCAGCTCGATTACCTCAATCCGGTTACAAGAGAAGCCGTAATACAGAAGATCATACATGTAGCGAAGAACTTCCCTATCATCAGGTTCGATGCAGCTATGACTCTCGCGAAACGCCATATACAGCGCCTCTGGTATCCGAAACCGGGACATGGCGGTGATATCGCAGGAAGAGCAAGCCATGCTATAAGCGACGAGGAGTTCAACCGCCGTATCCCCCAGGAATTCTGGAGAGAGGTAGTAGACAGGATTGCACAGGAAGTCCCTGATACCCTTCTTCTTGCTGAAGCGTTCTGGATGATGGAAGGATACTTCGTAAGAACTCTTGGCATGCACAGGGTATATAACTCCGCATTCATGAACATGCTGAAGAATCAGGAGAACCAGAAATACAGACTCGGCATAAAGAACACGCTTGTATTCGAACCTGAAATCCTGAAACGCTATGTCAACTTCATGAACAATCCTGATGAGGAGACTGCGATTGCACAGTTCGGAGACGGAGACAAATACTTTGCAGTCTGTACGCTTCTTGCAACCCTTCCTGGCCTGCCGATGGTCGGTCATGGACAGATTGAAGGCTACCATGAGAAGTACGGAATGGAGTACAGGAGAGCTTATTACAACGAGCTTCCGAACGACTGGCTCATTGGAGAGCATTACCGCAGGATATTCCCGCTTTTCAGAAGGAGATTCCTTTTCTCCGGAGTTGAGTATTTCCAGCTTTATGACTGCTATAACCAGCAGGGGGGCGTTGAGGAATCCGTATATGCATTTGTCAACGGTACAGACAAGGAACGCACGCTCGTACTTGTGAACAACAGGTATGAGATGACAGGCGGTACAATCAATGTCTCCGTTCCGAAGCTGAAGAAGGATAAAGACAGCAGGACGACTGTCACGATGAAGCTTGCGGAGAATCTCGGGCTCTCGTTCAGCGGTAGCGCTTATGCCCTCTTCGACTGCTTCACAGATGGTCTGACATACATCATTCCTTCGATTCAGCTCTATGAGGAAGGATACTCATTCGGTCTTAACGGCTATGAGGCGAGAGTCTTCTGGAACATAAGGGAAGTCGAGGACACAGACGGAAGCTATGAGAAGCTCTGGAGAATGTATGGAAGGAAAGGCATCAGGAATATATCGAAAGCTGTTGCGCTTCTCCGTCTTGAGCCTCTTTATAAAGCAATGGAAGCCCTGAGAAGCCAGGAAACGCTGAAGAATATCAGGGATATGGTGGACGGAAGGCTGTCGAAGCAGGCCGAAAGAGAACTTCTTCTTTCTATTGCGGAATGCTATGCCGCGATTCCTGAAGTATACAGTGCTCTTGATGAACCAGCGAAAGGCCAGATCGGTGTTGTACCTGAGGAAGTCGAACCAAAACCGACCATCCGTCTGATAAGAACACTCGTCTCTGCTTTCAGGGAGAAGAAAGGCAAGGCATTCTCAGCTTGGTCAGGTGCTGATAACGCACTGCCTCTGACCATCGCCTCTGCACTTGTTCTCTATCCTTTCACAAGAAAGCTTAATATCAGAGGAGCAATGGAAGAAGCTGACAGGCTTCTTGTCGATGCGTTCTTTGAATACGAGTTCGGAGAGCTTGGTTATTCCGACAATGAAAGAAGAGCGGTAACGCACGGAGCTGCCGTAATCCTAAATGCATGGAAGAATTACGACAGGAGCAGATCCAGTATCGGAATCTTCTCGGCAATCGCAGAAGACGAAGGTGTGAAGAACCTTACCCAGTGCAACGAGTATCAGGGAGAAATCTGGTACAACAAGGAGCAGATGCAGCGGGTTGTCCTGCTTTCAGCCCTTTCGTTTGCAATAAGCCAGAAGATAAGGGATTTTGACGCCGACGCTTATGTAAAGACACTCTTCGAGAAAGAAGCCGTCAGCGGCTACAAGCTACGCTCGCTTCTGAATGAAGAGGAAGAAGAAAAGGAATAATATGGCAAGGGGAGCTTACACAGGCTCCCCTTCTTTCTTGTATTTTCAAGCATAACAATTAATTACATCGAACCAAAACAACACTTTAGATGTCAAATCATTGACGGCAGGATTGAGGTGCTGTATTCTTTTCGATATGAAAACGTGGATTACATATATAGCGGCTCTGCTTATGGGACTGGCAGCTGCGCTTCTTATGAGTTCTATCGATCTGGCCTACGAGATCATTTCTTCGGTTTCATCCTTTCTCGTAAGCTTTGGAATGTTCATTACAATACCTGTCGTATTCATCTCATTCGCATCCGGAACAGCTTCTCTTATGAAGGACAGGAAAGGATGGAAAACCGCAGGCATGTCCTTCCTGTGGTCTGTTGTTTCAGCACTGGTACTGGCATTTGCAGCATGTATCATCTTCATCGCAGAACCTGAAGCTTTCCCTGTTACGAGTTCTGCCGGAAGCGCACCTGGAACATTGTCATCCCACGTTTACTATATGCTTTCGTCTTCTTCATCCTCGCTTTACCCCGGAAATCCTTTCCTGACGCTTGCTACAACCATCAGGTTCATTCTTCCCGTGGTAATCGTCGCCTGGATATTCGGACTTGCGCTGAAACCATCTTCAGACATAATCAGACCGGCATATACTACTATGAATTCGTTTGCAGAGGTGATGTACAGGATTTCCAGAACATACTCAGTATATGGCTTCTTCCTTACATTCTTTGCCTCCGCTTCTCTCTTTATCGGAATCTATCAGGAGAAGACATTATTCGCTGCACCTGAATATGCTGTGCTCATTGTTCTTGCTCTGGCTGCAGCTGTACTTATCATTCTCCCTCTTCTTTATGGAGTTTTTACAGGATTCAAGAAAAATCCTTATAAAGTGCTTCTGAGGTCGATAGCTCCTGCCCTCCTTGCTTTCTCTTCATCAAACAGCGTATGTACCATACCTGTTTCAGAGAGCATCGCTCGCCAGAATCTAGGAGTTCAGAAGAGAATAAGCTCTGTTACGGTTCCTGTTTTCTCAATAATAGGAAAAGGCGGAAGTGCTTTCATCTCAACTATAATCCTGCTTTCTCTCTATCAGGCAACCGCCAATGAAGCGCCTGGAACAGGTGTCATCGCAGCTACTGCTCTCACCGCAGTTCTCGTTTCCTTCATATCATCATTCTCGATGGGTACGGAAACAGCGCTTATAACAGTACTGACGCTGAATATCCTTGGAATAAACCTTTATGGTGCTGAGAATGCCATCATCGCAATGCTTCCTCTTATTGGAGGCCTAGGTGCGATGGTTGATTCAATAATATCTTCCTATGGATCAAGTATCGTTGCCACGGCAATCGGTACGGATATAGAAATTCCTTACAGGGATACAATCTAAATGCCTGAGAAGAAAACTAGGAAGAAGAAGCTATCATTTGCCCTGCTGCTCCAGATGCTCATCTCAATAGCATATGGAGCAATACTGATACACATGACGGTGGTCATTCTGGATCAGCGTACGACTGGATGGATTCTTTATATGATGAATTACTTACCACAGCTCATCATAATCATATCCTCCGTCGCCTTTCTCTTCATACTCAGAGTCAGGCACAGAACGCACAGCATCGACAGTACGCTTCTTCCGCTTCTCTTCTCTTTCATTGCGCTTGAATCGACAGCAATACTTCCTCTCTATGCAGAGATAACGGGGATTATGATACTGCCACCGAATGCGGTCCTGATTCTTGAGCGTTTCGCCATATTCTCCGCCGCTGTTGTCTTCGTTTTCTCAGCTGTGCAGTATTACGGAACAAACGCCTCAAGGATAAAACTGTATCTGACTATTGCAATAGGTGCTGCATTATTCCTTTCACTGGCAGCTCCTATAAACACAGGAACAGGATCCCTTGCGTCAATGAAGGTTTTCACATCCCAGTATGATACCTATCTGATGATCATACTCACAGTGATTTATCTGATATCGATATTCACCTATATCGCGGCTGTGATAAAAGACCGGGCAACCCATTCGATAAGCAGGACATCCGCATTCATCCTTCTGATGATAGGCAATTTCCTTGTTATATCAAACGAGCTCATAACAGCCGCAATAGCAGCCATTCTCTATGTCACGGGAATCGTGATGCTCACGGTAACATCGAAAACCACATTCTGATGAAAGAAGGCGCCGAAGCGCCTTCTCTCTTTTAGTTGAAATCAACAATGGATTTATCGTAATCGGACGGTGCATCATATCCGAGAAGATTAATGCAGGTTGCCGCGATTGATGATATTCCAAGTCCTTCTTCAAGAGTCTTTGAATACTCTCCTTTGTACTCCGGATCATAGATGATACATGGTACCGGATTGAGCGAATGGGAAGTCTTTGCCTTCGGATCACCATTCTCCTTAAGCTTGAGATTACCCTTCTTGTCATGCTCGAACATATCATCGGCATTACCATGATCTGCTGTAACAACCATGATACCACCAGCCTTCTCGATAGCTTCCCTGAGTCTTCCGATCTGAAGATCCATGGCTTCCATGGAACATACAACAGCCTCAAATACGCCTGTATGTCCGACCATGTCACCATTCGGGAAGTTGAGCTTGATGAAATCCCATTTGCCGCTCTCGATTTCAGCAATTACCCTGTCTGCAATCTCAGCGCACTTCATCCATGGTCTTTCCTCGAAAGGCACCTTGTCTGAAGGAATCTCAACATATTCCTCAAGCTTGTCATCGAACTTACCGGAACGGTTACCGTTGAAGAAATATGTCACGTGTCCGAACTTCTGTGTTTCAGAGATTGAGAACTGCTTCACGCCTGACGCGCAGAGATACTCAGCCATAACCCTGTCAATCGCAGGAGGCGATACAAGATACTGATTAGGAATATGAAGATCTCCATCGTATTCCATCATTCCCGCATACTCTACCTTCGGCCATCTCTTTCTGTCGAATTCAGTGAAGTTCTCTTCATCGAAAGCACGTGAAAGCTCAATAGCTCTGTCGCCACGGAAATTGTAGAGGATTACGGAATCACCATCATTGATTGTTCCGATAGCCTTTCCATCCTTTCCGATTACAAACGGAGGAAGATCCTGATCGATTGCTCCGGTTTCCTTTCTAAGTGTCTCGATTGCATCATGAGCGGAATCAAACATCCTGCCCTCTCCGAGGACATGTGTCTCCCAGCCTTTTCTGACCATATCCCAGTCAGCATTATAGCGGTCCATTGTTATGACCATTCTTCCACCGCCTGAAGCAATAGCAGCATCGAATGTACCATCGGATGAGAGTTCCTTAAGGAAATCAGCAAAAGGATCGAAGTAATCAAGAGCGGACATCTCGCCTACGTCACGACCATCAAGAAGAGCATGTACCCTTACTCTCTTCACGCCTTCTTTCTTTGCCTCTTCAACCATCGCCTTGAGATGATCGATATGCGAATGGACATTACCATCAGAAAGAAGACCGATGAAGTGAAGGGTGCTCTGATTCTTCTTGACGTTCTCAATAAGCTTCTGCCATGTAGCTCCCTTGAACATATCTCCAGAAGAGATGGCATTGGATACGAGCTTTGCTCCCTGTGCGAAAACCCTGCCGCATCCCATCGCGTTATGTCCTACTTCGCTGTTACCCATATCAGCATCGGAAGGAAGACCAACAGCTGTACCATGTGCCTTAAGCTTTGTCCATGGCGATGATGCATAAAGCGCATCCAGATTCTTTGTCATTGACTGAGCAACTGCATCGCCATCCTTATACTTACCGAACCCTACGCCGTCCATGATGACAAGCATCACAGGTCCTCTGCGCTGGATTTTACCGTTTTTCTTGAGTGGTTCTACCATTTATCTGTCTCCTCCTTATGAATATATCCGATTCACATGAAGCGGTGAAGTGGCATCCTGCAGCCATGGAAGCACATCGCTGTCGACCAGTTCATGAAGGACCTCATAAACATGCTTATGATAGTCATCGATGATCCTCACCTCTTCTTCTGTAAGAAGCTCCATTTCAATGAGTTTCTTCTCATATGGTACAAGCGTGAGGGTTTCGAACGAATAGAATGTTCCGAACTCCGTCTTCATATCCTCTTTCACCGCCAGAAGATTCTCTATCCTTATTCCGTACCGGTTTTCCTTATAAAGCCCAGGTTCATCAGACAAAACCATACCAGGCATCAAAGGCACATCTATGACAGCTGGTGAAATCCTCTGGGGACCTTCATGCACGGACAGCCTGCAACCGACACCATGCCCTGTGCCATGAAAGAAATTCTCACCATATTTCCACAGATACTGCTTGGCAATGGCATCGATATGAAAGCCTTTCGTTCCCTTTGGAAACCTGAGAGACAGAAGCGCGAGATGTCCCTTGAGGACGAGGGTATAGTCTCTTTTCTCCTCTTCTGTCGGCTCATCAGCCCCGAAGAACAATGTTCGTGTTATATCTGTAGTGCCGAATCTGAACTGTGAGCCTGTATCAAGAACGAGAAGCCCATGTCCATCTATCTTCTTCTCAGAGCCTCTCTCCGCTTTGTAATGGCACATCGCACCATTTTCCCTGAAGCCGGCGATTGCGCTGAATGATGGTCCCAGGTACCCGGGAATCTTCTTCCTTTCATTCTCAAGCCTTTCGGATATCGTTATCTCATCATAAATCTGGCTTCTGTCGAGCCTTGAAAGAAAACTGACATAGGCCGAGGCATCGTAGATATGAGCAAGCCTCATACCTTCAAGTTCCTTTTTATTCTTGCAGGCCTTCATCAGGACAGAGATATCAGCACCCTTTTCGTTTCTCTTTCCTGAAAGAGCAGAGGAGAATATCTCTGGAACACGATCAGGATTGAAGTATCCAGGACCTTTTGCAAGTGAGCTAAGGCTCTCTGCGGCACTTTCATACGGCTTTATCGAGAAATCCTTCCTGACGATTCTGAGAAGATCTTTATCAAATCGTCTCTCATCTACGAAAAGAACTGCTTTAGTAAGTGATATGAAAAGATAGGAGACAAATACCGGCGTACAAGCAATATCATCAGCACGCAGGTTAGTAATCCAGGCAATATCATCAAGAGAGGCTATGAATGTCCATCTGAGATTTCTCTTCCTGAGAACATTCCTTATGCTCTCAAGTTTCTCATGTGCGCTCTTTCCTGCATACTCCTCTTCCATCTCCTCGCAAGGAGTCATAGGCACATCAGATCTGTTCTTCCATATTGGAGACAGGAAATCATCAGATGCTACAAGCTCTGCCTTCTTTTCCTTGAGAGATGAGGATAATTCGGAAAAATGAGCAATCGAGATAGTCGAGGAGTCAACTCCGAAACGCATCCCCTCAGTTGCATATTCATAAAGCCATGTCCATGGATCAGGAGTTCCTTCCGTACCAGATCTCATCAGGGTATAACAGGAAGGAAGTTCAATTGATGCCTGGATAAAATATCTGCTGTCAGTCCAGAGATAGGCTTCCGTAAGCGTTATGATCACAATCCCGCTAGAACCTGTGAATCCGGATATGAACTCACGAGTTCTCCATCTGGGCGCCACATATTCGCTCTGGTGGGGATCCGTGCCGGTTATTATATAACCATCAAGCTTTTCTTCCCTTAGCCTTGCCCTGAGGCTTTCCACCCTTTCCTCTATTGTAGTCTCCAATTTTTTGCCTCCTTATAAGCAGGAATGAAAGAAGCAGAGCACCTGCTGCTACCATTATGAAGCAGAAAATCTGTCCTTCCGATATATTGAGAAATGACTGGAAGAGAGCAATATTATTGCTTTCCCTGCCAAGTGCTATTATATAGCCGATACCCTCATCAGGCTGACGGCAATATTCGATGAAGAAACGGAATAGTCCATATCCCATCAGATAGAATGAGAAAACGAAGCCATCAGGCATCGCCTTTTTCTTTTTAATTGGTCGTACTATGAACCAGAGGATAAGGAACAGAACCACACCTTCAAAAAGCGCTTCATATAGCTGTGAAGGATGCCGAGGAAGGTTTATCACATCGCCTATGCTATATGGCATACCTATATCATCAGCAACCGTGCGGACCCATTCATGGGTTGTCGAGAATCCAGGGGCCGTAGGAAAAACCATTCCCCAGGGTACTTCTGTCACGCGGCCATAGAGCTCTGCATTGAGGAAATTGCCAAGCCTTCCGAATGTATATCCGAGAGGAATACCGGTGACAACCGTATCAGTGAGACTCATCAGAGTCTGCTTATGGCGCCTTGTATAAAGAAAACCACCTGCAATTGCTCCAACAACACCGCCATGATAGCTCATACCGGGAAGCCCTACGAACTGTCCGTTCCTGAAAGGCCAGAATATCATCCAGGGATGTGTAAGGTAATAAGCGGCATCACTGTAGAATAAAACGGAAAACAGCCTTGCCCCTATAAGGAGCCCGAGAATTGCATAAAAGAAAAACGTCTGGCTGTCATCTTCGTTTATCTCAATCATCCCGTCATGCTTTGCCTGATACCTGAACATGACATAAGCGATAAAGAAAGCTACAAGGTACATCACCGCGTACCATCTGATAGGAAGACCTTCTATCACAAAAGGATCTATCCACTCCGGGTACTTTATGTAAAGTGGAAGCATGACCATAGTCTAGCCTATTAAGTAAGGAGATTCCACAGCCATATTTATGCTATATTGTCTTTATGAAAGGAATCGCCATAGCGCTTCTTACTATATTTTCAATTCTGAATCTTCCTGCGGGAGGAAGCAGGGAATATACACCTGTCATCTCCGAGAGGCCTTCATACCTCAATCCCGCGGAGACAGCAGCCGAAGCAAGAAGCATCTCACAGATACTCTATTCATTAGGGAATCTGTATGCATATCTCGATAGAAGCTTTCTCGATGAAATCGATACCGATAAGATGGAAACAGAGCTTATATCAGCAATGATAGACTCTCTGGGAGATCAGTATTCATATTACATTCCACCTGAGGATACAGATGATTTCACAGAATCAACTGAAGGTGAATATGTCGGTATAGGAACATACCTGACGAAGGTGAACCCCAGTTTCCAGGATATGTCGGATCCTGAAACATACATGGTTGTGATAATCTCCCCATTTCCAGGAGGTCCTGCGGACAGAGCTGGGTTAAGACCCCGAGATATGATTTCGGCAATAAATGGCGAGAGCACGGCTCCTCTCACTGCAAATGAAGCATCTGACCTGCTGAAAGGACATCCGGGAGAGGATCTCACCCTGACAGTTCATAGAGGGACAGCTGTATTCGATATAACACTGCAGCCTGAAACAGTAACAACTCCATCGACATCATCGGGAATGATTACCGATGATATAGGATATATCGCCATATATACATTCTCGCTTACGACAGGAGAATCTGTTGAGAAGGATATGGAAAAGCTTCTTTCTGAAGGGGCAGAGAAACTTATCATAGATCTCAGAAACAATGGCGGCGGAACGGTTCAGAGTGCTCTTGAAATTGCTGATGATTTCCTTTCGTCAGGCCGTCTTCTTGAAACAAAATACAAGGAAAGCTCTGGTCGTCCTGAGAGTATTGTTAATGCTGACAGTAATACGATTATCCCGGAATCCATGCCAATCCTTCTCCTTGTAAATGGGGGAACCGCATCTTCAAGCGAGATACTCACAGGAGCCTTAAAGGACAATGGAAGAGCTACGGTTATCGGTAGCCAGACATTCGGGAAGGGAATCTCGCAGGAAATAAGGCCATTTGCTGGTGGTTATGTGCAGATAACAACAGGACACTTCTACACACCATCGGGGAGTGACATACATGAAGTCGGAATAACTCCTGACATAATAATCCCGGAACCTGAATATTCAGATGAAGAGATGAAGGCATATGAGAAGTTCATGGAAGAGGATCACTTTACTTCCTATATAGAAGAACATCCGGAATATACAAAGGAAAATGCGGAGAATTTTGCAGAGCTCTACGCATCCTCCGGAGTACCAGAGAGCATGCTGAAGCTTCTTATAAGGAATGAATACATCTACTCAATGGATTACGAAGACAGGCCTGTTGCTGATATCTGGTTCGATCCATGTATCGAAAAGGCTCTGGAGGTATTCGGAGAATGAGGGTATTTCTTCTTCGCCGCGATGAATGGCAAGGCAATGTCTATAAACTTTCGAAAAAAGAGAAGAACTATCTCTTCTCCGTGCTCCGCCTCAAAGTAAACGATACATTTACGGCAAAGGATTCTGAGGACAATTATTACAAAGCCTTCCTATTTGATGAGGATAATATAACCCTTGAGCATACTGATACGCCTGAAGAAACCCTTCTTGACGATCTTTCATCATACAAAGGCCCATTTGCGGATATATCAATGTATATATCAGTGCTGAAAGGAAAGAAGAATGAAACCGAAGTCAGGATGCTTACTGAAATAGGTGTGAAGGAAATAATACTCATCGAAACTGAATTCACCCAGGACAGGCTCAACGATCATGCTGCTGAGAGGATAAGACTTATAGCAAGGGCGGCTGTCCAGCAATCAGGAAGCAGAGAGCCTTCGATAACAGGCCCCATTTCCTTCAGCGAGGCTATCGAAAGAGCAGATGGAAAAATCCTGATACTCCATCAGAGCGAGCTTACTGAATCAAAGACCATCAAAGAGGCACTGTCGGATATAACTCCGGAAACCGGGATTTCTGCCTTCATCGGTCCAGAGGGAGGTTTCTCAGACAAGGAATGCTCCATTGCGCTATCAAAGGGAGCTATCCCAGTCCTGCTGCAGACCAATATTCTCAGATCCGAAACAGCTGCTGTATATACAGCATCAGCCATTCAGACAATAC
>JADIMF010000064.1 GCA_017694915.1 Candidatus Ornithospirochaeta stercoravium
GAGCTCATGATGCCTGAAGCATATATCGAGAAGATGAAGGAAAATGGTTTCGAGGTTAATATCTATCCATCAATTGAGGCATATCTGAAGAATGGTGATATCGCGAAGCTCTGGTATTTCACTCGTCCACAGCTTGAGAGAATGGGTGAGAGAATCCTTCAGAAGCAGGAGATACTAAGAGAGGCAATAACATTCCGCCGCGATTTCCTTCCATATCTCAAAGAGGGTACGAAG
This sequence comes from Candidatus Ornithospirochaeta stercoravium, assembly GCA_017694915.1. Taxonomy (GTDB): domain Bacteria; phylum Spirochaetota; class Spirochaetia; order Sphaerochaetales; family Sphaerochaetaceae; genus Ornithospirochaeta; species Ornithospirochaeta stercoravium. The sequence continues at coordinate 235 of JADIMF010000064.1, forward strand.
TTCTATCATCCGCTTCCGCGCCATAAGGAACATCCGACAATCCCTACGTGGCTCGACAAGACCGAGCTCAACGGATGGGAGCGTCAGGCCATAAACGGCATGTACTGCCGCATTGTCCTTCTTTCTCTTATCGGAGGAAAGATCGGTGATGATTACACACCAGTTCCTGGTGAGCACGATGAGGACAGGAGAACGGAGGAGTACATCATACGTGTCGAACCTTCTGGTGAGAAGAAGACGAAGAACTACTCTGAGGGCGTCCGTCCTATAACAGATGGTATTGTTATCGACCATATCTGCAAAGGAGATACTCCGGGTGAGATCAGGGATCATATGCGTCTCATATCATCGGTTCTCGGACTTGATGAGGGAAGGGGTGGTGAATGGATTTCCAGAGGTTCTGATGGACAGTATAAGGGAATCATATTCCGCCCTGGCTGCAGGCCATTCGAGAGAAAGGATCTCAAGAGACTTGCTGCTGTTGCGCCTCACTGCACGCTGAATATAATCCGCAACGGACGCGTTGAGGAGAAGTACAGGATCCATATGCCGCCGCGCATCTACAACTTCGATGATCTCTGCTGCCAGAATGATGCATGTATATCGCATCCGTCGAACGGGGAGGGTGTTCCTGCAGCATTCTACAGGACTCCTGATGGACACTTCGCATGTGCATACTGCGGAAAATTCCATACATTCAAGGAAATATGGAAAAAACGCCCATGAATGATAAAATGATAGGAAGGATGGAAATATGAAAAGACTTGAAGAGATTACTGAATACTATGGACCGCTCCTTGCAAAAGGCGCATTCGAACTCGGAGCAATAAAGCTCTCGCCGCAGGCTCCTTTCACATGGGCTTCCGGTTATCACATGCCGATCTACAATGATAACCGTATGTTCCTTTCAAAGCCTAAATACCGCGCTTTGATCCGCGATGCCTTCGCGGACATGATTGAATCCCTTGGTGTCAAGGCTGACAACATCGCAGGTACTGCCACTGCTGGTATTCCTCATGCGACAAGCCTTGCTGATATGATCTACAAGCCGCTCTCCTACGTACGCTCATCTTCAAAGGATCACGGACTTGGTCATCAGATAGAGGGTATCGGGAAGGAAGGCTATAACGGCCAGAACGTACTTCTCATCGAGGACCTCATCTCAACAGGTTCATCATCCCTGAAGGCTGTTGAGGCTATAAGGAATGCCGGCGGAATCTGCAATGTCTGCCTTGCCATCTTCACATATGGTTTCCAGAGTGCAGAGGATGCATTCCATGCGCTCAATCCTGAGTGTGAGTTCTACACGATCCTCTCGTATGACACGATGATCCGCACAGCCTGTGACACAGGTTACATCACATCCGAAGAAGCCGATATCCTCCATCAGTGGAGAGAAGATCCCTTCGGATGGGGTGAGAAGAGGGGATTCCCGAGGGAGGTTAAGTGATGACATACAATGAACTTCTCAGAAAAAGCGCCAAGGAGAGCGGAAACATTGTCTGCATGGGACTCGATCCCGTGCTCTCCGTTCTCCCCGCTTCAGATAAGAGCATAAGAGACCGTCTGGCATCATATTTCGGCACGATTTTCAAGAAGATGAATGAGGAGGGAATCTCACCGGCTGCGTTCAAGCCGAATCTCGGATACTATTCCTCTCTCGACAGACCTCGTGAAGGTTCTTTTGAAGGTTCGCTTGCCCTCGGGGATATCCTGGCGCTTCTCGACGAATATTTCCCGTCAGTGCCTGTGATTCTCGACTCTAAGCGTGGTGATATCGCGAGATCGAGCGGCAACTATGCAGAAGAGGCATTCTCTGCATGGAATGCAGATGCTGTAACCGTATCTCCTTATATGGGAAAGGATTCGGTCATGCCGTTTGCTTATGAGGGAAAGGGTATCTATGTTCTTAACAGGACATCGAATCCAGGAGCCGCGGATCTTCAGAATATCCTTGTAGTGGATGCTGTGGATGAGAAGGAGCTTTATCCTCTCTACCTTGCAGTGGCTCATCGTATTGCACGCTGGAGCGAGGAACATGAGGGAATCGGAGCTGTTGTCGGCGCTACGAACATGAAGGAACTTCATGACATTGCATCCTATTATTCCGATAGGGATATCCCGATGCTCATTCCTGGCGTAGGTTCCCAGGGTGGAAGTGCCTCCGATGTAATGGCTGCGCTGAAGGATTCCGGATACCCGGCAGAGCTTGCAAGAATAAACTCATCATCAGGCCTCACTCATCCATGGAAGAAGGGAACAGCTCCTGAAAACTGGCTCTCTCTTGTCATCGATGCGGTCAAGAGTCTTATCAAGGAGGCTTCTGTCTGATGGATGCAGCATCGCTTCTGAGAGGAAATCACAAAAAGGGGAATATCATCCTGTCCACCGTTTCCGGTGTCGGAACAACCAAGGATGAGCTCATAAGGCTTTTCGACAGATCGATACCTTCTGTGGATATCATAACGACGAAGAGCTTCCAGGTAACACCGAATCCAGGTAACAGGGAACCTATCGTCTGTTCTCCTTCACCTGGTAATTTCGGCAATTCCGTAGGACTCAGGAATCCGGGTATGGATGTTATCCTTCCCGAGATAAAAGCTCTTCGCGAGGATGGGCTGAGGGCGATTCTCAATATATCGCTTTCTGCTTCAAATCCAGAGGATTTCATAACGCTTGTCAAAGCCTTCGATCCATATGCTGATATGCTTGAGCTGAATTTCTCCTGTCCTCACGCAGCTGCCGGTTTCGGAGCTTCCATCGGAAACGATGCTGAAATAGCCTCTTCATATGTCGAGGCGATATGCAAGGCATATCCTGAGCGCAAGGCACTTCTCATCATAAAGCTCACTCCGAATGTCCCTGATATCGGGACGATCGCGAAAGCTGTCATCGATAAGGGCGCAGATGGTATTGCCGCTATAAACACAGTCGGTCCGAAGCTTTATATCGAGCCGCACTCAGAAAAGCCGATCCTCAATAATAAGCTTGGAGGAAAGGGCGGCGCATCTGGCGAGTGGGTAAGGGAAGAGGCTCTTTCCTGCATCTCTGCAATCAGGAAGGCTATCGGTGATGAACCTATCATCCTTGGCATGGGCGGAGTAACAAGACCAGAGGATGCCAGGGCGATGATTGAAGCAGGTGCTGATTCTGTCGGCATAGGCTCGGCCCTTTCCAGAGTAAACCCTCAGAAGTGGGAGGATTACTTCAATGCAATGAAGAGAGGAGGAGATGTCTCTTCGCTTCTTACTGATGATCTTCCTCTTCAGTATACCCCCCATACTGTGATCTCCAAGGAGATGCACAAGGACGTGATGATTCTCACCATCACAGGCAGCATGGATTGCAAGGCCGGTGAGTTCGTATTCCTCTGGATTCCAGGGAAAGGCGAGAAGCCGTTCTCTGTTGCGGTCAATGATCCTCTCACATTCCTCATAAAGAAGCGTGGAGCATTTACCGAGGCGCTTTTCGAGCTAGAGCCGGGAGATGAGGTTTATACACGTGGTCTTTCAGGAAAACCAATGGTTTACAGAAAGAGTGCTAAAGCCCTCCTTATCGGCGGAGGCACAGGATCTGCTGTACTCCCGCTTATCGGTGACATGCTTAAGAAAGATGGCACCGAGATGGATATAAGGGTAGGCGTCGTCGAGAGGGAGAATGGAAAGGAGCCTTTGGAGGATGTTCTTTCCACATATGGCAAAGTCATGTTCGTTGCTGATGACGGCAAGCCGGGACGTGTGCTCGACACCATCACCGCTGAAGATGTTGCAGGCGATACCGCTTGCTATATCGTAGGACCTGGGAAGATGATGCAGAAAGCAGCAGAGATTCTTTCCTCCCTTGGTGTCGCAGATGATTCAATCTATCTCTCGATGGAGAAGAATACGATGTGCGGCATAGGTATGTGCGGAGAATGTGTATGCGGTGGTCATCTTCCATGCAAGGAAGGCACGTTCTTCACATGGAAGACGCTCAAGGAGAATAAGGCAGAATTATGATCGATCCCCATGTTCATCTGAGAGACTGGACGCAGAGCGATAAGGAAACGATTCTTCACGGCATGAAGGTCGCGGCATCCCTTGGCTTTACCCATCTTTTCGATATGCCGAATACCAATCCGCAGTGCATCGACCGTGACACGATTCTCGACCGTCTTGCAAAAGGCGGCGAGGCAACGGAAGAAACAGGTGTGTCGTATCATCTCTATGCCGGTATAACCACGGAGGATGACCAGATAAAGGAGATGGTGGAGCTGCAGGAAGAGCTCTTTCCTCTTGTCGTCGGTCTGAAGATGTTCCTTTCCCAGAGCACTGGAAACATGGGTATAACAGATAAGAAGAGGCAGGAGGAGATAGTGAGGCTTCTCTCATCTCTCGGGTATAAAGGCGTTCTCGCAGTGCATGCGGAGAAGGAAAGCCTGATGCACCCTGAACTGTATATTCCTGGAAGGTTTGAAACTCACTCTCTCGCTCGTCCCGCGGAGTCGGAAACGGAGAGCGTAAGGGATATCATCGAGATAGCGGGAAACGCGGGGTTTGAAGGTACTCTTCACATCTGCCATGTGTCGACAGCCGGAACTATCGGTCTTGTGAAAGATGCAAGAAAGCATATGAGAATAACGATGGGGGCTACACCTCATCACGCGCTTCTGTCAGTCTCAGATGCAACTGATCACGGAAGATATCTGAAGATGAATCCTCCTCTGCGTTCTGAAGAGGACAGAAATGCGGTGTTCTCGGCTCTTCTTGATGGAACTATCGACTGGGCTGAGTCCGACCATGCGCCGCACACTCTCTCCGATAAGGAAAAAGGCGCGTCTGGAATACCTGGACTACCTGGAATGCTTCTTCTTCTTTCAGAGCTGAGGAAGCATGGCGCTGATGATAGCCGTCTCAGGAGCATATTCGGAGGGCGGGTTATCGAAACATTCGGCCTTGATGATGAGGAGATTCAGATACCATCTGATCCTCTTTCTCTTTATGAAAAGGCTGAAGGTGAGTATCCGATATTCCCATTCGGAAAGTAAGCGGATACCTCATTCCTGTGTCAGGAATATTATAGTGAAGGCTGTGTTAAAACAGCTTTTCACTTATTTCTTTTTTGTGATACTATCCACCGGTGAAGGAGAACAATATGGACGAAGGCAGTTCGGTGCCGTTACCTGAAAAAGCAATAGAAACAACCAATGCCTTCCGTTTCCTTCTTTAGCAGAACCGGAATCTGAAGGCACGGGGGAGGCCTGATGATTACGAAGAGAAACGATCTGATTCAGAATCAGCAATATACATGGATTGATGTCAGAGAGATCGATAAGGATGATATCTCCATCCTTACCGATGAGTATCTCATCTCCGCAGAGCTTTTGGCGGATATCATGGATGCGGACGAGCAGAGCCGTATCGAAAGGGAGGATGACTATACTGTCATCATCTGCCGTCTGCCATCTGCGGAGGAGGACGAGGACAAGCCTCTTGAGAGAACTTCAATACCTCTCGGTATGATACTTTTCCCCGATAAGATCATAACGATCTGCAGGGGGGATAGCGTTGTCATCGATGATTTCGCACGGCACAGGTTCAGACAGTGCCCTGTTGAGACAATGGAAGGTTTCGTCCTTTCCATTCTCGGACGCGCGGCACTTGTCTACATACGCTTCCTGAAATACATCAACAGGCAGAAGGACCTTGTCGAGGAGCAGCTTCAGAAGTCAATCATGAACTATGAGCTGATACAGCTTCTGCAGATACAGAAGTCGCTTGTTTATCTCACTACAGGCCTTACAGATAACGAAGTGCTTCTCGAGAAGCTCCAGAAGACTCCGTATTTCCGTCTGCACGGAGAGGAGGAGATGGAATTCCTCGAAGATGCGATTACCGATAACAAGCAGGCTATCGCGATGGCCAATATCTATTCAGATATCCTCACCGGTACTATGGATGCATTTGCATCTGTTATCGGCAACAACATGAACGTCATAATGAAGAGACTGACTGTCATATCGCTTTCGCTTATGTTCCCTACATTCATCACGGGATTCTTCGGAATGAATGTCGCCATACCAGGAATGGAAGGGAAATGGGCCTGGCTGTTCTGCCTCGGAATCTGCGTCATTGTTGCTGTAATAGGTCTCTTCATCATTTCAGACAGGAAGAACAAGTCAGTCATAACAGCAGGGCTTGGAGAGAAGAGAGGCCGCAGGAAGAGAAAGGACAGGGCAGAAAAAACTCCTTCCGAGATCAAATATCTCAGAAGGAAGAAGCATACGCTTGAAGGCGAGGATTGACTCAGAGCACTCTGAGGATATAACCCTTAAGGTATTCGCTCTCAGGGAACGCAAGGCGCACAGGATGATCTTCTCCCTGAGAGAGCGTGTGGAGTATCTCCACATCCTTATGTGCATCTGCAGCGGCCCATTCAAGCACCTTCCTGAAATCCTCGCGCGTCAGTGCGCCGGAACATGAGAATGTGGCGATGATTCCGCCTTTCTTTATCTTCATCATTGCAATCCTGTTGAGGTCCTTGTAGGCTTTCATCGCATTCTCCAGATTGCCTTTTGTCTTTGCAAGCTTCGGAGGATCGAGGATCATCATGTCATATTTCCCATCTTCCACGCCTCTGATGTACTCAAAGGCATTCGTATCGGTAATCGTGACACGTTCCCTTGATCTTTGTGGGATTGTTCCCTTGTCCTCGTTGAGATGAATCTGGAAAAGAAGATGGCGGAGCGCTGACTCCGATGAATCGACGGAATCGACAGAGAGCGCGCCACCGCGAAGGGCATGAAGCGTGAAGCCTCCTGTGTATGAAAAGAGATCGAGTACTGTCTTTCCCTCAGCATAGCGTTCTATCGCATTTCTGTTATCTCTCTGGTCGCAGTAGAATCCTGATTTCTGACCCTTTCCGGGAGCTGCCTCATGCCAGATCCCGCTCTCGATGAACCTTGCGTTCTCCCTCGTTCCTTCTTCTTTTGCTTCCTTTCCATCACGGAAATGCCTTATCCTCTCGCTTATGCCTTCAAGCGATGAGAACTGCTTATCCGTCACGGCTTCGATGATGGAAGGATGGAGGCAGGAATTCATCTCCTCTGCGATTATATGAAGGTTATCATCTGCAAAACGCGATGAGACGATTATCCTGATCTCTTTTCCGTAGGCATCTGCTGCAACGCCTGGAAGATTATCTGCATCTCCATGGATAAGGCGGAATGCTGTCGTGTCAGGAAGAGAGAAGAAGGCTTTTCTTCTTGCAATCGATTCCCTTGTCAGCTTCCTGATCAGCGATTCATCGGCTTTGTCATTTCTGTTCCATGAAAGGAGATGAAGAGGTATGTGGCTTTTCGCATCGTACCAGCCATAAGCGATGAAGTAATCATCTGTGGAGAGGACTTCCGCAAAGCCTTTTTCATCCTCGGAGATACTGTCTATTGCCCCGGAGAATACCCAGGGATGATGACGGCGGGCAGCTTTGTCCTTTCCGTCTTTGAGTCTGATCGTTAGCATATCTGAATCGTACACTTCTGCCGTATGCTGTGCAACTTGCTTAAAATAGCTATCATATGACTATGAAAGCTGTTTTTTTCGATCTTGATGGAACAATATTCGATACCCTTGATGATATAACTGCCGCGATAAACTATGCCCTCCGTGTCTATGATGGGGAGGAAGCGACAAAGGAAGAGGTGAGAGGCTATGTCGGAAAAGGTCTCAGACGGGCTCTTTCACTCGCTGTTGCGGCAAAGCATCCTAACGGAATCGTGGATGAAGAGGAATTCTCGCTGATGTTCACCGTGATGATGAATTATTACATCCATCATCCTGCTGTTCATACGAAAGCATACGATGGTATTCCTGAGCTTCTGTCAGACCTGAAGAATGGCGGAGTGAAGCTTGGGATAGTATCCAACAAGCGAAATGAGATCGTGCAGGAGATTGTCACAACTCTCCTCCCTGATACCTTTGACTATGTCTCAGGAGAAGTGGCGGGGTATCCTCTTAAACCGGATCCCACGCTCCTTGTCTCTGCATTGAAAAAAGTCGGTTCATCCCCTGCGGAGGCTCTCTATGTCGGAGACAGCGAGGTTGATGCCGAGACCGGCAGAAGGGCAGGCATAAGGACGTTTATCGTCTCATATGGTTTCCGTACGGAAGAGGAACTGAGGGAATCTGGGATAGAAAATACGATAAACAACGTGGAAACGCTATCTGAAAAACTGAAAAACGAAATGAATATATGATAGAATCGTAGAAAAAAGGAGGAAATGATGGAATTCACTGAGAAGATGAAGCAGGATGTTCTTGCTGCTGCAAGGGAATATATTGCATCTGAAACTGATGATGTTTTCCGCTCTGAAGTCGAGAACGCAGTCGGACTTGGCGATTGGGAGGGCCTTTACGACAGGTTCTATACATCTCTTGCCTTCGGAACTGCAGGCATGCGTGGTATCATCGGCGGCGGAACAAACAGAATCAACACATATATGGTAAGGAAGGTGACACAGGGCCTTGCGGATTACCTTAATGCCTCAGTTAAGAATCCTTCGACAGTCATCGCGTATGACTCCAGGCTTTTCTCTGATAAATTCGCGCTATCAGCAGCAAAGGTGCTTGCTGCAAATGGCGTGAGAGTATATCTCTATGACACGCTTCATCCGGTTCCGATGCTGAGCTTTGCAGTACGCCACCTCAAGGCGACTTCAGGTATTGTGGTCACGGCTTCGCACAATCCTTCGAAATACAATGGCTATAAGGTCTACTGGTCGGATGGCGGTCAGGTGACACCTCCGCATGATATCGAGATAGCCAAGAGGGCGAATGCCGTGAAGAGCGGGGATATCAAGGATGGAGATGAGAAGGATCTGAGGGCATCCGGTCTTCTTTCATCTGTGCCTGCTTCTGTCGATGAAGCATATTACAGCATGGTGATGTCTTCCCTCAGACGCCCGGAGATTATCAAGGGTGCGAAGATAAAGGTTGCGTATACACCGCTCCATGGAACTGGAAATGTACCGGTACGCCATATGCTTTCGACTCTCGGAATCGACTGTTCTGTTGTAAAGGAGCAGGAGAATCCAGATGGTAACTTCCCGACGGTGAAGCTTCCTAATCCTGAAAGCGCCGAGGCAATGGAGAAGGTAATAGCACTTGCGAAGGACATCAAGGCAGATATCGTAATCGGAACGGATCCTGATGCGGACAGGCTTGGCATAGCTATCCCTAAGAATCCTGATAAATCCGATTATCTCCTTCTCACAGGTAATCAGATAGCGACGCTTCTTGTCGATTATCTTCTCACTACTGCAAGCGAAAAGCAGAGGGAGGGTATTCCGTTTGTCGCGAAGAGTCTCGTAACTACTGATCTCGTAAGGAAGATCGCTGAGCACAATGGTGGTGAGTGCAAGGATGTTCTTACGGGCTTCAAGTACATCGCAGAGGAAATCGAGAGAATCGAGACTGGAAAGAATCCTGGCCGCTACTTCCTCTTTGGGTGTGAGGAGAGCTATGGATTCCTTACTGTGACAGATGTACACGACAAGGATGCTGTTTCCTCTTCAGTTGCCGCAGTTGAGATGATGTGCTACTACGCTTCGAAGGGAATCACGCTTCAGGAAAGACTGGATGAGATTTATTCCACATATGGATACTCGACAGAGGTTGTCTTCTCCAATGAATATGATGGTGCAGAAGGAAAGGAGAAGATGAAGGCTATCATGGCTTCAATGAGAACTCTCAAAGCCGGTGATACCCTCGTCTCTAGGAAGATACAGTCTGTTGAGGATCTCCTTGGTGAGAATACAGGATTCCCGAAAGCCGATGTCATCATCATCCGCTTCGAAAGCGGTGAGAAACTTGTCGTACGTCCTTCCGGAACAGAGCCCAAGATCAAGTACTATCTCTTCCTTACAGAGGGAAGCGATGGAAGAAAGGCTCTCGAGGAGAAGGTCGGAAAGGTCAAAGCGGAGTTCATGGCAGCGCTCTGATGCGGGCATATTATATACGCAGGAGGGGAGAGCCTCTTATCCTGAGCTCTCTCCTTTATGCAGAAGCGGATGGGCTTTGCGATGATGAATCCATGGTATGGATTTCCTCAGGGCTCATCAGAAGAGAAGAGGAAGAAGAGGCTTCAAAGGTCATTTACCGTGAGGCGGATGATGTAGTATCGCTCTGGATACAGAACAGAAGGTATATACCGCGCCTCGTGATTTCGGCTGTTGTCTTCCTCTTCTCATATTTCTTCTTCACTCTTGTTATCAGGGATCCGATTCCCATGATTGATGAGATTCTCATAGGACTTCTTCTTGCAACACTAGCATGGATATGGCTTTCACGGCTGGATGAGAAATCCTCAATGGCTGAAGCGAAGCGCGAGGTTCTCTACAGCGCGATAGAGAATGCCTCGTTTGAGTATTCTGATGATATCAGAACATGCGAGGTATATTATGAATCCCTTTATGGATATAAAGCGCTTGAGCTTTCGAGGATGATTGCATCCTCCACTCTTCCTGAACTTGCTGTCAAAGATGAGCCGGAACTCGAGAGAGCAATGAAAGCATATATGCAGAAGGAGAACAAAGCGATGGACAGAATCCTCAAAAGACTTGAGGATGATGAAGAGGAGAAGACGGCGAGATTCCTCCTTCATCAGGCGGCTGTATCGGGTCTTGATCTGCAGAATCTTGCTTTCTATATCGCGCTCACTTCAAAAAGCTGACCAAAATCGCCTCATAAAGCGTATATCTATATGTGAGGCATTATAAAAAAGAGAAATCATCATTCGGGTATATCGCTGTAATCGGGGCGGTTTATTCTTCATGGTTTTATCCGGAATTCTTTTCGCGTCCGCTGGTTATTATTCCTGTATTCTCCGTTCTGCTTCTTGCAGGAAAAAGGGAGGCTGTAAGATATCTTCTGGTTCTCTCCATATTCATGGTAACCATGTTCTCCCTTTCATCTGCCACTCCTGATATTTCCATAGAAAGAGATGCGGTATCCACGCTTTATGGCAAGGTGATACAGGACAGCTCGAAGAAAAGAGGAAGGAGCACTGGATACAGGGTGATGCTTGAGGCTGTTTCAGATAATAAAGGGAATCTTTTCTCTGCAGATGGCAGTATATATGTCATCGCCCCTTCCTCGGATTTCATCTATGGGGATATCGTGAGAAGTGATGGTTATTTCTCCGGTGAGATATTCATCTCTGGATCGGCAAGGCTTATTGAGAGAAGCCCCGCCGCATCTCTTCGTCATCATGCCTCGTCATGGATAAAAAGCCGTCTGAGAAGCGCAGGGGAGGCGGGGGAACTTGGCATGCGGCTCATTCTTGGATATGGGGAGGAGGGTGTCTTTGCACTATCTGAGAACGCAAGGAAGTCGGGACTGGCTCATGTGCTGGCCCTTTCAGGGATGCACCTCTCGATAATAGCTCTCATCATATCGAAACCACTCCGTCTCATCTTCGGAAGAAGAAGCGGGGGCATAATCGATATCATACTCTTCCTGTTCTCCTTCCTTTCCGGCTGGAGGCCATCGCTTGTAAGAGCTTTCATATTCCGCATGCTTTACAGGAATCTGGGTATGGATGAGGCTTTCATGCTCTCTTATGTCATCCTCCTTTCGCTGTTTCCTGAATCCGTTATTGATCTCGGCGCGATGTACAGCTTTATATCCCTTGGCGGTATATTCATCCTCTCTGATATCCTTGATGAATCGATAAGGAGCATTCTGCCCGTTCCGTATTCATTTTCAGTCTCTGCCGCGGCATCCGCTGCAGCGTTGATTTTCTCTATACCGCTTACGATTGATGTATTCGGAAGCTATCAGCTGGGGGCGATTATCACATCTTTTCCATTCTCAGCCCTCATATCGGGATATATGGGGCTATCCATCGCAGTTGTTCTCTTTCCTTTCATTAGTCCTGTCCTTTCAGCTCTTTACGTCGTTATGGAAAAGGCCTTCGAAGTCGCGGCAGTCTTTCCGGAATTCAGTGCTCCGTTGGAATATATTCTTCTGGTCGCCGCCTCTCTTTTCATCATTCTGATCGGACGCTTCATCATCAGATTCCATCTCGGCGGTGAATAATGCTAACATTGCGGTATGTGGAATCTCAATTACAGCAGTATTTCCGAGATAGCGGATGTCCTGAAGGAAAACGGCCTTGCCATGACCAAGAAGTTCGGACAGAACTTTCTGACCTCAGCTCCTGCAAGGGAGAAAATCGTTTCTCTCGTAAAAGCGGGGGAGGGAGATAAGGTATGGGAGATCGGTCCGGGACTTGGCGCTATAACACATCTGCTTCTCAAAGAGAAGTGCAGTGTCACTGCTTTTGAGATTGACCACGGATTTGCATCGATTCTCAGGGATAAGGCATTTGCAGATGAGCCTTCATTTTCCCTCGTCGAGGGAGATGCTCTCGATACGCTCTTTGAAAGACCTATGGATGCTGAGAGGATCATCGGTAATCTTCCATATAATGTAGGCTCTGTAATGATTGCACGCCTCATTGAGAATGGGTATCTTCCGGATCTAATGGTATTCACACTGCAGAAGGAAGTTGCGGAGAGAATGAGCGCGAAGCCTGGGGATGATGAGTACTCATCATTCTCGGTACTTACCCAGCTCGATTACGATAATTCAGTTGCCTTCACGATTCCTCGTACATGCTTCTATCCTGCGCCCAATGTCGACAGCGCTGTCATTGTCATGAAAAGAAAGGAGAAGAGCCTTGTTGCGGACTCTGATCGTGCGCTTTTCCTCTCGATGATCAGGGCGCTCTTCGCCCAGAGAAGGAAGACTATAAGAAATAACCTCGTCTCTTCGCCGTATTTCTCATCGAAGGGCAGGGAGATGATAGAGAGTGCTTTCATTAAAGCCGGTCTTTCAGGACAGGAGAGGGCGGAAGCGCTGTCCTTCGATACTCTCTGTAGCCTTATGGAAGCGCTGAAGGTCTGAAAAATAAAGCTGCTCGAGGATGACCTGGAGCAGCTCTGGAATTCTTTTTCCTATTTCTCTTAGTTAAGAGAACCAGCCTGTGCGAGAGTGATTGCTGATGTTACTACGATATCATCAACAGAGCATCCTCTTGAGAGGTCAGATACAGGCTTTGCAAAACCCTGAAGGATAGGACCATAAGCCTCCGCTCCTGCAAGGCGCTGTACGAGCTTATAACCGATGTTTCCAGCCTGGAGATCAGGGAAGATGAGCGTGTTTGCATGTCCTGCAACTGCAGATCCCTTTGCCTTGAGTGCTGCGACCTCAGGTACGATTGCCGCGTCAAGCTGAAGCTCTCCATCGACTGCGAGATCCGGGCACTTCTCCTTTACAAGCGAGAGTGCTGTAGTGACCTTGTCGATGAGCTCTCCCTTTGCAGATCCCTTTGTGGAGTATGAGAGAAGAGCTACCTTCGGCTCTGTGCAGAGGAATGTGCGGCAGGATGCTGCGGACTCTTCCGCAATCTCTGCAAGCTGCTCTGCTGTAGGATTTGGAATCGTTGCGCAGTCAGCGAAGATGAACTCTCCGTTGTAGCCGAATTCCTTCTTATCTGTTGCCATGACAAAGCATGATGAAGCGCTCTTGATGCCAGGCTTGCACTTGATGATCGTGAAAGCAGCGCGGAGAACGTTTGCAGTTGTGGACTCAGCACCAGCAACCATCGCATCTGCGTATCCGAGGTGAACCATCATTGCACCCCATCTCAGCTCATCCACGATATCCACAAGAGCCTGCTCCGGAGTCATACCCTTGTGCTTTCTCATCTCATAGTATTCGTTAGCGAATTCTTCCTTCTTGTCAGATGTAGCTGGATCACTGATGAGTATTCCCTCGAGTGATACTCCGAGAGAAGCTGCATTCTCCCTTACTTTCTTCTCATCGCCCACGAGTGTAACGGAAGCGGCAAGACCTTCATCTGCAATCTTCCTTGCAGCCTTTACCGTTCTTGGTTCAAGACCCTCTGCAAGTACGAGATTCTTGTGAGCTTCCTTAGCGAGCCCTTTCATTTTCTCAGCAAATGTCATAGTCAAATCTCCTTGGATTTTCTCCATCTATGAATATATCGCCAAATCGGAGTAATTCAAAGGGGAAAAGGGGCTGTTGCCTCAGATTTGCTCTTTCAGCTACCATCGCGCTATGCGCATCGGTGATTTTGAATTCAGACGTATAGATAAATCCACATCATCTGCTGTCGGATACTTCGGAACAGATGATACAGTAATGATTCCCGCCTCTGAAAGCGGCAGAAGCGTGACCGCAATTTCCTCCGGTTTCATAAGGAAAGGTTCGAAGGCGAGGAAGATAGTCATTCCGAAAACCGTGAATGAGATAGAAGATGGTGCATTCTCCAACGGAAAGAACATAGAAAGCGTTGAAGTTGAGAAGGGCAATAAATCATATAAGGCGGAAGATGGCGTTCTGTATGACAGTTCTTTCTATTCAATCATCTTCTATCCACCGAAGAAGATGGATGAGGAATATATCGCAGAGTATCGCATCGGAAAGGCTGCGGCTTCAGCATTTCCTTTTCCTGCCGCGATTAAGAGATTCGGAGTGACTGAGAGAATGGAGGAATTCGGTGTACTTCCATCATCGCTTCCATCTCTCGAGGAATTCGTATTCACAGGCGATGACTCAAAGAAAGGCGCCCATGTTGAGGATGGTGCTCTCTACAGAGGTAAATCCCTCCTTGCGTATCCATGGAAGAGGGAAGGCGCAAGCTACATGATTGAGAACGGGACGGAGAAGATTGAATGCGGTGAGCTTCCTCCATCTCTTAAGAAGATATTCGTACCTAAGAGCGTTGAATCGGGACTCGAGAGGATTTTAGGGAATGCCGAGTATGTAGATGTCGATAAATCAAATAGGGCATACAGAAGCATCGATGGTGTTCTTTTCTCCTGGAATGGCGATATTCTCAGATACCCAGGAAAGAAGAAAGGCGAGATCTATGTCACACCTCTCGGCATGAAGAAGATAGCGAGGGAAGCTTTTGCCTCGTCAGCACTGAAGACTCTTGTGATAAACGGAGGATGCACAGAGATTGCAGAGGATGCGTTCCTCGATTCCTCCCTTTCCTATCTTGTGATTCCCGACAGCGTGACTGCGATAAGCGTGCACGCATTCCATGGAGCGGCATCTCTGAAGGAGATACATGTCCAGAAGGGAAGCATTGCCGAGATATTCCTCCGCGGGGAGGGGCTGGGGCATCTTCTTAAAGTCTCCGAGCGGCTTTTCTAGGAAAGCGGAATAGTATTATCATCCGGATATGGAAGCAGCAGTTTACGGCCTCGGAAGATTCGGAAGCTTCTGGGCTGAATGTCTATATAAAGCGGGGCTCAGCGTCAAAGCCTATTCAAGATCGGAGCATCCTCTTCCTGAGGGTGTCCAGAGATGCTCAGAGGAGGAAGCTCTGAATTCCGAGCTTCTTTTCTTCGCAGTCTCGATATCATCATTCGAGAGCGTGCTGAAGAGAGTCGGAAGCAGGATAGGCAAGGATACGATTGTCATGGATACATGTTCCGTGAAGATCTATCCTGCGAAGTGGATGAAGGAGAATATCCCCTCTGACCGCTTCATGATAGCGCTTCATCCTATGTTCGGTCCTGATTCCGGAAAGAATGGTGTGGATGGGCTTCCTATAGTGATGTGTCCTATCTCAGACAGCAGTGATGAGAGATATAAGAAGATGAAAGCTCTTTTTGAGTCAATGCATCTCAGCGTTCTTGAGATGAGCGCAGAGCGTCATGATGAGGAGGCTGCATACTCCCAGGGCGTCACACACTTCGTCGGAAGAACCCTGAGACAGATGGGAATGAAGCCGACTCCGATTGCAACGCAGGGTTATAAGAACCTCATGACAATCGTCGATCAGACATGTAATGACCCTCTGCAGCTTTTCTACGATCTTCAGCGTTACAATCCATATGCCAAGGAAATGAGGCTCTCGCTGCAGGTGGCAATAGAGAAGGTGCTCAATGCCCTTAGGAGGGAAGAGGGGTGAATGTATATATCTACACCCTGGGTTGCCGGCTCAATCAGGCAGAAAGCGAAGCGATTGCTGACAGCTTCTCGAAAGCTGGTTTTCCTCTGACATCTTCGACCGATGCCGATCTCGTCATCGTGAATTCATGCACTGTCACGACAAAGGCGGAGCAGAAGGCGAGGCGCATGATAAGGCTTTTTGCAAAGCATGCAGAGGTCATTGTTACCGGGTGCTATGCTGAGCTTAACAAGGAAGAGGTTACATCCCTTTCTGATAAGGTTAC